>JBGSLA010000251.1:0-33866 GCA_041740935.1 Desulfobaccales bacterium | reverse complement strand
CCGGGATGAACAGGCCCTGGACAAAGCGAAATCCCACCAGCATCGAAAAAGAATGGGTGGCGGCGCAGGCGAGGCCGGCGGCGGCCACCGCCGCGGCGCCCAGGCCGATGAGGCGGCGCACCGGGTAGCGGTCGGACAAATAACCGAAGGGCAAATTCGCCAGGGCGATCCCCAGGATCACCACCGACACCGTCAGGGAGGCCGTGGCGGCGCTCACCCCGAACTCCTGCTGGATGATGGGGAGCACCGGCTGGGTGAGGTATATATTGGTGATGCCCGCGGCCACCAGGGTGAAAACCAGGGCCTGGAGGCGGAAGAAGGATGATTTGCCCATGGAAATAGCTTGTCCAGGAAGGCAGGGACCTAATGTCCCTCAATAAGAAAGCTCTTAAGGATACAGTCGATCTATAAGCCGGGGGAAGGGGATGGCCTCCCGGACGTGTTTTAGGCCGCAGAGCCAGGCCACCACCCGTTCGATTCCCAGGCCGAAGCCGGCGTGGGGCACGCTGCCGTAGCGCCTCAGGTCCAGGTACCACTCCAGGGGCTCCTGGGGGAGGTTATGCGCCGCCAGGCGGGCCAGCAGAATATCCAGGTCGGCCACCCTTTGAGAGCCGCCGACGATCTCGCCGTAGCCCTCCGGGGCCAGCATGTCCACGCACAAGGCCAGGCGCGGGTCGGCGGGGTCGGCCTCCATGTAAAAGGCCTTGCAGGACAGGGGGTAGCGGTGCAGGAGCACCGGCCGGTCAAAGAGCTCCGAGAGCACGGTTTCCTCGTCCCCCCCGAAATCCTCCCCCCAGGGGACCTCCACGCCTTTGGCCTTAAGGCGTTCCAGGGCCTCGGCGTAACTTAAGCGGGGAAAGGGGCCGGCCGCGGCTTCCAGGGTTGCCGTCTCCCGCTCCAGGAGGGCGAGCTCGGGTCGGCGGTTCTCCAGCACCCGCAGAACGATGCTGCGCACCAGGGCCTCGGCCAGGTCCATGACGTCATTTAAGGTGAAAAAGGCCGCTTCGGCCTCCAGCATCCAGAATTCGGTGAGGTGGCGGCGGGTCTTGGACTTTTCCGCCCGAAAGGTGGGGCCGAAGCAATAGACCTTGCCCAGAGCCATGGCCGCGGCCTCGAGATACAGCTGGCCGCTTTGGGAGAGATAGGCCTTGCCCCGGTCCAGGTAATCGGTCTCAAACAGGGTGGTGGTGCCTTCGCAGGCTGTGGGGGTGAGGATGGGGGTGTCCACCAGGATGAAGCCCTGCTCATGGAAAAAATCCCGGCAGGCCCGGGCGACCTCGTCCCTAATGCGCAAAATGGCCTGCTGGCGGGGGGACCTGAGCCACAGGTGGCGGTGGTCCATGAGAAACCCCACCCCGTGCTCCTTGGGGGAAATGGGGTAGTCCTGGGCAATGGCCACAGGCGTGAGGCCGGTCACCTCGAGCTCAAAGCCCCCCGGGGCACGGGGTTCGGCCTTCACCAGGCCGGTGAGGACGAGGGACGACTCCTGGGTGAGGCGCTCGAACGCGGCAAAATCCTCCTCCGGCAAGCGGCCCTTCACCAAGACGCCCTGGGCCAGGCCGGTGCCGTCCCGGAGGACTACGAAGCGCACCTTGCCGCTGGAGCGCAGATGGGTCACCCAACCCCTGAGGGTGACGATTTCTCCCACATGGCCATCGAGGTCTCGGATGGAACAGGTATCTGGTTGCATATATTAGAATCAGAGTAAAATACAAATCCCCCCTGCCCCTTTAAAAAAGGGGGGTTCGATACACCGGCACGCAGAAGTCTCCCTTTTCTAAAGGGGGATTTAGGGGGCTTTGCCAGGCTTAACCTATTGAACTTATTGAAAAATTCAATAGGATGAGAAGTTGTCATTCTGAGCGAAGCGAATCTCGTATTTTCAACAGCTTGAGATCCTTCACTTCGTTCAGGATGACAAAATAAAACCCTTTTGCAAGACCTTTTCCCGAAAACCGTACAACAGGGCTGGGGCTACTTCATGATCTTGACGTGAGCCCGCTGGCGCTGTCCTTTGATCCACTCCTGAAAGACTTTTTCCATTTCCCGGCGCTGCAGGAGGTTGCGGATTTCCGGGGCCGCTTCCTCGAAGGAACGGCTGCGGCCCTCCCGCCGATCCACCACCTGCACCAACTGGAAGCCCTTCAGGGTTTGAACCGGGGCCGTGTCTCCGGTTTTTACCTTGGAGAGAAAGCCGGCCAGCTCAGGGTCCAGGTCCACGTCGGAGACAAATCCCAAGTCCTGCACCAAAATGGCGTGTTTTTCCCGCAGGGCGTCCCAGGAGGCTCCCTGGCGGTGCTCCTGGAGGATCAATTCCGCCTTCTTTTTGACCTCATCTTTCTGGGCCTCGGAGGCCCCCGGCGGGAAGGGCATATCCAAGATCTTCAGGTGAAGCTGCTTGCCCCCGACTTTGGGATATTCCTGATCGTAGAACCGGCGCACTTCACTTTCGGTGACCACCACCTTGCCTCCGGCCACGATGGCCAGGAGGCGGTCCTGGAGCATTTTGTCCGCCAGTTGCTGTTTAAAGGCCTGGACAGTGGTGTCGTTTTTGGCCAACACCTGGGCCAGGGCTTCGTCATTGGGGATGTCGTTCTGCTTTTTGAACCCCTCGAAGGCCTTTTCCAGTTCTTTGTCGGAAATGGCGATGCCCCGGCGTTTGGCCTCGGCTTTGGCCAATTTCTGCATGATGAGCGCCTCAAGAAGCTGCTGCTGCAGGTCCTTGCCACTCCCCACAGGCATGTTCAAACCGGCCTGGGCCTGGTAGGCCTTGGCCATCTGGTCCACTTCGGACTGGCTGATCACTTCATCATTGACCACTGCCAGGATGCGCTCCACCACCTTGGCGCCGGCCGCGTTCACCAACATGAAGCACCAGAGGCCGCAGAGGAACAACACCTGAATCCGGCGTATTCTTTTGGCCTGCATATTTTTCCCCTTTATTCCCCCTTAACAAAAGTTTCCAATTCTTTCAAGCAGATTTCCAGGCCGGACCAGGGAGAATCCTCCTCGGGAAGCCGCAGTCTCAAGGTCTGATCGGGGCTCAGCCGAAAAATTTGCGGCTGTTTTTTCAGGAGTTTCAGCAGCCGCTCCAGATCGAGGCGTTCGGGTGCGGCGAACTGCACCACGGCAGTGCCGTCCTGAACTTCCAGGCGCTTGATGCCCAGGAGGCGCAGGCGCTCCTTGGTGCGCACCACCCGGAGCAGCTCCCGCCCTTCCGGAGGAATCGGCCCGAAGCGGTCCAGCAACTCCTCTTCCAGTTCGTCCACCTGGGCCGCGGGCAGGCGGCCGGAGAGGCGACGGTAGAGGGCCAGGCGCTGCTGAATATCCGGGACATAGTCCTCCGGCAGGTAGGCTGGCACCGGCAGGCGGATTTCCGGCTCCGGGGCCAGCTCTTCCGGGGTCTCCCCTTTAAATTCCCGGATGGCCTCCTCCAGGAGCTGCAGATAGAGCTCATAGCCCACATCGGCCAGATGTCCCGACTGGGCCTGGCCCAACAGGTTGCCCGCGCCCCTGATCTGGAGGTCGTGAAAGGCGATTTTGTAGCCGCTCCCCAACTCGGTGAACTCCATGAGGGCTTTTAAGCGCTTCTGGGCCTCGGACGGCAGAGCCGCCTCCTCGGGGACCAGAAGATAGGCGTAGGCCTGGGCCTGACTGCGGCCCACCCGGCCCCGGAGCTGGTAGAGTTGGGCCAGCCCCATGGCGTGGGCCCGGTTGATGATGATGGTGTTGGCCGCAGGAATATCGAGGCCGGCTTCGATGATGGCGGTGCACACCAAGACATCCACTTCGCCCCGCCAGAAACGCACCATGACCTGCTCCAGCTGACGCTCCGGCATCTGGCCGTGGGCTATGGCCACCCTGGCCTCGGGGACCATTTCCTGGACGTAGCGGGCCCAGGTGCCCAGGTTGCGCACCCGGTTGTGCACGAAAAAGACCTGTCCCTGGCGGCCCAATTCCCGGCGGATGGCCGCCTGGATCACCGCTTTTTCCGGCCGGCACAGATAGGTGCGGATGGCCCGGCGGTTTTCCGGGGGGGTGTTGATCAGGCTCAATTCCCTCAATCCCGCCAGGGAGAGCTGCAGGGTGCGGGGAATGGGGGTGGCGGTCAGGGTCAGGACGTCCACCGTGCGGCGCCATTCCTTGAGTCTTTCCTTCTGCTTCACCCCGAAGCGCTGTTCCTCGTCGATGATCAGCAGCCCCAGATTGCGGAAGCTGACGTCCCGGGAAAGCAGGCGGTGGGTGCCGATGACGATGTCCACCTTACCCGCGGCGATTTCTTGGACGATGCGCTTCTGCTCAGCCGCCGACTTGAAGCGGCTCAACACCTGCACCACCAGAGGGTAGGGGGCCAGGCGTTTGGCGAAGGTGTCGTAGTGCTGCTCCGCCAACACCGTGGTGGGCACCAGGACTGCCACCTGAAAGCCGTCCATGGCGGCCTTGAACGCGGTCCGGAGGGCCACCTCGGTCTTGCCGTAGCCCACGTCGCCGCAGATGAGGCGGTCCATGGGCTTGTCCGTGCGCATGTCTTCCAGCACGTCCTGGATGGCCTGGAGCTGGTCCTGGGTCTCCTCAAAGGCAAAGGTGGCTTCGAACTCCCGGAAGGTGGGGTCGGGGGGGGAAAAGGCGTGGCCCGGCAGAACCCGGCGGGCGGCGTAGAGGTCCACCAGTTCCCGGGCGATCTTTTCCACCGCCTTTTTCACCCGCTTTTTGACCCGCTCCCAGGATTTGCCCCCCAGGCGGTCAACCTTGGGCGCGGCCCCCTCCACGCCCAGGTATTTTTGCACCAGATTGAGGCGGTCCACCGGCAGAAAGAGGCGGTCGCTGTGGTGGTATTCCATTTCGAGGAAGTCGTTGACCCCGGCGCCGGCCTCTAATTTGACCAGCCCCCGATAGATGCCGATCCCATGGTCAACATGGACCACAAAATCACCTTCCTGGAGGTCTTCCAAAGAGGTGAGAAACTGGGGCGGCCGGGTCTCCCGGCGGCGGCGCCCCTGGGGGCGGTAGCCCAGGGCCTCATCCTCGGTGAGGACGATGAGGCCGGCCGCGGGCAGGCGGAAGCCGCCCGATATTTCCCCGGTGGTGATTTCCACCAACCGGGGGGCTTCCCAGTCCGGCGCGGGGTTGAGGTCGCACCTCAGCTCCTCCTCCGCCAAAAGTTGGGCCAGGCGCTGGGCCCGGTGCCGGTTCATGGAAACCAGCACCACATGGTGGCCGTGATCCTGCCAGTCCAGGAGCCGTTGGGCCAGGGCCGGCACCACCCGCCCGTCGTCGCCCCCGGCTGCGGCCAGTTCCCGGGCCAGTTCCTGGTTGCCGCCGGTCTGGATGACCAGGCGCGCCGGCCCTTGAGGCTCGCCCAGGGGCAGGACGTGGCAGGACAGGGCCGCGAAGGGCGCCCGCCTGGCCTCCCAGGGAACCTCGTCCAGCATGCCGGGGTTTTCGGCCGCGGCCTCGCCGGCCAGCTTTTCCACGGTTTGCGCGATATTCAGGGGGTCCCATTCCACCACCAGGGTTTCCGGGGGCAGGTAATCCCAGAGGGTCTGGGGTTCGGGATAAAATTCGGCCAGATGGCGCTCGATGCCGGAGAAATGGAGGCCTTCCTGAACATGGTGCCAAAAGCGGGGATCCCGGCGTTTGTTGCGGCCCTGCAGGGCCTGCTCCCGGGCGGCTTCGTCCAGGATGACCTCGCTGGCGGGCAGCAGCACCAGGTCCTCCAGGGAGGTCAGGGAGCGCTGGCTGGCCGGATCGAAAAACCGGATGGACTCCAGGACGTCTCCCCAGAACTCCAGGCGCACCGGTTGCTCGTACAGGGGCGGGAAAAGGTCGATGATGCCGCCCCGGACGCTGAACTCCCCCCGTTCCTCCACCAACGGGCGGCGCTCATACCCCTGGGTTTGCAATCGTCCCAAAAAATCCCGGCGGGGGATCTCTTCGCCGCTCACCAGATAGGTCCAGGCCTCCTGAAGGCGATCCCGTGGGGGCAATTTCTCCCGCAGGGCCGCAGCGGCAGCCACCCAAAAGACCGGATCCCGGGAGGTCAGGGCCAGATAGGCCGCGGCCAGCCGGGCGGCGCTGACCTCGGCGTCCATGCCCAGGGGCCGTAAATCCAGGATTTCATGGGCCGGAAAGGCCCGCAGCAGGGACCAGGGGCTCTGGGAGGTAAAACCCGCTCCCCCGAAAAAGCTCAGGTCTTTCAGAAAAACCTCCGCCAGATCGCCGTCGGGGGCGATCAGCAGAAGGGGACGGCTCAAGGTCCGGGCCAGGCGGCTGAGCAGATAGGCCCCCGCTGACGGGGTCAGGCCGGCAAGATGGATCTCCCGGTCTCCCCGCCCCAGGGCCGCGGCTACCTCCTGCCACCTGACGCCGAAAAGACGAATCTGCTCCATTGATGAAAATTATCTTCGAAAAGAAGCAATTTGCAAGAGGCGCGTCTCTCTCGGGATAGGCAAGTTTTTCCCGGGAGAAAGCGCAGTATATAATTATTCACTAACAATATTAACAAGATAGTGGTTGGCATTGCCTTTGCAAAATGAGATTGGCAAGCGCCCCGAGCGCTGGCCAAGCTAAGGAGGGTGGATATGGACATCGGCTTAAACATGGCGGCATATATGGGAGTGCGCGCCACCCGGGAACTGGCAATGGTCAGCCAAAACCTGGCCAATGCCAGCACCAAGGGGTTTAAGCGGGAACTGTACAACAACTGGCAGGTGGCCCCCCCGACCCCGACCGTGAACGGCGATGTCGAGGGACCTTTTTACGTGGACGTGGTCAGCCGGGATTTGGGCCAGGGGTCCCTGCACGAAACCGGCAGCGAGACTGATCTGGCCCTTCAGGGGCCGGGATTTTTTAAGGTGCAAACCCCCCGGGGGATCCGCTATACCAGGGATGGCGGCTTTACCCTGAACGCCGAATACCAGTTGGTGACCGTGGAAGGCCACCCGGTCATGGGCAAAAACGGCCCCCTCACCCTGGACGCCCGGGACAAGATGTTTGGCTTTGACCAGGAGGGCGGCATCCACATGGACAAAAACCTGTCGGATCAAATCGTGGTGGTGAATTTCCCCAACCCCCAGGAGCTTCGACCTGAGGGCCATAACCTTCTGGTCCCCGGGCCCCTGGCCGGGGAAGAGGTGGACGCGGAAAACACTCAGGTCCTCCAGGGCAACATTGAGATGAGCAATGTGGACCTAGTGACGGAGTCGGTGGCCCTCATTGACCTCAATCGGCGGTACGAGTCTTACTTGAAACTCTTGGAGACCTTTGTGACCGCGGACCGCAAAGTCGTGGAGGAAATCGGTCAGAAAGTTTAACCAACGAGGACTAGGTTATGTTTCGAGGAATGTTTTCGGCAGCAACCGGCATGGGGGCGCAGCAATTGCGCCTCGATGTCATTGCCAACAACCTGGCCAACGTCAACACCACCGGCTTCAAGAAAAGCCGGGGAGACTTCCAGGATTTGATGTACCAAACCATCCGCCCGGCGGGCGGAGAACTCCCTTCGGGCGGCCAGATGCCCATAGGCCAGCAGATCGGCCTGGGGGTGAGGCCAGTGGGCATCTCCAAGATCTTTTCCCAGGGGGAATATGTCCATACCGAAAATGAGTTTGACCTGGCCATCGAGGGCAAGGGCTTCTTCAAGGTCATGAACAACGGCATTGAGTACTACACCCGGGCGGGTAACCTGAAGATCGATAAAGACGGCTTCCTGACCACCCCCGACGGCTCCCGCATCCAGCCGGAATTCAGCATCGATCAAAAAACCACCTATGTTTCGGTGGACCAGTACGGCAAGATCACCGCCTACGGCCCGGATAACAAACCCCTGAGCACCGGCCAGCTCAATCTGTACACCTTTCCCAATCAGGCCGGCCTGAGCAGCGAAGGACGCAACCTGTTTTTGCCCACCGAAGCCTCCGGAGAGGCGGTGGAAGGCCAACCGGGGGTTGACGGGGTGGGCACCCTGGCCCAGGGCTATCTCGAGGTCAGCAACGTCAACGTGGTGGAGGAGATGGTCAACATGATCATCACCCAACGGGCCTACGAACTGAATTCCAAAGCCATTCAGACCGCCGACTCCATGCTGGAGCGGGCCTACCACCTGAAGGCCTAAGGAGGTGACGAGTCATGCGGCGTCTGCGTCTGAGTTTGTTCCTGCTGCTGTGGCTGGGGCTGGTGTTCGGGGTGGACCAGGCCCACGGCTCTTTCGCCTATAAAAGCGAAGCCCAGGTGGCCGGGGAGTATATCACCCTGTCCCACCTGGCGGAGCTGCCTCCTGATCTGGCCCAGAAATGCGGCAAAGTGCCGATCTGGACCGCGCCTCCCCCCGGGGAGGTCTACACCCTGACCCAGGAATTTCTCCGATACCGCTTGGAACAACTGGGACTTCTGGAGTTGCTGAACGCGGCGGAACTGCCTGCGGCTATCCAGGTGCGCCAGACCGGGGTGCTGCTGAAGGGGGAAGAGGTTAGCGCGGCGTTCACCCGCTTCGTCCAGGAGCACAGTCCTTACCCCCCCAACAACCTGACCATAGAAGTGTTTCCCTTAAAGGAAGCGGTTATTCTGCCGGCCCCCCAGGTGACCCTCGAGCCCATCTCCCCCCGCAGTGACAAACTTTTGGGCAATGTCACCCTGGAGATGGTTATTTTGCACGAGGGCCAGCCCATTAACCGCCTCAAAGTGAGCGGCCAGGTGCGGCTAAAAAGGCTGGTGGTGTGCGCCGTGCGGCCGCTGCGGCCCCAGAATGTCATCGCCCCGGGAGACATTCAGGTCATCTCTCGGGAGATGACCGGCTTGAACACCGACTTTTTTCACTCCCCGGAGCAGGTAGTGGGCCATGTGTTATCCAAAGGCGTGGGGCCCCAGGAAATTATCACCCCCCGGCATCTGAGCCAGCAACCCCTTATTAAACGGGGCGACCTGGTAACCGTGGTCTTTGACCAGGACGGGCTGGAAATCTCCACCAAGGGGGTGGCCCGGGAACAGGGCTATCTGGGGAAAACCATCCGCCTGCTTAACCCCAAGAGCAAAAAAGAATTCCAGGGACTGGTGGTCGACGCCAAAACCGTCAAGGTGCAATTATGAGAGCGGACCTGGGGAAAACCTGTCTGTGTGTGTGGTTGGCGCTGAGCCTGGCGGGCTGCACCTCGCTGGCCCCTGCCAAGTATTCCCCGGAGGTGCCCATAGCCTCCCAACCCCTGTCGCCCTTTGCCCCTCCCGAGGAAGGCTCTTTATGGACCCCCCGGCAGATGAACGGTCTGGTGGCCGATAACCGCGCCGGCAACATCGGCGACGTCGTCACCATCAGCATCACTGAGACCAACAAGGCCAGTGAAATCGCCAATACCTCCACCAGCCGGGACTCCGGCGTCAAGGTGGGCATTAACTCGCTTTTCGGCATCAGTTTGCCCATGAAAGCCTTTTCAGATAAGGAGGCCAACGTGGACACGGCCCTGGAAGGCACGGTGGGCAACGTCTCCGAGGGCCAGGGCAAAACCGAACGCCAGAGCGTTTTTACCTCTTATCTGACGGCCCGGGTCATCCAGGTCCTTCCCAATCAGAACCTGATGATCCAGGGTCAGCGGCAGATGCGCATCAACAACGAGACCGAAGTGGTGACGCTGACGGGCATCATCCGGCCCCAGGACATTGACCGGAACAATGTGGTGCCGTCCACCAAAGTGGCCGAGGCCCGGGTGATGATCTCCGGGGTCGGGGTGGTCTCCGACAAGCAAAAAGTGGGTTGGTTCCAACGCATTTTCGACCACCTCTGGCCGTTTTAACCGGCGGAGGATGGCAGGCTGACGCCGGGCAAGGTCCCCAAACCTGGAGAAAAACATGAGGTTGCGCCGCCTATTTTGTGTATGTCTGACCCTGAGCCTCCTGGGGGGGCCTTTGGTCCAGCCTGCCGCCGCCATTCGCCTGAAAGACATCGCCAATTTCAAAGGGGTGAGGCCCAATCAACTCATCGGCAATGGTCTGGTGGTGGGCCTGAACGGCACCGGAGACGGCACCAACGTGGATTTCAATACCCAGGAACTGGCGAACGTCCTGTCCCAATTCGGCATCAAGGGGAATTTGGACAAAATGAAAGTCAAAAATATCGCCGCGGTGGCGGTGACCGCGCTTCTCCCGCCCTTCTCCCGGGTGGGCTCCAAAATTGACGTGGTGGTCTCCTCCCTGGGTGACGCTAAAAGTCTGCAAGGAGGGACCTTGCTTCTCACACCCCTGAAAGGCTCGGACAGTCAGGTGTACGCCCTGGCCCAGG
This sequence comes from Desulfobaccales bacterium, assembly GCA_041740935.1. Classification (GTDB taxonomy): domain Bacteria; phylum Desulfobacterota; class Desulfobaccia; order Desulfobaccales; family 0-14-0-80-60-11; genus JBGSLA01. Next base: position 23,599 of record JBGSLA010000251.1, on the reverse strand, counting down.
GGCCCGTCGCGGTGGGCGGCTTTGTGGCCAGCGGCGAGGCCGGCGGCGGCGTCACCAAAAACCATCCCACCGCCGGGCGGGTCGCCAACGGGGCCACGGTGGAACGGGAAGTCCCCCTGAACCTCCTGGATAAGGAGAGTTTCACCCTCTCCCTGCACGATGCCGACTTCACCACCTCCCAGCGGGCAGTGGCCGCCATTAACCAGGCTCTGCGCGGCAACTACGCCCTTTCCCAGGACGGCGGCACCATCACCATCAAATTACCCCCAACCTATAAAGACAAAATTGTACCTCTGCTGGCCTCCCTGGAAACCCTGGAAATCACCCCCGACTATCCAGCCAAAGTGGTTCTCGATGAAAGAAACGGCACCGTGGTGATGGGTTCCAACGTCAGATTGTCCACGGTGGCCATCGCCCATGGCAACCTCATGGTCACGATCAAGGAAAAACCCAGAGTTTCCCAGCCCCTGCCCTTTGCCCGGGGGCAGACCGTCGTGGTGCCTGACAGCACTGTCAAGGTCGGGGAAGGGGATAAGCGCCTCATGGTCCTGCCCGAAGGGGTGAACATCGGCCAGGTGGTGCAGGCCCTGAATGCCATTGGTGTGACGCCCCGGGACCTCATCGCCATACTCCAGGCCATTAAAGCGGCCGGCGCCCTGCAGGCGGAACTGGAAGTCATTTAGGACTGACCTTCATGATACCAACGTCAACGGCCTCGACCCCCGAGAGTCTCAGCTCTCCCCAAAGTGGGAGCCAGGGGAAGCCCTTTGTTGATAAAAGTGGACGTTTCAACCGCTTGCAGGGTTCATTTCAGAAGCAGCTCCAGGGATTGGCCAAGGATTTTTACACCACTTACCGGCAACCCCTGATATTTACCGATACGCTAAGAACCCCGGCGGAACAGGCCCAGGTGCATCGGGAAAAGCCCTCTTTGGCCTTGCCGGCCGGTCATCCCAACGCCATGCATCCCAGGGGCCTGGCAGTGGACGTGGACTCAAGCCAGGCCAGGCTGATCACCTCGGAGATGTTGGCCAAAAACGGTTTACATTTGCCGGCTTTAAGCAAAGGGGAAAACTGGCACATAGAACCTCAGTCAAAACCGGCTGACCTTTGTCGAACCTGCCCTCCAGGGTCTTTCTCGGCCAACCCCACCAGGAGTTCGGCCACCGCCGAATTGTCCAGGCTGTTGCAGCTACAGCCCGGGTCGGCAGGTGTTCAAAAGCAGCTTGGCCTGACCGCAGGGGGGGCCCCCGGTGGGGAGCGCGGTCGCCAGGCCGCCGTGGAAGTTGAGGCCATTTTCCTGGAGAAGCTCCTGGAACAGTCGAGGCGCACCATGGTTGAACCTGTAAATTCCTCCTCCAAAAAAAATCAGGGGTATCTCGGTATCGCGGAACAGCACCTGGCCCGTTCTCTGGCTGCCGGCGGGGGCCTTGGGCTGGCAGACAAAATCCTCAGGGATCTGGCCTCCCTGGAATCATAGTCCCGAATGGAGAAGCGCCATGCAGGACATCCCATCATCTCAGGTAGAATTTAGCCATCAACAGGAAATAAGCCTCTATAAAGAGTTGCTGGACTGCCTGGAAAGGGAATGGCAGGCTCTGATCAACTCCCAGGAGGACGCCATTCTGGCCCTGGCCGCCCAAAAAGAGCATTGCCTGGAAAAAATCATCAACGCTGCCAGCGGCCAGGATTTTTCCGAAGTCACCGAACCAGACCTGGAAATCCTTAAGCGCCTGAAGCACAAGGCTGCTCAAGCCCAGGTTCGCAACCACCGGCTCATTACCGCAGCCCTGGAAACCATTCAGGATTTTTTAGCCGTCTTGCAGTCTCCCCCGCCGGGGATTTATCATTTTACCGGTAAAGTGGGCGCCAAATTGGCAAACTCCTTGTTTCACCGCCAGGCCTGAGGAGGTTCGTCCCAACATGTGGGTATAACCGGACCAGGAGCGCACTTATGTCAGGAATCTCGGGTATCCTGCAAATCGCCACCAAGGCTCTCTTGGCGGAACAATTGGGGGTTGAGGTTACCGGCCATAACATCGCCAACGTCAACACCGAAGGATATTCCCGCCAAAGGGTCAATCTGGTCACCGACATTGCCGTGCCCTCTCCCTGGGGCCCCCTGGGCACCGGGGTTAAGGTCCAGGGCATTGAGCGGGCCTTTGATCCGTTCATCACTGCGCGTTTGAACGCCAAAAACTCCCTGTTGTCGGAATACCAAACCCGCTCCGCGGCGCTGGAACAGGTGGCCACTTATTTTAATGAGACCCAGTCAGGCGGCCTCAACGATCTCCTTTCCCTGTTTTTTGCATCATTAAATGACCTGGCTGACAATCCCTCCGGAGGGGGGGAACGCCAGGCTTTGCTGCAAAGATCCCTCTCTTTGTGTGAGGCCTTTAATTCCCGGGCCGACCAGTTGGTTCAGGAACGTTTGTCTTTATTGCAGGAGGTCGGCCCCACCATACAAGAGATCAATGAACATACCGCCCGCATCGCCGAACTCACCCGGGAAATAGTCGAAACCGAAGCCAATGGCCAGGCGGCCAATGATTTACGCGATCAACAACAATTGGAACTCTCCAGGCTGGCTCAGCTCATCGGGGTGAGCACCTATACCGCCGGCGACGGCACCCTCAGTGTTTCTTTGCCCAACGGCCTTCCCCTGGTTCAGGGGGTGCTGTCCTTTGACCTCACCTACCAGGTGACTCCGACTGACACGGTGGATCTGATCTGGGAGGGGCCGGGAGGGACCACCGAGGTCATCCCCACCAGCATCCTCACCGGCGGTTCGCTTACTGCTTTGCTCCAGACGCGCGATGAAGTTATTCCCGAGTACCAGCAAGAATTGGACCAACTGGCCCATGATTTCATTCTTGCCATCAATCAACAACACAGTCAGGGGGTCGGCCTGACGCTTTTCGATGAAATCAAAGGCACTTACCCGGTAACTGATCCTCTGCTCCCGGTCTCAGCCGCCGGACTCCCCTTTGGAGACCAAATCGTGGCCGGCACCTTGAATATATCCATAGAGCGAAACGGCGAGTTTCTGGATGCCGGCGCCATCGCCATAGACCCAAGCTTGTCGTTGAATGACATCGTCGTGAGCATCAACACCCATCCCGTCCTGGGCGCCTACCTCACCGCCTCTGTCGAAGATAACGCGCTGAAAATAGATGCTAATTTGCCATCTGACACCTTCGGCTTCGCCGGAGACGACAGCAATATTCTGGTCGCCCTGGGAATAAATACCTTTTTCACCGGCTCGAAAGCCTATACTTTAGACGTCAATGCATGGGTATTAGAAAATCCCAACCTGGTGGCGGCCGGCCAGATCGATGCCGGTGGAGCCCATGCCGTAGGGGACAACCGCAATGCCCTGGCTTTGGCGGCCCTGGAAGAGGCCCCGGTCGGGCCGGATGGTTTGACTTTTGCGGATGCCTATCAGCGGTTGGTCATGTCTCTGGGTTTGGAGGCCGAGGAGGCCCAGGGTCAGGAAATTTTTTATCAGGGTTTGGTGAATCAGCTCACCGCCATGCGGGATGCGGTCTCGGGAGTATCTTTGGACGAAGAAATGACCAACCTGGTGAAATTTCAGCGGGCCTACCAAGCCGCCGCCCGGCTGGTGACCGTGGCCGATGAACTTTATCAAACCTTGCTGGCCCTCAAGAAATAAGGAGAATCGCCGTGCGGGTAACCATGCCCACAATTTTTACCAGTATTCAGAGCAATCTGGAAAGATTGGCAGGAGATTTGCAAAGGGTAAATGCAAGCATCGCTTCCGGCCAGAAATATCAGAGCATCAGCGACAGCCCCGTTGATGTGGGGGCTATCCTGGGGTTAACCACAGAAGAGAACCAGACTCTGCAATATGATCGGAATCTGGAGACCGGAAAAACCTGGTTGAGCATGACCTTATCATCACTGCAGGATATCACGGACATAGTCCGGGTCAGTATGGCCCTGGCCAATCAGATGGCCACCGGAACGTACAACGCCTCCCAGCGTCAGGCCGCGGCCGAGCAGATCCAGCAATATATGGAAGAAATCATGCAGGTGGGGAACACCGAAATCGGAGGGAAACATATTTTGGCAGGTTTTCGCACCGATACCGCACCCTTTGTAGAAGGAGATTGGCAGGTGCAGCCGCCGGTGATGCATCTTAATTCCGGGTCCACCGGCACTGCCGTCTCCGGCGGAGTCTATACCGGCACTGCCAGCCGCAGCTACCTGGTGGAAATGGTGTCGGGAGGTGGGACCGGGGTGGGCACCTACCGGTTTTCCGTAAATGGCGGCCAGAGCTGGACCGCGCCGGCGGTCATTCCGGCAGGCCCGGTGGCTTTAGGGGACGGGGTGGAGGTGACCCTGGGGGGAACCTGGGTGGCAGGAGACCGCTTTAGTATTCCGGTCTATCAGCCGATAACCTATCAAGGTGACAGCCATAATTTTGAAATCGCCCTGGGAGCGGATAGCCGCATGGTCATCAATGAAGTGGGGAGCGCCGCGGTGGGCGGTGATCAGGGGGATCTTGACCTGTTCCAGATGTTGGCGCAAATGAAAAGCAGCCTGGAGGCCAATGACCCGGCTGAGGTGGGAGTCTCTCTGGAAAAATTGGGTTCTTACCAGGCTCATATCACCTCAATTTTAGCCAAGCTGGGGGCCTCCCTGGATCGGGTTGCCATCAAAGAAGAGGTGTACGCCACGTTAAAAAACGAACTCACCCGGCAGATCAGCGATCGGGGGGACACCGACCTGGTGGAGGCGGCCAACCTCTTAAAAACCAAGGAGATTGCCTATCAGGCCGCCCTGCTGTCGTCCTCCAAAGCCATGGGTATGAGCCTGATGGATTATCTCTAGGGGGAGATTAGGAACAAGAGTCTTAAACTTCAAGAAATTTTCTCGTCAAAGTGGGAGGATATCCGAAAAACAACATGGCACCAGGTTTCTGCCATGACTTTATAGTATGATATATCGGCGACCAGGAAGGTAACCTTGCTGATACTCACAAGAAAATCCGGAGAAGGCCTGTTCATCGGGGATGACATTCGTATCACGATCCTTGAGATTCGCGGCAAACAAATCCGCTTGGGCATAGAAGCCCCTCCCAGTGTCATAGTTCTGCGGGAGGAAATTTATCGGCGCATTCAGGAAGAGAACCTTCAGGCGGCGGGAACCCGAGACATCGATGTCACAGAGATCGCCCAACTCTGGAGACAGAAATGACCAACATGGCCCCCAATCCACAAGCTACATCCTCAGATCCTGCGGTGTTATCTATAGAAACTCGAAATTTTGGCTCTATAGAGGTGCGGTCGGACCAGATCATCAACCTGGAACCGGGTCTTTTGGGATTTACCCAGTTTCACCGCTATGTCATCATCGAGCATCATCAGGAAGCCCCCTTTCTGTGGCTGCAGTGCCTGGATAAGGCGGACCTGGCCTTTGTAGTCATTGACCCCAGGTTTCTTCTGCCTGATTATCACCCGGGCCCTCTGGCCCAAATCCTGCGGGACATGGCAGGGGAAGGCCCCGAGGAGATCAAGGTCCTGGTCATCCTGACCATTCCGCCAGGCAAGCCTCAGGACATGACGGCCAACTTAATGGGGCCGGTGGTGATTAACCTCAAGACCCGACAGGGCAGGCAGGTGATTGTGGATGATCCAAATTACAGCCACAAGCACCAAGTGATGCCCATCTGATGAGGTTTCCCTTCGGCTCGCTGAAGGCCGCGTCGCAGGAGAACAGAAATCTCCTGGGGTTTAGTTTGGGAGGGACTAACTTATTTGAAGACCCCCAGGAGACAACCAGGTGGACCAGGGGGCGGGGTTATGGAAAATAAATTTGCGCCCCCGGATCAGAGTCAAGAGATGAGCTTCTGATCCCGAAGGTTAAGATTAGGTTTTTGAACGTCGGGGTGAGATTTAAGTTGACTTTAGGCAGAATAGGCTTATAGTCTAATAATTAATTATGGGCTTTTCCCGCACCGGAAAAGCCGATGAGCAATCCTAATAAAGGAGGAAGGGCATGCGGTCAAAATTTGTAGCAGGTTTTGTGCTGGCTGTGGTTGCGGTGATGTTCATTGCCTCCGGCGCCATGGCAGCAAAACTTCTGTGCGTATCCAACCAAACCTTAAAAGGGGAAGAGACGGTAGATTCCTGCTTGGCCAAAGGGGAGAATTTTGCAGTAGTGGATGACTTTGGTCTCGTCCGCATCCTGTCCCCGGAGGAAGTGGCGCTTACCAAGGCCTTCAATCCCAAAGCTTTCCAGTCCCGGGCCTTTGGCATCAAGTTTCAAAAAGAAGCTCCATCGATTGCTATGCCACCGATCGGCGATCAACAGAGATAGGTTAATCGCAAGCTTCCAGGTCTTCAAAAATTTTGGTCACAAAAAGCCCTCAAAGGAGCCTTTGGGGGCTTTTTTCTGCTAAGGTGCCGGTATGGACATGTTAACCATTTCCGACCTATGGGTGAGCATCGACGGTCAGGAGGTGCTCAAGGGGATCAATTTGCAGGTCCCCCAGGGGGAAACCCACATTCTTTTCGGCAGGAATGGCTCGGGCAAGTCCACCTTGCTCATGACCATCATGGGGTTTGAACGCTATCGGGTGGAGCGGGGGAGCATCCATTTTCGCGGGCAGGAGATCACCCATCTTCCCACTTACGAGCGGGCTCGCCTGGGTCTGGGAATCGCCTTTCAAAGACCGCCCACCATTCGGGGCGTCAAGACGAGAGACATCTTTCGGGCCTGCTCGGGGGGCCGCCTGGACTATCAGGCTTTGGCGGCGGCCTATGATTTCACCCCGTTCCTCGACCGGGAAATAAACCACGGGTTCTCCGGCGGCGAGATTAAGCGCTCTGAGCTTCTCCAACTGCTGGCCCAGGATCCCCGGATGGTCCTCCTGGATGAGCCGGAATCAGGTGTAGACCTGGAGAATCTTGACGTGGTGGGGGATATCATCGGCAAGCTCCTCCAAAAAGACCGGCGCCGGGGAAATCGGGAAAATTCCGGTTTGATCATCACCCACACCGGCTTTATCCTGGATTACGTCAACGCCGATACCGGCTACATCATGCTCAATGGCCACCTGCTGTGCTCCGGCAATCCCCGGGAGATCTTGGAGCATATTAAAAAATTCGGGTACGTGGAGTGTGAGAAGTGCGGGAAATAAAAGTTCGGGCTGAAAAAAGCCAAGAAAAAAAGGCTGCCCTGGGGCATGACTTAGATCTGCAAGCCTTTTCCCGTCAGGGCGGCGCCTGGGACTATGACTCGGACTATCGCCGCTTCGATCCGGAGGAACGCCGTCACCTCCTCAAGGCGGGCATCGAGCTCACCGACGAAGAGCATGCCGGGACCTTTTTGCAGGCCGACGCCCGGGTCGTCCATTGCCAGGCCAACCAGAAGGGGGTAGAGGTTTTGCCCATCACCGAGGCCTTGGCGCGCCACCCGGAGATCTCCGACCAGCTTTGGCGCCTGGTGGCCGTGGACGCGGATAAATACACCGCGCACACGGAGCTGGCCCTGGACAACGGCTATTTTATCCGGGCCTTGCCCGGGGCTCAGGTGACGGCCCCGGTGGAAGCCTGTCTCTATATTAGGAGCGAAGGCTTTTCCCAACATGTTCACAACCTGGTCATCGTGGAGCCCGGGGCCAGCCTTCACATCATCACCGGTTGCACCACCCATCCCGGGGTGCGATCGGGACTGCATATCGGCGTCTCCGAGTTTTACGTCCGCCGGGGAGGCACCCTCACCTTCACCATGATCCACAACTGGGCTGAAGAAGTCCACGTGCGCCCCCGCACTGGGGTGCTGGTGGAGGAGGGGGGCCGCTATATTTCCAATTATGTGCTTTTGCGGCCGGTGAAGACCGTGCAGATGTATCCCACAGTGACCCTGGCGGGGGAAGATGCCGTAACCCGGCTCCAATCTATTTTCATCGCCCACCCGGGTTGCGAACTGGACGTGGGAGGGCGGGTGATTTTGAAGGCCCGCCGGACCCGGGCCGAGGTTATTGCCCGCAGTCTCAGCACCGGGGGCCGCTGTATCAGCCGGGGGCACCTGGTGGGTGAGGTTCCGGAGGTCAAAGCGCATCTGGAATGCCGGGGACTCATTCTTTCTCCCCGGGGGGTTATTTACGCGGTTCCGGAACTCGAAGGCCAGGCGGCTGGAGTGGACATGTCCCACGAAGCCGCGGTGGGGCGCATCGCCCAGGAGGAGATCGAATATCTCATGGCCCGGGGCTTGGATGAAGAAGAGGCGGTGTCCACCATTGTCCGGGGCTTTCTGTCCGTCAAGATCGAGGGCTTGCCCCCCGCCCTGGAAGAGGAACTGGATCGGGCCATTCAGGAGTCGGGGAAGGGACTTTGAGATAAAGGCCAGCGGGTTTTATTCCACCACCGCCAGCGGTTTGGTTTTCACCGGGATCAGGAGATTATCCCAGCCCTGACGTCGGGTCAGGCCGCTGGAATGGCTCACCAGACTGGTGAGAAACCATTCCTGGCTGCCGTCGGGGCGGGTCAAGAGCTGGAACTGAGCCACCGACAGGACGGGTTTGGCGGCAGAGTCTTTGGGGTTGCCCAGGAGCACATAAGCCAGCCGGGAGTCGTCGGCCGACTGTCTGAAGCCATAAAACTCAATAACTTTGCAGTATTGGGGATTCCACCGGTCCAGGGTCTGGCGGGCGGCCTCGACGCTTAAGGGCGGCGGGGGGAGCATGGGCAGGTTGCAGCCCCAAAATAGGACCAAGAGTACGCCCAGCCAGAACTTGTGAGTTTTTCCAAGAACAGTCATGTTCCGAATTTTCCGCCCCCGCTCATCTTCGGCAAGAACACCTCCACCTACGAACTAACCCCTTGTTTTAGCTTTTAATACGGCCACGCCTGCTTGTCAATCTTTTTTCAGGGACTTGCCTTCCTCACCGACATTGAAAATCAACGGCAAACCGTCCCGGCCGCCGATGACCACTATTTTGGCGTTGGGTGATTCGGCTAAACGAGAGGTGGCTTCGATGCCTTTCCAGCGCAGGAGCTGCTCCGAAATGCCTTGCGAGACGATGTGCTGGAAATTTTGGATGCCCTGGGCTTCGATGCGCTTGCGCTCCGCCTCCTGTTTTTCCTTTTCCAGGACAAATTTCATGCGCTGGGATTCCTGTTCGGCAGCCAGCTTGGAATTGATGGCCTCCACCACCGAGGCGGGAAGTTGGATGCGGCGCAGCAGGATCTTTTCCACCTCGACCCCCCGCTGGTCCAGGTCGGCGGACAGCCCCTCAAAGATCTCGGTGGCGATCATCTCCCGGCCGGAGGTGTACAGATCCTTGGCATCATGACGCACGGTGACTCCCCGGATAGCGGCGCGGAACTGGGGCTTGACCAGAATTTCCCGGTAGTTGGGGCCGATCTGGCGAAATACCGGGACCGCTTCGGTGGGCTTGAGATGGTAGAGACAACTCACTTCCAAAACAATGTTGAGCCCCTCTTTGGAGGGGGCTTCGGCATGTTCAAAAACCTCCTGGGTGCGCACATTCATGAGTTCCATGGAAGCCAGGGGATTGACCAGGTGAAGGCCTTCAGTGACGCTGCCGTCTATCTTTCCGAACAGGATGAGGATACCCACGTGGCCGGGGGGCACGATTTTGACCATGGAAAACACCACCGCGGCCAGGATGACCGGGATGACGATCAGCCACCGGTAAACCTGGAGATGGGGAAATTTTTGCCCAAGGATAAACAGGGTCAGGGCCACAAAAATGCCGACTAAAATGAGTGTCACGCACCACCTCGCAGATCCTGAGTAGTTGTCCCGGGGGCAGGATACCCGATGGCACCGGGGTTGCCAAGGCCAAAAGGATAGGGCCGGCTCAGGCGCAGTTTTTGCAGAACTTATCGGCAACGACGGCCGCTTCTTAACCCCCGTCCAGGTCGAGGGGGGAAACTTATGGGAAAAGTCGCCGGGGCCGGCGGCTCCGTCGAAAGTTATAGAAAACCTCTGGGGGAAAGGGCGGCTCCCTTACCCAACACTTTTTGAAGCGGGGAGCATGGAGTGAACATGTCTTCCAGCAGAAGGCGGGGCCGAATGGGCCTGGCAGTGAAGATCCTTGGAATCCTCATGGTTATTGGCTTCCTGTCGGGAGGGCCGGGCTGCACTCATGTGCAACATGACCAATTTCCGGCGCCTTCCTGGAATCCTCCGATCCTGGCCACCCCGCGGATCACCGACCAGGAGAGGATTTTCGTTCATCCCGGCGGCTCAAGTATGAAAGCCCGGCGGGCCGGTCTGCTGAATTTCCGCACCGACGTGTCCATTACCGGACTAGGCCCCTCGATTACCGAAATTTTTTATCGGGAGTTCCTGGCCAAGCGGGTCTTCGCCGAGGTGGTGCAGATCCCCGAGACGTTCAACCGGATGGACGAGGCCCTGCGCCTGGCCAGACATTATAAGGTTGATGTGCTGGTGCTGGGGGAAGTGCCCTATTATCTGGACGGCGGCACCGTGGGCTCCTCAGGCCTGCAGGTGGACCTTAAGGTGGTGGAGGCCGCCAACGGGCGTCTCCTGTGGAGTTTCAGGGACAGCATCAAGGCCACGCCCCGGCCCCTCATTAGTTTGATAGTGGTGGAGACCCGGCCCTATCCCACCCCGGCTATGGGAAACCTCACGGCCCAGTTGGCGCAGCGCATGGCGGAGACCCTGGAGCGAGGGACGCCGCCGCCCCCGGCTACCGGGATTGCGTCCTGGTTTCTTCCCGATTGAGGAGCTGGCTGCGGGAGCGGCCGACATTGGCGAACACCGCCTGGAAGTCCCGATACAGCCGCTTATTATCCCTGCGGCGATGGCATTTCTTGAGGTAGACCTGGGGGTCCGGGTTGTTCGGCAGCACATCGATGCCCTCCCAGCCCCCGGGCCGGGGAAAGGCGTAATAGGGGTAGTCTTTGGGGACCCCCCGGACATAAATCACCTGGGGCGCCACCCACTCCAATCTGGCCAGATAGAGGCGGTGCATGCCGTCGTTGATGAGCAGGGCCACCCGGCCGTCCGCCTCGATGGACTCCTCCACCACCGGGGGATAGACCTGATAGGTCTGTTCGGCGCCATCTTTCTCCCTGACCGTATAGGTCACGAAGCCATCCAACCGGAACAGGTCGATGCCGTGTTCCGCCAGACTCCAGCGCAATTCCTGGACTTTTTTGAGCTCCGCCAGCCAGATGTAGTTCTGGGCCGGGGAGAGGACATCCGTATGAAGCTGCTCCAGGGTGATGAGGGCCTCGGCATAGACCAGAATTTCGGGTTGCTGCAAAAGGGGCACCCGGCGAAGGCAATCCAGGAGTTCTGCGGGGCTGTGGCGACTAACCTTGATAATGTCCATGGGTCTTGACAAATGAGGGGTAAAAATTTCCAAATTGTGGATATCACCTATATCATGATTTTCGAGGGGCGAGGGAGAAAAACGATACGGGAGGCGGGAGAAAAGCGGGATTTATTCTGAGGCCAAATGGCTTTCTGGAGGAAATCTGCAGCAAAATGGACTAAAGTTAACTGCGCTGGACATCTATTTCAGGTTTGCGGCACGCTCAACCTAGGCGGGGCATCGGCACACCACCCGGACCTATTCAGGCATCTCAGTCTGATAGAAGGTGTTCCCGCCCGCTCAGAATATTTCTCAAAATGAGAGCGGACAAGCGGTTCCCTGGGGGGGCCAATACTGACCCGCCCCCAGAGCCAGTGCCGGCGGAGAGCCGCGGCCGGCGGACAGTCAGAAGATTTAGCAGCGTCCCCGGACAAAGCGGCTGGCCGGTCCCAGGAGAAACGGTCCGAACCAATCCTGGATAATGAAGCCCCGGCTGGGCTCTGGGGTCAGATTCTCCTGTTCGCCCTGATCCTCCGGTTCTCCCCCCAGGAGCATCACAGAGGTTTGCGAGAGCTGGTCTCCCTCCAGAGAGCCGGCTGCCCAGGCTGCCATATACCATTCGTTGCCGATGTGTGCCATAGTTCCGTCCTGCCAACATACAATAGCAATAATCGTACCAGATTTTTGGGGCGTTAGATTTTCGAGATCAGATGGCGGGCTCGGGCCAATCTTCCAGGGGGCAGCCGGGGCAGCGGGGCTGGGGTCGGCAGAATTCCTTGCCCACCCGCACCAGCAGGGCATGAAATTCCTGGTACAGGGGCACCTCGGAGGGAAGGTGATCCATGAAGAGGCAGCGCAGGTCCTCGTAGGAACAGGGGTCGGCCGCCAGGCCATGGCGGCTCAAAACCCGAAAAGTATAGGCATCCACCACAAAGGTGGGCAGGTGGAGGGCGTATAACAGGATGCTGTCGGCGGTTTCCGGGCCGATGCCGTTCAGGGTCAGCAGTTCGGACCTCAGGGCGGCCGGGTCCTCCCGGGCCATGGTTTCCATGGAATTTTCAAACCGGGTGGCCAAAAAATTAAGAAAATTTTTCACCCGGCGAGTCTTGAGGTTGTAATACCCGGCGGGCCGGAAGCGTTGGGCCAGCTCGGCGGCGGGCATCTCCCCCAGGCTCCGGGGGTCAAGCTCCCCTTGGGCTTTCAAGGCGGCGATGACTTGGGAAACATTGAGCCAGTTGGTGTTTTGGGTGAGAATGGCCCCCAGGGCCACCTCAAAGCGGGTCTCCCCCGGCCACCAGTCCTGGGGGCCGAAAGCGCTGAATAAGCGGTGGTACAGATCCAGCAGCCGGGTTTTCACGGAAGACTTGGCCATGAGAAGGGTCGAGGGCGCTCAAGAGCTTATCCATCGCCATTATACCGGCTTTGCTGAGAAAATGTCAGGTCTGTTCTGAAAAGTTTATATTGTGTAGGGGCAGGCGCCCTCGCCTGCCTGGTTTGGACAGCCGGGGGCGGCTGTCCAAACACCCAAAAGGCTTTTCATGCTTTATGGGTGAGCCGCAGGCTCATGAGGAACTGCGCTGAAAAGAATATGCAGGAGGAGGACCATTGCATTCCAAGCCCCGGCCAGAAGATTTTCGAGAAAAAAGCCGTGCCCAAAAGGCATGAACGAGTGTTCGCAAAATTAATCATTTTTTTAGACAGGCCCTTATGGTAGAATGTCGTGAGGCTCAAGGCAGCCTCCACGACCCCGGGTTCCACCATCTCAGCGCATCAGGATCAGATCTTGGAAAAAAAAATCACCTTTAAGCCCTATGACATCACCATCGAGATAGAACCAGGGGAAAATCTGCTCAAGGCCGCCCTGGACGCCGGGGTGCATATCAACGCCTCCTGCGGCGGCCAGGGAGTATGTGGGAAATGCCGCATTATCCTGGAGGAGGGGGAAGTCGAGTGTCCCGACAGCACCATCCTGACCCAGGATGAATGGAGTCTGGGGTATCGCCTGGCCTGTCAATCGAAGGTGTTGTCGGACATCGTGGTGCGCATCCCGGCGGAATCCCTGCTGGATAAGAAGACCATCACCCGCCGGCGCACCGGGGTTTCCCTGCGTCCCGGTCCCATCAACGTGGCCGCTCTGAAAGAAGAGGGCTTATACAATCCGGCCTTTCAGAAAAAATTTTTGAAGCTGACCCCGGCGACTCTGCAGGACAACATCTGCGACCTGTCCCGCCTGGAGCAGGGTCTGAACCGGCAATACGGCCTGAAAAATTTGACCCTGGATTTCCTGCTGACCCGCAAACTGGCCAAGGTCATGCGCCAGGAGGACTTCCAGGTGACCGCCACCCTGGACTTCGCCCAGCGGCGCTCCCGCAGTCCCCGGCTGGTGAATGTTGAGCCTGGGGACACCACCGCCAAACATTACGCCCTGGCGGTGGATATCGGCACCACCACCGTGTGGGTGCAGCTACTGGATCTGGCCTCAGGGGAGATCATCGGGCACGGGGCGGACTACAACGGCCAGTTGAGCTACGGCGACGATGTCATCACCCGCATCGTCTACTGCCAGAAAGAGGGCGGCCTCAAGACGCTGCAAAAGGCGGTGGTGAGCACCATCAACAAGGTCATCCAGGGGCTGCTGAAAAGGCACCGTCTGGGGGTGGAGGAAATTTCCCACCTCACCGTGGCGGCCAACACCACCATGACCCATCTGTTTTACGCCATCGATCCCAAAAATATCCGCCTGGCGCCCTACACCCCCACAGTCTGCCACTTCCCCCCGGTGCGGGCCCATCACCTGGGGATTGACCTGCCGGAACACGTGTTCATCTACAGCCTCAGTTCGGTGTCCAGCTATGTGGGGGGGGACATCGTGGCCGGGGTGTTGGCCTCGGGGATTTATAAAGAGCCCAAACTCACCCTGTTCATTGACATCGGCACCAACGGCGAGATCGTCATCGGCAACCAGGAGTGGCTGGCCTGCGCCGCCTGCTCGGCGGGGCCGGCCTTCGAGGGGGGCGGCATCCGTTTCGGGATGCGGGCGGCCAAGGGCGCCATCGAAGAGGTGAGCGTCAACCCGCAAACCGCGGAGCCCATGCTCATGACCATTGACCGGGTGAAGCCCAAGGGCATCTGCGGCTCCGGTCTGATCAATTTATTGGCCGCGCTGATGGAGGGGAACATTCTGGGCCCCAACGGCCGTTTTCGGGAAGACCTGGACACGCCCCGGATCAGGGAGTGCGAAGAGGGCCGGGAATACGTGCTGGCCTGGGCCGGCGAGACCGAGAGCGGCGAGGACCTCACCATCAGCGAGGTGGACATTGTCAACCTCATGCGGGCCAAAGCGGCCATGTTTGCCGGCTATCTCACCCTGCTCAGCAGCGTCGGCCTGAAACTTGAGGATGTGGAACAGGTCATCCTGGCGGGGGCCTTCGGCAGCTTCATCAACCTGGAGAACGCCATCGCCATCGGTCTGATGCCCGACCTGCCCCGGGAGCGCTTTCAGTTCGTGGGCAACGGCTCGCTTTCGGGGGCCACGCTCCTGGCCTTTTCCCGGGACCTGCTGGAAGAGGAGCGTCGGGTGGCGGACATGATGACCAGCTTCGAATTGTCCGAAACCCCGCGCTTTATGGACCACTACATCGCGGCCCTCTTTTTGCCCCACACCCAGGAAGAGTACTTCCCCACCGTCATCGAGCGCCTGCGGGCCGGTTAGCTTTGGGGTTGACCCGGCTCAGTTTCCCCGGCTGAGGCTGGTTCGGCCTCCGGCGGCGGGGGGGCTTGTTCCCGGCCGGCCCGGATTTTTTCCTGCAAAGCGGCCACCGCCTGGGAATGCCGGCTTTTCTGCGCCTGCAGGGCCTGGGCTTTGGCCAGGCTGTCTTTCACAACGCCTTCGAGCATGGGGTTTACTTCGCCGCCCTCCACCGACAGGTGGACCCGTTTGCCGAGTTTCCGCCAGGCCCGGCGCAGGCGCAGATGCAGGCCGCCGATGATGGCGTAGCGGCTCAGCATCAACAGCCGGCGCCAGGAATTCACCAAAAAATTTTTCAGGGATTTGAGGACGATGGCCAAGAAGCTGCGGCCCCGGCCGGCCCCTTCAGACGCCATGTGATGCTCCTTTCCGGGATGCCGTGCCCGCCGTTCGCCCCCCGTCCGGTTCCCGGAGCAGGCGCTGCAGTTGGTCGCTGATCCGGGCGGGGTGGCTTCCGGGCCAGTAGAGCCGCCCGCAGCGGGGGCACTGGAAAAATTCCGCCTGAGTGTGGAAGACGTGATCCGGGACCAGGCTGCGGGCCGTTTCCCGGGACACCGGGGTCAACAGGTCGTTGCACTCCCCGCAGCGGCTCAGGGGGGCCAGCTGCCGGCGGCTGAGCCCCAAGCGCCGGAAGACTTCCTGCAGTTGATCCCGGGGATCATTGGCGGCGAGCACCAGGACATCGTCCCGCCGCAGCCGGCGGTGCTGCGCCTGCCTGGTAAGGAGGCAGACGCCGGGGTGCGGCGGCGGCAGGCCGGCCCCCCGCCGGGGAGAAAAGTTCATGAGCCGGGCATCAAGCCCGCAGAGCCTGAGCCAGCGGGCCAGGCCCCCCAGGGGCTGATCCAGCAGGAACCTCATGGCTTCAGGGGCACCAGCGCCACTCCCGGGGGCCGGGGCACGGCCAGGTCGGCAGCGCCGAGGGAGGGATTGGGGTCAAAGTCCCGGTAGGTCAGGCGGAGCTCCATGGCGGGATTGAAAGTCACGAGCTTCAGTTGCCGGGGCCGCCCGGGGAGCGACGGCTGAAAGTCCCCCGGTTCGACCCGAAAAGCCGCCTGCCCGTCAAGCCCGAACCATTCCTGTTTCCGGGGCTGAAAATCGTCCGCCGCCACCCACAGGCGCTCTTGCAGGGAGCCGGCGCCGGTCAGCCATTCCAGGACATACATCCGGTCACCCGCCTCGAACCGGGTGCGTTGCGGCAGCCCCGGGCTCAGGGGCAGATCGCCCACCAGGATGCGCAGGGCGTGGGCCAGCTTCACCTGGGGAGGCACAAACGAGGCCAGGTTGGCGGGCGTGGCCGGGCCCTGGAGGAGTTTATTCTCCCGGGGGAAAAGAATTTCCACCACCCGGCCGTCGGTAGCGAAGGTGAGGACGGCTCTGCCCAGGGGGTCTTTGAGGTCCACCCGGAGGGTTTCGGGGAGCCTGCCCTTGACCAGGGCCGTGCCGGTGGCGTTTTGCTGTGGGGAAATCAAGGTCAGGCGTCCCCGGGCGGCAAAGGCGGTGAGTTCTCCCCGGCCGGCCTTGAGGCGGGAGAGGACCTGTTCGGCGGAAAGTTCCGGGGCCGGCGGGGTCGGCGGCAAGCGGCGGCAGGCGCCCAGCCCGGCCAGCGCCAGCATCACCAGCAGGATGAGATACCGGGGCTTCATAGGACGTTGGGCCGCAGCTTGGGCTCGATTTTTTCTATTTTCTCCCGCAGGCGGCGGATTTCGGCGTTTTCCAGGTCCAGGGCCTTGTAGTACATCCGCAGGGCGTCCCGCAGACGGTTCTGCTTGTAGTAAACATCCCCCAGATGCTCCGCCACGGTGGCGTCGGTGGAAAGTTTCTGAAAGGCCCGCTCCAGCTGCACCACCGCCCTGGCGTACAACCCCTTTTTGTAATAGACCCAGCCCAGGCTGTCGATGATCTGGCCGCTGTCCGGCTTGGCCTCCAGGGCCTTGAGGATCAGGCGCTCGGCTTCATCCAGATTGACGCCCTCTTCGGCGTAGCTGTAACCCAGGAAATTAAGGACATCGGGGTTGTCCGGCTCCAGCTCCAGCGCCTTCTTGATGACTTTGATGCTCTCCTGGCGATTTTTTTGTTTGTCATAGAGGAGGGCCATGCGGGAATACAATTCCGCGGATTGGGGGGCCTTTTGCACCCCCTCCTCCAGGGCGGCGATGGCCCGGTGCCACAGGCCTTCCTCCTCATAAAAAAAGGCGATGGTCAGGTAGATCTCTTCCTTATCCGGGGCCAGGACCCGGATTTCATCGAGGATGCGCCGGGCCTCGGCTTTCTTCTTGTTTTGGTAATAAAGGAAGGACAGCCGCAGTTGCGCCGGGACAAACAGGTCGGAAGTCCGTTCGATCCGCTGGTACATCTGGGCCGCGGCCTCGTTCTCCTCTTTTTCCTCCAGCGCGGCGCCGATGAAATAATAGGCCTGGTTCTGGTAACGAGGATGGGTGAGCAGTTGCCGCAATTCCTGGACCGAATCGTTATAGTATTTCTGTTCCAGATAAATCAGCCCCACCTGCAGGAGGGCGCTGGGGTTGTTTTTTTCCAGGCTCTTCACCTTGAGGAAGGCCTTTTGGGCCAAAGCGACTTTCCCGGTTATCAGGTAAACCCGACCGATATTGGCCCAAGCCCGGGAATTGGTAGGTTGTTGCTGGAGGACCCGGCGATACAGGGAGAGGGCTCGGGCATACTGTTTTTCCTGCTCCAGGGTTAAGGCCAGATCGAACATGGCCGGGATGAATTCCGGATCCCGGTCCAGAACCAGGTGCAATTCCTTTTTGGCCTTGTCGAGCTGGTGCATCTCCAGATAAAAGCGTCCCAAATAGTAGTGGCCCACCAAAAGATCAGGGTTGTGTTTCAAAATTCCCTGGATGGTGGCGACGGCTTTGGGGAATTGGCGCTGCTGGGCGTAGAGGGTGGCCAAAAAGAGGCGGGCCTCCCGGTTATGGGGGTTGAGGTCGAGGACCCGCTCATAACCCTTGGTGGCCTCCTTAAGTTGGTTCAGGCCCACATGCAAACCGGCCAGGAGAAAATTGGCATCCTGGTTTTTGGGATCGATTTTCAGGGCCTTTTCCACATGGGACAAAGCCTTGGTCATCTCCCCGTGGCGCTGGTACAGCAGGGCCAGTTCAATGTGCAGGTCAGCGCTGTTCGGGTCGTATTTGGCCGCCTCTTGATACTCTTTAATGGCGCCCAGGATATCGTCGGCCAACAGAGAGCGTTGGGCCTTGAGGTAATGATAATAGGCTTCCCCCTTGGAAAGCTCTACCTCGGGCGGCTTTTCGGGGCGTTTTCCCAGGCCTTTGGGCATGGGCAGGGTCTGACAGCCTGCTCCCACCCCGACGACCGCCAGGGCGACAAGGCACAAGACCGCGGTTTGCAGGCGCCGCTTGTTCACCTTCATGGTGATAGAAATTTTTTGCATGGCCGAAAGTAACAGTATCCTCTCGTTCCTTAATCCAGATCCAGGATTGCGGAGCGATGTTCTTCCCAATCCGGGATTTCAGTCTGTAGATAGTGCCGGAGTTTCTTAATCAAGCGGTCTTCAATCTGGCGGACCCGCTCCCGGGAAACGCCGTGGCGGGCGCCGATCTCCTGGAGGGTCAGCCCTTTTTCCGCCAACAGCCGGGAGTCCAGGATGTCCAGTTCCTTGTCGCTCAGGGATTTGCGAAACTCGGCGAGTTTCTCCCGGAACATGCCTTTGATTTCGGCGTCCGCCAGGATTTCTTCCACCTGGGGTTCATAGGTCGGCAAAAAATTTTTATGGTAATCTTCCGAGCCCTCCCGCAGGGGCGCGTCCAGGGAAAGTTCCCAGGAACCCAGGCGCTGCTCCATCTCCACCACCTCCTCTTCCCGGACGTGGAGGACATCGGAGAGCAGCTTGGGACCGGGCTCAAAACCCTGGGCCCGGAGCTTCTCCTTTTCCCGCTTGAGGTTGTAAAACAGTTTGCGCTGGGCCTGGGTGGTGCCGATTTTCACCAGCTTCCAGTTGTCCATGATGAACTTCAGGATGTACGCCTTGATCCAAAAGCTGGCGTAGTAGGACAGTTTGATGCCCCGGTAGGGATCGAACTTCTTGATGGCCTGCATCAGGCCGATGTTGCCTTCCTGGATCAGATCCAGGAGGTTTTTCATCCAGTACTTTTGGAATTCCAGGGCGATTTTGATGACCAGGCGCAGATTGCTGGTGATCAGTTTGTAGGCCACGTCTTTGTCGCCGGTTTCCCGGTAGCGGGCGGTGAGGGATTTTTCCTCCTCCGGGGTCAGCAGGGCATAGCGGTTGGCCTCCCGCAGGTAGGTCTGGAGGGGATCAAGCTCCGAGGGGACGGGCAGGCTGGTCTCTTCGCCGAATTCCTCCACCTCCGGTTTGAGGATTTCCGGCGCTTCTTGGGGAAACTCGGTGAATTCCAGTTCCTGCTCGTCTTCCATAAGCTTGCGGGCTCGGCCTCCCCGGCGCTACCAGGCCAGGCGCATGGGAATGTGCTGTTGGTCCAGGTATTCCTTGATTCCCCGGATGGTATAGGTGCCGTAATGAATCATGGAGGCGATGAGCGCGGCGTCGGCTTTCCCCCGGGTGAGGACCTCGGCCAGGTGCTCGGGGCGGCCGGCGCCTCCCGAGGCGATCACCGGAATGGCCACCGCCTCCGAAATCATGCGGGTGAGGGTCAACTCATAGCCCTCCTGGGTGCCGTCGGCGTCGATGGAGTTCAGGCAGATCTCCCCGGCGCCCAGACGCTCCCCTTCCCGGGTCCACCACAGGGCATCAAGGCCCATGGGGGTGCGGCCCCCATGAATGACCACTTCGTAGCCCGAGGGAATTTCCGGCGAGGGCGAGGTTTTTTTGACATCCATCCCCAAGACGATGCATTGGCTCCCGAAAGCCCGAGCCCCTTCGCTGATGAGGCCGGGATTTTGGACCGCGGCGGTGTTGACGCTGACCTTCTCGGCGCCGGCCCACAGCACCTCCCGCATGTCCTCCAGGGTCCGGATGCCGCCCCCCACGGAAAAGGGGATGAAGATTTCCCGGGCCACCCGCCGCACCACCTCGATCATGATAGCCCGGCGGTCGCTGGACGCAGTAATATCGTAAAACACAATCTCGTCGGCGCCGTCCTCGTAGTATTGCCGGGCCATGGCCACCGGATCGCCGATGTCGATATTGCCGACGAATTTAATGCCCTTGGTGGTCTTGCCGTCCCGCACATCCAGGCAGGGGATGAGGCGTTTACTCAGCATGGCTGCCGTCCCAGGCCAGGAAATTCTTGAGGATGTTCAGACCGAAACGCCCGCTTTTCTCGGGATGAAACTGAGTGGCCACCAGGTTGCGCCAGGCAATGGCGCTGGGAAAGTCGAGGCCGTGCTCCGTCACCCCCATGACCCTGGCGGCGTCGGCGGGGTCCGGATAATAACTGTGCACAAAATAAAATTCCGCGGTCTCCGGCAGACCGGCAAACACCGGATGGGGCCGGCGAAAGGCCACCCGGTTCCACCCCATGTGGGGGATTTTCAGCCCGGGCAGGCGGGGCAGGGGCCGGGTGCGCCCCGGGATCAGCCCCAGGCAGGGGGTGTCGTTTTCGTCGCTGTGGTCCAGGATTATCTGGGCCCCCAGGCAAATCCCCAGGATCGGGGTTCCCCTGAGGAAGACCTCCTGCAAGGCCTGATCCAGCCCCCGGCTTTTCAGCGTGGCCATGGCTTCACCTGCGGCCCCCACTCCCGGGAAAATAACCCGACGGGCTTCGAGCACCGCCTCCGGTCCCTCGGTTATGGTGCTGTCCACCCCCAAAGCCCGGAGACTGCGCACTACGCTGGTGATGTTGCCCGCCCGGTAATCAATGACCACTACCACGATGTTAGCTGATATCCTGAGAAGCTGGGAAATTTTTCCCCTCGTATCTATGGCAAAACTGTATCAATCTGGAGGCCCGGAGTCAATATGATTATCTCAGGCTTCCCCGGCCCGCGCTCGAAGGTTTTTCTCTGGACCGGGGGTAGCCGGGGGGGACCTGACGCCCCCGCCCCGGTTCCCCTGAGGAGACTGGGGCCATCATTTTCCCTGAACCGTTGCCGGGATTTTCCCCAGAAAGCGTCAATAACCTGGATTTTCCCTTGACATAACGACTTAGCCGTTTCTACAATACTATTGTCCGCCGATGGGCCTCGGGCCTTGACGTGGGGATTTTTCCCGGGGGGGGTGACCATGAGAGCCAGAACCTGGAGTCGCATTGTGGTCATTGCCGTTTTGGTCACGGCTCTGACCATGCCCGCACCGCAGCCGGCCCAGGCTGCTTCGGAAGGGGCCACGGCCACGGCAGTAGCCACCTGGACCGCGGGTATCGTGGGAGGCGCGCTGCTCGGGTATATCGCCTGGCGCAGCCGGCCGGGCAGTCCCAATCCCATCGACTGGAGCCTCCGGGGGCCCGGCGGTTTTTACGTGGGGGGCTTTACCGGCGCCTCGTTTGTGCCGTCGTCGAGTTGGCATTACAGCCCCGATCAACAGGCGCCGCTGCCCTATAGCGTCACGGCCCAGTCCGTCAGATGGTCCGCCTCCGCGCTGGGCGGCCTCAAGGTGGGCTATTTCTTTCACAAATTTCCTTACCTGGGCCTGGACGGGGAGTTCAATTACACCAGAAACTCCATCCCCCAGCAGAATGTCTCCATCAGCCCGCCGCTGCCGCCCAACAATCGCATCCCCGGCGCGGTGGCCCGGGTCCCCTCCCAAAACGTCTCCATCATGACCTTTGCCCTGCACATCGTCGGCCGCTACGGCTTTTTTAAGGATGAGGAAGTGCCCTTCGGCCGGTTGCAGCCTTATGTGGGCATCGGTCCGGGCTTCTCCGTCATTTATGGGGAAGTGGACGCCGCCAAAAACTTCGGCATCGACGCCATGGCGGGGCTGCGCTACATGTTCCGCAAAAACCTCTCGGCCTTTGTCGAATATAAGTTTAACCATCAGTTTGACGTGGAACTGGAACATTCCAAACTCAAGCAGCTTTCGGGCTTTGGCTCCTATGAACAGCGGGGCCTGGCCACCTTCGACTTCACCATGCACCAGATCCTGGTGGGCGTCTGCTTCCATTTCCTCTAGGGCGCAGCGCCTCGGGATTTACAAGGCGGCCTGGCGCCGCCTTTCTTTTTGGCGGCCCGCAACCTGGCTGAAATCTCCGGAACTTATGCCCCTGGCCGGCCCGGTCATTCTGTGGTAAGTAAGGGGCAGGAGAGACAATTCGGTCATCGGTTGGCGGTTTTCACTTTTCGGTAAAAAATAATAAAAATATCGCTATGTTGGGTTTTTTTGGGTTACAATCTAGTGTCATGTCTCATGAATAATTTCAAAAAAATCTTATCATTATTTGTAGCCGCAGGCTTTAGCCTGCGCCTTTTTACTTAATTATTTTCGCAAGCTAAAGCTTGCGGCTACATTTTTTAAGCTTTTTGGGGCTGAAATACTTTTTTAAGATATTCCTGAAACGCAACACTAGAGCAGGCGCCCTCGCCAGCCCTTGGCAAAAACAGCCGGGGGCGGCTGTTCTCCCTTTCAGTTGCCAGCCATGTGGCGATGTCCATGAGGAATAAACCATCTCAAATTCAGGGACGCGCAACCTGCCCCCTAATCCGCCGAACCGAGAGGCATTCTTCATGAAACTGGTCACTGCCGAGGAAATGCGGGAACTGGACCGCCGGGCCATTGAAGATATGGGCATTCCTTCCCTGGTGCTCATGGAAAATGCCGGCCGCAGCACCTATCAGGTTTTGCGCCGGGAATTCCCGCAGCTCCGGGGCCCCATCGCGATCCTGGCCGGCCGGGGCAACAACGGCGGCGACGGCTTCGTGGTGGCCCGCTATCTGGCCCATGAGGGCTTGCCGGTCCAGGTCCTGCTGCTGGCCCCCCGGGACCAGGTCCGGGGCGACGCCCTGGTGAATCTGCGCATCCTGGAGCAGATCGGTGTCGAGGTGGAGGAAATTCTGGGGGAGGACCAGCTGAGCCTGGTCAGCCATCGCCTGAGCCGGGCCGCACTGGTGGTGGACGCCCTCCTGGGCACCGGCCTCAACTCCCCGGTGCGGGGTCTTCTGGCCCAGGTGATCGCCCGGGTCAATCAGGCCCGCCCCCCGGTCCTGGCGGTGGACATTCCCTCCGGCCTCAGCGCCGACACCGGGGAAATTTTGGGCGCCGCGGTGGAGGCTCAGGTCACCGTCACCTACGGCCTGCCCAAGGTCGGACAGATTTTGCCGCCGGGCCGGGATGTGGTGGGCCGTCTGTGGTTGGTGGACATCAGCCTTCCTCCCGCCCTGGCCCGGTCGGTCAAAACGGAGCTCGCCGACGCCGCCGAGATGCGCAGTCTCCTGCCTCTCCGTCCCTTTGCCGGCCACAAGGGCACCTTCGGGCACCTGGTGGTGGCGGCCGGCTCGGAAGGCAAGACCGGGGCCGCCACCCTCACCGCGGAGGCGGGGCTCAGGACCGGGGCCGGTCTGGTGACCACTGCAGTGCCGGCCAGTCTCAACGACATTTTGGAAGTGAAGCTCACCGA
>JBGSLA010000250.1:0-28714 GCA_041740935.1 Desulfobaccales bacterium | reverse complement strand
GGGGGGTTTGGGGGGAGGGCGGGGGAGCCACCGCACCCCCGGCCCTCCCCCCAAGTTTCTTGCGATTGTATCAAAACTAAGCAAGAGGGCCAAGGGGAGGCGGCTTGCAAAGTGTGGGGGGCTGAGGTAAAGTGGCCATAGATGAAACCTGATGAACGCCTGGTGAACCCGCAGCGGCGGGAGGAGGAAACGGGCCTGGAGGTGGGCCTCAGGCCCCGGACCCTGGAGGAGTTTGTGGGCCAGCAGGAGGTGCGCCGCAATCTCGGCATCGCCATCCAGGCGACCCTGGGGCGAGGGGAGGCCCTGGACCATGTGCTGGTGCACGGGCCCCCCGGCCTGGGGAAGACCACCCTGGCCTTCATCCTGGCCGAGGAGCTGGGGGTGGGCATCAAGGCCACCTCGGGGCCGGTCATCGAGCGGGCCGGGGATCTGGCGGCCATCCTCACCAGCCTGGCGCCTCATGAGGTGCTCTTCATTGACGAAGTGCACCGCCTGCCCACGGTGGTGGAGGAAATCCTCTACCCGGCCATGGAGGACTTCCGGCTGGATCTGATCATCGGCCAGGGGCCGGGCGCCCGCACCGTGAAGCTGGACATCCCCCGCTTCACCCTGGTGGGGGCCACCACCCGGGCGGGACTGCTCACCCCGGCCCTCAGGGACCGCTTCGGGCTGCTGCTGCGCCTGGAGTTTTACGCGCCCGAGGAGTTGGCCCTGATCACCACCCGGGCCGCCCGGGTGCTGGGTCTGGACATCGACCCGGAGGGGGCCTGGGAGATCGCCCGCCGCTCCCGGGGCACCCCCCGCATCGCCAACCGGCTGCTCAAACGGGTGCGGGATTATGCCCAGGTGCACGGCGACGGGCGCGTCACCCGACAGAGCGCGGACGCCGGCTTGACGCTGCTGGACATTGACCAGTTGGGTTTCGACCGTATGGACCGGGAGATTCTCCGCACCATTGTGGAAAACTACGACGGCGGGCCGGTGGGCCTGGACACCCTGTCCGCGGCCCTGTGCGAGGAGCGGGACACCCTCGAAGACGTGTACGAACCGTTTTTGATTCAATCCGGCTTCATCAAACGCACCCCCCGGGGCCGGATGGCCACCAGCCGCACCATAGAATATCTGGACGGGTTGGAAAGAAAAAAGCCTCACCCTTCCTTATTCTGAAGAGTCCAAAGTCCAGGGTCCAAAGTCCAAGGTTATAGCGGCGGGCAGTGCCCGCCCGGCGCGGCTTTTCATGCTTTGCGGGTGCCCAGGGACCGGGTGCTTGCGGACAGGGCGGGAAGGGAGTATAACCAACTAAAACGCTTCAGGACGGTCGCAGGCTCATGGGACAGTGCCAACGCTGCGGTGCTGAGAGTCGCACCATCGCATCCCGCCTGGGATTTTGCGGCTCCTGTATCCGGAGCCATTTTCCTGAAGTTTGGCCGGAAATTCAGCAGGTCCACCGCAAGAGCCGCCAGACCTTTCACCTGCCCCTGGAACCGCCCCGGGACCCTGAAGGCAAAACCTGCACCTTGTGTATCCACGCCTGTCAGATTCCCGAAGGCGGCGTGGGGTTCTGCGGGGCTCGCCGGGTCGAGGGCGGCAAGCTGCGGGGCGGGGGGCCGGCCGGCGCGGGTTTGAGTTTTTATTTCGACCCCTTGCCCACCAACTGCGTGGCCGACTGGTTCTGCCCCGGGGGCACCGGCCGGGGCTATCCCACGTATGCTTACGCGGACGGGCCCGAGCAGGGCTATCAAAATCTAGCCGTCTTCTACCACGCCTGCAACTTCAACTGCCTGTTCTGCCAGAACTGGACTTTCAAGAAATCCACCTTTGGGGGGACCCGGGTCAGCGCCCGGGAGCTGGCCCAGGCCGCCGACCCCCGCACCGCCTGCATCTGCTATTTCGGGGGCGACCCCACCCCTCAGCTGCCCCACGCCCTGGCCGCCTCCCGCCTGGCGGTGGCCGCGGCCCAAAAGGCCGGACGGCGCCTGAGGATTTGCTGGGAGACCAACGGCGCCATGCAGGAAGGCTGGCTGGCGCCCCTGGTGAAAAGTTCCCTCGCCAACGGCGGCATCATCAAGTTCGATCTCAAGGCCTTCAGCGAGGAAATGCATCTGGCCCTGACCGGGGTGAGCAACAGCCAGACCCTGAAGAACTTTGCGGCCCTGGCCGCTCGGGCCCCGGCGCGGCCGGAGGTGCCGCTCGTCACCGCCAGCACCCTCATGGTGCCGGGATACATGGATCTGGAGGAAATCCGCGGGCTGGCCCGGCTCATCGCCAGCCTGGACCCCGACATCCCCTACAGTCTGCTGGCTTTTTATCCCCAGTTTTACCTCATGGACCTGCCCACCACCTCGGTGGATTTTGCCTTCAAGGCCCGCCAGGTGGCCCTGGATGCCGGAGTGAAGCGGGTTCACCTGGGCAATCTGCATGTGCTGATGTAGGCCGGGGGCCCCTGGCGGGAGTGCTCCGGCCGGTCCTAGACCTGCACCTCATCCTCTTCCCAAAACAGGGCGTAGATCAGCGCATCTTCCCCATTATCATTGTAGTAGCGGGCGCGGCGGCCGACCTCCTGAAAGCCGAAGGACCGGTACAGGGCCAGGGCGGCGACGTTGGAAGGCCGCACCTCGAGCCAGACCACGGAGACGTTGTGGGCCCGGCCCTGGGCCAGGGCCTGGGTCAACAGGGACCGGGCAATGCCCCGGCGGCGGTGGGCGGGGTGGATGGCGAGGTTAAGGAGATGCATTTCGCCGGCCACCACCCAGAAGACCACATAGCCCCAAACCTGCCAGGGCTCGGGGCGTGGGGGGCCGGCCACCAGGATGGTGCTCTTGGAATTGGCGTATTCCGCCAGAAAGCACCACAGGGACCAGGGGGACGGGAAGGATTGCTTTTCAATTTCACCCAAAGACCTGACATCCGTGAGGCTGGCCCGCCGGATGGTGGGAGAAACGATCATTTCCGGTGCAGGACTTCACTGGCCACGGTGATGCCTTGCTGCCCGGATTGCCTGAGAGCCAGGGCCACTTCTCTGAGACTGGTGCCTTCCCGGAGGTGGGCCAGCCTCATGAGCATGGGCAGATTCACCCCGGTGACCACCTCCACCCTGCCTTCCTGGAGAAAAGAGAGGCTGAGGTTGGAGGGGGTGCCCCCCAGCATATCCGTCAGGATGATGACGCCGGCGCCGTTGTTGACCTGGGCCAGCCCCTGCTTGATCTTCTGGATGGATTCCTCCGGAGGCTGGTTGGGGTCCAGACAGACCGCAACCATGCCTTCCTGGGCGCCCATGATGAGGTCGCACACCGAAATCAGCGCTTCGGCCAGTTCCCGGTGGGTGACGATTAACACACCGATCATTTGCTATCCTCCTGCGGCTTGGGCCATGTCCCGATGCGTCAGGGTGAAGGGCAGATTTTCCTGGGAGAGATGCTCCCCCAACACATTGGCGATGACCACGGAACGGTGCTGGCCGCCGGTGCAGCCGATGGCCAGGGTGAGGTGGGTCTTGCCCTCCCGTTGAAAGCGGGGGAGCAAAAAGTCCAAAAAATCATAAAAACGGTGCAGAAAGGCCACCGTCTCCTCCTGCTTCAGGACAAAATCCCGCACCCGGGGCTCGTTGCCGGTGAGGGACTTGAGTTCCTCCACAAAATAGGGGTTGGGCAAAAAGCGCACATCCATGACCAGGTCGGCCACCGGCGGGATGCCGTATTTGTAGGAAAAGGAGATGAGATGAAGCAGCATACGCTGGCGGGGCTCCACCTCGGAGTATTCATCCAGGATGAACTTGCGCAGTTGATGAGGGTTATACAGCGAGGTGTCCAGGATGCGGTGGGCCATCTGCCTGACGCCCTGAAGGGATTGGCGCTCCTGGCGCAGGGCCTGGGCGATGGATTCATTGTCCGCCAGGGGATGCTGACGCCGGGTCTGGCTGAAGCGGCGCAGGAGCACGGCTTCCTCCGCCTCGAGAAACAGGAGGTGCAGGGCGTACCCCTGCTTTTTGAGGCGCTGGAGCACCCGGCGGTAATTTTGCAGAAAGCCGGCGGTGCGCACGTCCATCACCAGGGCGATCTTCCGGGATTCCTGGGTGGAGCGGCAGAACTCCTTAAGGAACGGAGGCAGCAGGCTCAGGGGCAGGTTGTCCACACAGGAGAAACCGGCGTCCTCCAGGGCGCGCAGCACCGTGCTTTTCCCCGAGCCGGAAAGCCCGGTGATGATCAGGATGGTAAGCGCTGCGGCGCCGGCTGCGGCGCCGCCGGCAGAGGGACCTGGGGCAGGGTTTTGATTAACCGTGGAGGAGGTCATGGCGTCGGGCGTCCGCTTTTTCCCAAGGAAATAAGTGGGCGCCGGGGTCTCTCACAGTTCCTCGTCTTTGGCCGACAACAGTTGATAAATTTCCTGACTGTTGCCGGCCTGCATGAGACTTTCCCGGAAGGCGGCGTTCATGAGCAGTCGGGAGATTTTCGCCAGGGCTTTGAGGTGCAGACCGGCGGAATTGACGGGCGCCAGCAGCAGAAAAAAGAGATGGGTGAGCTTGCCGTCCATGGACTCGAAGTCCAGCCCTTTGAGGCTGCGGCCGAAGGCCACCTTCAGCCCCGACAGGTTGGCCAGCTTCCCATGAGGAATGGCGACGTTGTCCCCGATGCCGGTGCTGCCCAGACGTTCCCGTTCCATGAGGACCTCCACCACGCTGGCCAGGTCCAGGGCCTCTGGACCGGGCACCAACACCGCGGCCAACTCCTCCAGGGCCGCCGGTTTGGTGGTGGCCGCCATGTCCGGAATAATGGAGGTTTCCTTTAAGATATCTGTAAGCTTCATGGACGCGGGGAGTCCTACCCCAAAATCGGCTCGGCCAGGGCCAGGCCGCCGTCGCTCCGTCGATACAGAATGGACAGGGCCCCGGTGTTCACATCGGTGAACACCAACAGGTCGGTGCCCTTGGTTTGGAGAAGTTCCACCGCGTCGGCCACCTCCAGGGGCGGCACCTCCACCCGCTGGCGGCGGATGGAGGGCCGGGCCGGAGTTTCATCCGCTTCCGAGGCCGGCGCCGGCGCCGGGCGGCTGCGGTCGGCCTTGACCTCCCTGACCCGGTCCCGGTGCTTTCTGAGTTGCATGTCGATTTTATCCACCACCAAATCGATGGCGGCATACATGTCGGAGTTCTCTTCCCGGCCTTTGATGACCCGGCCGTTGTTGTAGATCGTGATGTCGGCCAGGTTCCGGAATTTTTCCAGTCCCAAAACCACATGGGCCTCGAGGGGTCCCTCCAGGTAGCGCTTGAATTTCTTCAGCCGGTCACTAACATAGCTTTTCAGGGCTTCGGAAGGCTCGAGTTGTCTAAAGGTCACGGAAATTTGCATGGAATCCTCCACACCGATCGTAGATTAGCCAAAGGGGGAGCTCAAGGGGAAGGGGCTGGGGAGACATTTTTCAAACGGAATGCCGGCTTTTTGCGCTTGCTGGAGGACAGCACTCCCAGCATCCCCCGGTATTTGGCCACAGTGCGCCTGGCGATGAGTACATTGTCCCGGCGCAGCATTTCAGCAATCTCCTGGTCGCTCAGGGGGTTTTCGGGATTTTCCGACTGTACGATCCGGCGGATTTTTTCCTTAACACTCTCGGAAGCGATCTGGTCTCCCAGGGCCAGATTAAGACCGCTGTTGAAAAAATACTTCATGTCCAGCAACCCCTGGGGGGTGTGCATATATTTGCCGGTGGTCACCCGGCTGATGGTGGACTCGTGCATCTGCACATCTTCCGCCACCTGGCGCAGGGTCAGGGGTTTTAACTGGGACAGGCCGTTGTCCAAAAAGTCCATCTGGAAGCGGACGATGCTCTCCGACACCCGGTACAGGGTCTTCTGGCGCTGGTGAATGCTCCTGATAAACCACAGGGCGCCGTCCAGGTGTTTTTGAATATAGGCCCGGGCCGGGTCGCTGAGCTTTTCCGGATGGCGCAGGGCCTCGAGATAAAAATGGCTTACCCGGAGTTTGGGCAGGCCGTCCTCGTTTAAGGTGATGACGTATTCATCCCCCACTTTGTTGACAAAGACATCGGGGTTGATGTAGGCCGGTTCCTCCACGTCAAAGCTGCGGCCGGGTTTGGGCTCCAATTCGGAGATCAACTCACCGGCATGGAACACCTCCTCCACCGATACCTTGAGGTCCCGGGCGATGGCCGGGTAGTTTTTGTTGGCCAGGTTGGTGAGGTGGCGGGAGATGATGGCCTCCACCAGAGGCTCGTTGAGCCCCAGGGCCTTGACCTGGAGCAGCAGGCATTCTTGCAGGTCCCGGGCCGCCACCCCGGTGGGGTCGAAGCTCTGGACGATCTTCAGGACTGACTCTACCCCGGAGGGTTCCACCTGAAATTCCTGGGCGATCTCTTCCACTGAGGCCCGGAAGTAGCCCTCCGGGTCCACGTTGCCGATGATCAGGGTGGCGATGCGCTCATCCGCGTCGCTCAATTCGGCCATGCGCATCTGCCAGGTCAGGTGGGCCTTAAGGCAGGTCTTCTGGCTGTTGAGGTTCTCAAAGGACGGGGCTTCGCGCTCCTCATGTTCCCGGAAAATGGGCGTTTCCGCCTGGTCCCGGAAAAAGTTCCCCCAATCCCAGTCGTCTAAGGGGCTCTTGCTGTCGCCATCTTCTCCGGGTTTGATCTCGGCAGTGCTCTCGGCCATGGAAACCCAGGCATCCCCCTCCGCGGGTTCCTGGACCTGGTCCTCGCTCTGGGTTTCCTCCAGCACCGGATTGGCTTCCAGCGCCTGGTGAATCTCGTCCACCAGCTCCATGCGGGACAGTTGCAACAGCTTGATGGCCTGCTGCAACTTCTGGGTCATGATGAGCGTCTGGGTGAGTTTGAGACTCTGCCGGATCTCTAATGCCATATGGTTACCTTAAACCCTCCTCTCCCAGGAGGCAAGACCGTCAGCACCGATTGTCACTATTATAACGTAAAGCTCTCCCCTAAGTAAATTCTTTTAGCCACTTCGCTGTTGACCAAATGCTCCGGGGTGCCCTGCTCGATGATCAGGCCTTCGTTCAACAGGTAGGCCCGGTCGCAGACCCACAGGGTTTCCCGCACATTGTGGTCGGAAATCAGCACCCCCAGGCCCCGTTCCTTCAACTGGCGGATAATATTTTGAATGTCGGTCACCGCCAACGGATCGATGCCGGCAAAGGGCTCGTCCAGAATGATGAAATGGGGGGAGGTGACCAGGGCCCGGGTGATTTCCACCCGCCGGCGCTCGCCGCCGGACAGGGACGAGGCTTTCTGGCCGGCCAGGTGGGTGAGGCGCAGCTCCCCCAGGAGCCTGGACAGGCGTTCGGCCCTCACCCCCCGGTCCGGCTCCAGGGTTTCCAGGATGGCCATGATGTTTTCGGCCACCGTGAGCTTGCGGAAGACCGAGGATTCCTGGGGCAGATATTGCAAACCCTTCCTGGCCCGCTGATAGATGGGCAAGAGCGACAGGTCCTCCCCGTCCAGGGAGATGGCCCCGGAATCTGGCTGCAGCAGGCCCAGGATCATGTAAAAGGTGGTGGTTTTGCCGGCCCCGTTCGGACCCAGCAGCCCCACCACTTCGCCGCTGGCCACCTCGAGGCTGACGTCGTCCACCACCTTGCGGCCGCCGTAGCTCTTGATGAGATGCTCTATGGACAGTCGGTGCATGATTCCCTTTTACCGTGAAAATCCCTCTGGAAATGTGGAGCAGGCGCCCTCGCCTGCTCTTTTTAAGAACAGCCGGGGGCGGCTGTTCTACCTTTTTGATCCCCAGGGATGGCCGACTGGGGCCATGAAGTTTAGCCTCTACCGGGGCCGGCCGCTTTTCGGCGCGGCCCGGTCCGCCCCCGGCGACAAGGCCTCTTTGGAGGCCGTAAGCCCCCGGCCGGCCTGATACAGGTGGGCCTCCACCCGCTGCTGGGGGGAGCCTTCCACCACCACCCTTTTGGACCCCAGATGGAAAATGATCCGGGAGCCTTTCAGGTGATTTTCCCCCCGCCACACCTGGGGGCGGCCCGTGAGCACGATCTCGTCCCGGCTGCGCTTGTACACCGCCAACTCCCCGGTGGCCACCCGGTCGCCCTGGACAAAGCGCACCTTCCCCTGGGCTTCCAGGCGGTCCAGCCTGCCGCCCCCCAGGTCCCCGAAGGGGGAGGTTTCCCCGCCGGCCTGGCCGGGGGCCGCGGCCGGCGCCTTTTCTTTGCCCGGTTCATAGAAAACCAGGAGTTTGTCGGTATAAAGGACGCTGTCGCCATACTCCGCTTTCACCTGTCCGGTGAAGGCGATGCGGCGCTGGTCCTGGTCCGCCTCCATCTGGGCGGCGCTGATGCGCAGGGGGATTTCCGCTTTTTGGTCCCCCGCCGCCTGGCTTTGCTTCCCCGAAGCCTCTCCCGCGGCCGGGGGGGCTTCCCTTTGGCCCCAGGCGCAGGTTCCCGCCAGCAGGAGCGCCGCTATCAGCCCCAACCCCAAAAGCCCAGGCCGTCCCATTGCTTTTCCCTTCCCGGTCACATGAGCCCCTTTTCCAGTTTGAGTTCGGTCAACCGGTGCTCTTTCAGGATCAATTTTTTGTTTTTCAGGTCGATGTACAAACCCCTGCCTGACACCCGGACCCGATGCCCCTCCAGGACCACCTCCGCCGGGGCCACCAAGGCGCGCTCGCCCGGGAGGTACCGCACTTCCGGGGTGCGAATGGTAAGGTCGCCCCGCTCCAGCCTGACCTCGCCCTTCAGGGCCAGTTCCCGCTGTTTGGGATTCACCAGACCCTCCCGGGCCTGAAGATAGATGATCTCCTGGTCCGGCCCGTAAAACTCCAACGAGATGTCCCGGATGCTGATCTCGTCCCGGTTTTTCAGGTATTCGGCCCTGGCCGCGCTCAGTTTCCAGCGCTTGCCCCCTTTATCAATATCGGTCAGGGAGAAGTTTTCCATCTGGGATTTCTCCTCCGCCTTGACTTCGGGGGGCGGCGGGGGTGGAGCAGAGGCCCAGTACCACCACAGACTGCCCGCCACCAGGCCCGCCAACCCCAACAGGCCCAGGATGGTCAAAGCCCGCCCCTGGAAGAACCCTTTTTTGGACCCACGGTCTTTTGGCTGGGATACATTCATGTCAATCAGTCCGTCAATCAGGAGCCCTAGGCTCTTTTATAAACAGAAAAGAATCGGTGGGGCGGGCCTCCGCGCCCGCCGGCACCCTGGGCGGCCGGGGACGGCCGCCCTACCAGAATTTGGCCGCCTTCATGTGCCGGATGCGGAGCCAAGCAAAGCTTGTCGGCCACATAGGTTCCCAAACGGCGGCTGGGGAACCAGGATATCCGCCGAAGGCGGGATGCGCTTCGCTTTCCCGCCCTACAGCCCTCAGAACCGTAGCGGGCACCGCCCGCCGCTATGACCCTGGACTTTGGACCCTGGACCCTGGACCCTGGACTTTCCCGGACAGACCTTCATCACCGGCTGCAAAGCTCAATCCGGGGGCGGCTGCCACAGGGCCAGGAGATCCTCCCAGGCCCCCCGAGCCTTGAGAATCAGGTCGGTGACTTCTCGCACCGCGCCCCGGCCGCCGGGATTTTCTGTAACCCAATGGGCCGCGGCCTTGACCTCCGGCACCGCATCCGCCACCGCCACCGCCAGCCCCACCCGATGGAACAGGGGCAGGTCCACCAGCTCATCCCCCACCGCAGCCGCCTCGTCGGGGGAAATGGCGAGGGTGCGGCACAATTCCTCCAAAACCGGCACCTTATCCCGCAGGCCCTCAAAGTAGCGGCTCACCCCCAGCTCCCTGGCCCTGAGAAACGCCGGGTCCGAGCGCCGCCCGGACAAAAAGGCCACCTCCACGCCCCCCCGCTGGGCCATTTTGATGCCGTGGCCGTCCCGCACATGGAAAACCTTGAAAATTTCCTCCCGGGGGCCGAAATACAGGCGGCCGTCGGTCAAGACCCCGTCCACGTCCAAAATCAGCAGGCGGATACGCGTCGCCCGCTGCCAGACGTCGGGGGGGTAGGTCTGGTTGCTCATGGGCCGGGCTGCTCCCGCAAAAGGTTGTGCAGGGCCTTCAGGGTGCGCCACAGGGGCAGAACCTCCTTAAGGGGGAGGGAATTGGAGCCGTCGCAGCGGGCTGCCTCGGGGTTCGGGTGCACCTCCAGGAAAATGCCGTCCACCCCCGCGGCCACCCCGGCCCGGGCCAAAAGCGGCACAAACTCCCGCTGGCCCCCGGAGCAGGACCCCTCACCCCCGGGTAGCTGCACGCTGTGGGTTACGTCCAGGACCACGGGGCACCCCAGGCCCCGCATAATGGCGAGGCTCCGCATGTCCACCACCAGGTTGTTGTAGCCATAACTGGCGCCCCGTTCAGTGAGAAAAATCTGGTTGTTCCCTGTGGACCGGGCCTTGGCCACCACCGGCCCCATGTCCCAGGGGGCCAGGAACTGGCCTTTTTTGATATTCAGGGGCTTGCCGGTGGCCGCCGCGGCCACCACCAGGTCGGTCTGACGGCAGAGGAACGCCGGAATTTGCAAAACGTCCAGGACTTCGGCGGCCGGGGCCACCTCGCTCACCTGATGCACGTCCGAGAGCACCGGCAGTCCCACCTCTTCTTTTACCCGTCCCAGAATTTCCAAACCCGCCTTAAGCCCCGGACCCCGGAAGGACCCCATGGAGGTGCGGTTGGCCTTGTCGTAGGAGGCCTTGAAAATCAGGGGCAGGTCTAGCTCCCGGGCGTATTCCTTGAGGGCCTGGGCAATTTCCAGGGTGAGCCCCGCGCCGTCAATGACGCACGGCCCGGCGATCATCACCAACTCGCCCCCGCCCATCCCCAAGCCGGCAATTTGAAATTTGTCTGCCAATGCTATTCTTATGTTATTTTTTTTCTTATTTATACTTCTGCAAGGCGTGAATGACCTTTGCTCATCAGAAAACATGTTTTTTTATAAAAAACATTATACTATGATTGCTATTAAAGGATTTCATAAAATAACTAAGGTTTATATTCCTAATATCATTGTAACAAAATTTGTTCTTGCATAAAAAGCCCTGCTTGTACTTCCATGTCCAGAACCTTTTGTCCTTGGTTGAACAAAACATCCCATTTTACCTGTAAGACAGTCAAAACCATGATTAGCAATACAACTCCTTGTTTCTTCGTAATCCTTTCTAACTTGCTCATATATTTTTTTATCATCTAGGTCAAACGATGTAACTCTTACAAGAACCGATTTATCTTCTTTTTGAGATTCAAACATACGAGCACAGATAACCGCTTTATTAAGTTTAGCAAGAAGATGACTTTCTTCAAAGGGGGTTACCTTGACATTGTATGGATCAATCATGGTAATGGCCATCGTTTCTTTTACAACTATTCTTCCTGTAACTAGTCTTTTCAATGGAACAATCTTAAGTTCCCATGATCCAAAATTGGGAGATTGAGAAGAGTTAATTGGAAGCCCTAAAAACCGCTCAAGAACGTGACCAGCCCAGCCCTTATTTTTCCTATCTCCCTTCCATATAGTTACATTATATTTGGAAGCGAGGGGAACCAAATCTAAGCCTTCAAGCTTTTTTAATTTTTCAATAGCGTCTTTTCTTTGCATAATATCACCTCAATTATCAGAAATTAAGAGATGCTTTCCGATCTCTAATTGTTTTTTTTAACCTCTTTATTGAAATTTTCAAATATTCTGGTTCTATCTCAATTCCGACAAATTTCCTTTTCAATTTAATTGCTGCAACGCCAGTTGTTGAGCTACCCGAAAATGGGTCTAAAATAACATCACCTTCATTTGTGCTCGCTAAAATAATTCTCTCTAAAAGAGAAATGGGCTTTTGAGTAGGGTGCTTTCCAAACTCCTTTTCAGATCCGTTTGGAGCAGAAAAAGTCCAAACTGATTTCATCTGCTTCCCTTCGTTCATATCACGAATAAGTTTATAATTAAATAAATGTTTAGACTTGTCATTCTTGGCGGCCCAAATAATAGTTTCAGTTGAATGAGTAAAATATCTACAAGAAAGATTGGGTGGAGGGTTTGGTTTTTGCCATGTAATGTCATTTAATATTTTCATCTGCAATTGTTGCATTGCAAACCCAATCGAATGAATTATATGATGTGTGCCAGAAACCCATATTGTTCCATTACTTTTCAATAATTTTTGACAACGTGAGAGCCATGCCACATTAAATTCATGATTAAATTCAGGACCTTTAGATTTATCCCATTCCCCTTTATCAACTTTGACCATTTTTCCAGCATGACAAGTAATTCCACCATTAGACAAAAAATATGGTGGGTCAGCAAAAACCATATCAAACTTTCCATCAGGAAATTTATCTATCAGAATATCCATAAACTCCAAACAATTTGCATGGTAGAGCCAAATCCCAATCTCGTCATCCCTGAAAAAACAGGAATTTTTAGAGTATTTTGAACTCTCCATTACCAGATTGCTAAAAGATATTTCAGAGTCAATGTTGTATTCGTATTTCATAGGATGATCATACTTTCTATTTGCAATGAGTAAGAAGATCACAGTTAGAGTTTTTATTACGGTTACACAAATTAATTAGCCATGCGGTGTTTATGAGCCGCGCACGCGCCCACGTAATCCCGGAAGAGGGGATGGGGGTTCTGGGGGCGGGATTTGAATTCCGGGTGGAACTGGCAGCCCAGAAACCAGGGGTGGTCCGGGATTTCCACGATTTCTACCAACTCGCCGTTGGGGGAGGTGCCGGTGACGGCCAGGCCCGCCTGAATCAGGCGCTCCCGGTAGGCGTTGTTGAACTCATAGCGGTGGCGGTGGCGCTCGCTGATCTCCAGACACCCGTAGGCCCGGGCCGCCAGGGAATCGGGCGCCAGCACGCAGGGGTAGGCCCCCAGGCGCATGGTGCCCCCCAGGTCGGATTCCTGGTCCCGGTTGACCACGGCGTTGAGGCGGTAGTCATACCACTGACGCATGAGGTAGATCACCGGCTCACAGGGCGAAATATTGAACTCCTCGCTCTGGGCGGTGGGGAGATCGGCCAGGTGCCGGGCGAATTCCACCACGGCCAACTGCATGCCGAAACACAGTCCCAGGTAGGGAATTTTCTGTTCCCGGGCGTAGCGGATGGCGCTGATTTTCCCCTCCGCGCCCCTGATGCCGAAGCCCCCGGGCACCAGGATGCCGTGCAGGTGGGCGAGATGCGGCTCCGGCCCGTCCCGCTCCACGGCCTCGGCGTCGATGTAGTTGAAGGACACCTTGACCTTATGCACCATGCCGCCGTGCACCAGGGCCTCATGCAGGCTTTTATAGGACTCCTGGAGATTGACATACTTGCCGATGATGCCGATTTCCACCTGATCCTTAGGGTGCTTGAGGCCCTGGACCAACTGCTCCCAGGCCTCCAGGCGGGGCGCCCCGGTCCAGATGTTCAAGACCTCAATGAGGCGCTCGTCCAGGCCCTCCTGATGGAACAATAAGGGTATCTCGTAGATGTTGGCCACGTCCTGGGCGGTGATCACCGCTTTGGGCTCGACGTTGCAGAACAGGGGGATTTTGGCCTTGATGTCGGCGGACAGCAGGCGGTCGCTGCGGCACAAGAGGACGTCCGGCTGGATGCCGATGCTCCGGAGTTCCTTGACGCTGTGCTGGGTGGGCTTGGTCTTGACCTCCCCGGCGGTCTTGATGTAGGGCACCAGGGTGACGTGGACGTAGCAGACGTTCTGCTTGCCCAGATCGCCTTTCAACTGGCGGATGGCCTCGAGAAAGGGCAGGCTCTCGATGTCCCCCACGGTGCCGCCGATTTCGATGATGGCCACATCCGCCTGGGAGGTCACCGACAGGATGGCCTGTTTGATTTCGTCGGTGATGTGGGGAATGACCTGGACGGTGCCGCCCAGATAGTCCCCCCGGCGCTCCTTGGTGATGACGTTGAAATAGATGCGCCCCGAGGTGTAGTTGTGGGCCTGGCCCAGGGTGACGGTGGTGAAGCGCTCGTAATGGCCCAGGTCCAGGTCGGTTTCGGCCCCGTCGTCGGTGACGAAGACCTCGCCGTGCTGGAAGGGGTTCATGGTGCCCGGGTCCACGTTGATGTAAGGGTCGAGCTTCTGGAAGGTGACCCTGAGACCCCGGGCCTCCAGAAGGGCCCCGATGGCGGCCGCGGCCACCCCTTTTCCCAGGGAGGACAGCACGCCTCCCGTAATAAAGATGATTTTAGTCCTCACGGGTTGTCGCTATTCCTTTATCGGTGTTTAAGTGGCCCTCAAACGCCCCGTCCTGCGGGCTTCTTCAGCTGACGCGGCCACTCCCCCTGACCCCTCAGGGGTGTTAATGATAGTGGGGTCTGGGCGTCGGCGTCGGCGGCGGCGGTGGCATCGGCGGTGGCGTTGGGGGCGGGGTCATCTGCGGCAGCGGGGTCACCTTGGGCGGCACAAACAGCCCCCGTTGAAAATCTTTGGGCACCGTTGGACCCTGATCCTTCGACCCGCCGGCAGCCGCGAAGGGGGGATCGCCGTTCAGCACTTCCGGCGGCACCCCGGTCACCAGCCATTGCCGGAGCAGGGACAATTCCCTGGTAGTCAGCACCCCCTTGACCAGGGCCTGTCCTATCTGGGCCGCGGCAAACTCCATGGTGTTGAGGCGCAGCGGCTGCGCCGGGGCCGCCAGGGAGGTCATTTCCGCAGCGCCCTGTTCCAGGTAGTTGCCGGAAAATTTGACCGCGGCCAGGGTGAAGAACCTGGTCCCCCTGACCCCGAACACTGCGGTGTGGGTTTTGAGGACAAAGTCCGGCTTTTCGGTCTGGAGGATGCGGTTCACCGCGGTGTAGGCCAGCCCCCGGAAAAGATTAAGGGCCGCCTGCCGGTAGCCCTGGGGAGCGTCATACAGATAGTCTTCAATGAGAATCGAACTTTCCGGGGACACGGTCACAACCGTTTCGTCGATAAAACGCAACTGGGCCCGGGATTGGGATTTGGTGCGCACCAGGTCGCCCTTGTTCACCTCGTCTCGGACCTTGACCGGCACGGCCGGGGGACTTCCTTGGTGGAGCACCTCCACCGTGCCCTCCACCTGGATAAAGGCGCCCACCGGGGCGGCCGACACCGGGCCGGCGAGCCAACCCATGATCAGGAAAATGCTGACCAGAACCAAAGCGGGACGCCGCCCACCGGGCAGACATCCCCCGTCTCTGTTGCGAAACCTTTCTGACCCGGGCGCCATATTTCCCCCTTAAAAGATTCGCCTATGTCATCATACCAGATTGTGCCCTCGGGGGAAAAGCTCTTTGGGGAAATTGTCCGGTTTGTTGGAAGGAAACCGGAAAAAGGCTGTGGGGCTCGGGGTGGGGATGTTCCTACCTGAGCTTTTTGCATCTATAAGGCCGGGGTGCGCGGCGCTCTCCCGCGATGGACTCTCAAAACCAGGACAAGCCTGGTAGCACAGGTTTTCAACCTGTGCCTGGACGGGCTGGAAGCCCGTCCTACCGGTTATGGGGACCGTGAGGGGAAATGAAGCGCTGGAACTTTAACCAGACAGTCAGCCATGAGCTGATGGCTCTTCCAAAATCAGGAAAATTTCGGTGGGGCGGACCTCCGCGCCCGCCAGAGCCATAGGCGGCCAGGGACAGCCGCCCCACCAAAAATTTGGCCGCCTGGGGAGCTTTTAAAAGCAGTCGCGCCTGGGCCTTTGGGGACACTCGTAATACCAAATTGCGTTCAAACAGGTAATTTAGCCTGTAGCCGCAGGGGTTATCGTGAAAATCCCCATGGAAATGTAGAGCAGGCGCCCTCGCCTGCTCTTTTAAAGAACAGCCGGGGGCGGCTGTTCTACATTTTTCATCCACGTGGGCGGCTAAAATTGTCCAAGATCGTTTAGCCTGTGTTATTTAATTTTCCTCTTTGACGGCAACTTGGCATAAGGCGAAAAAAGAGCAGGGCGGACACTGCCCGCTCGATATATCGATTCTTTCCATTCTCTTTTTCCGAAAACCGCTAACCGATAACTGAAAACCCTCCTATCCTGCGGCCAGGGCCAGTTCCTGGGCGATGATCTGGACATCGGTGAAGTGTTTCAGCTGAATGGCCTTGCCCGGGCATTCGGAGACGCACACCCCGCAGCCCTGGCATTTGGCCGGGTCGATGTAGGCGGTGTCATTCTGGTAGTCGATAACCGGCACATTGTAAGGGCAGGAGCGCACGCAGGTGAGGCACACGGCGCATTTTTCGGGGTCCACCCAGGCCACCAGGGCCCGCCCCTGCATCTCTTCCTGGGCCAGCACCCCCAGGGCCCGCACCGCCGCGCCCTTGGCCTGGGCGATGCTTTCGTCCGAGTATTTGGGACTGTGGGCCAGGCCGCACATGAAGATGCCGTCGGCCGAAAAGTCCAGGGGACGCAGCTTCAGGTGGGCTTCCAGGAAAAAATTGTCGGCGTCCAGGGGCAGCTTGAAAATCTGGGCGACTTCCTGGCTGTCCGGATGGGGTCTCACGGCTGCGGACAGCACCACCAGATCGGCGTTGAGGCTGAGCGCGGTTTTCAGGTTCTGGTCGAAGACCCGCACCTGCAGGCGCTCCTCCCCGGGGCCGACCTCGGGTTTTTGTTCCAGGCCGTAGCGGCAGAATTGCACTCCCAGGCCCCGGGCCTTTTTGTAATACAATTCTTTGAGGCCGTAGGTGCGTATGTCGCGATAGAGCACGAAAATGCGGGCCCGGGGGCGGATTTCCTTCAGGGTCAGGGCGTTTTTGACGGCCTGGCCGCAGCACAGGCGGCTGCAATACTGGTGGTCCGGCTCCCGGCAGCCCACGCACTGGATCATCACCACCCTGGGCTCCTGGGGCAGGGAATCCGGTTCATTCACCAGCCGGCTTTCCAGTTCCAGCTGGGTGAGCACTCTGGGGTCCTGGCCATAGAGGTACTCCTCGGGGCGGTATTCCTGACCACCGGTGGCAATGACCGCAGCGCCGTAGTCGATATGCTGATCGCCGTCGGGCGTGGCTATGGTGCCGGTAAACTGGCCCACATGGCCGGAGAACGCCGTCACCCGGCTGGCGAGCCTGAGGTTGATTTTGGGGTGGCGCTTGACTTCCTTCACCAGGTTGGCCAGGTGGGGCTGCATATCGAAGCCTTCCAGGGTGGTGAAGACCCGCCGGGCCATGCCACCCAGGACCTCGCTTTTTTCCACCAGATACACCGTGAAGCCGGCGTTGGCGATGGTCAGGGCCGCGGTCATGCCGGCCAGTCCGCCCCCCACCACCAGGGCCTGCTGCACCGGTTGAAAGGCATGCTCGGGCAGGGGTTCCAACAGGGCCGCCCGGGCCACCCCCATCTGCAGCAGTTCTTTGGCCTTTTCGGTGGCTTGCTGGGGATTTTCTTTGTGCACCCAGGAGTCCTGGTCCCGGATGTTCACCATCCAGAAAAGGTGCTTGTTCAGGCCCGCCTGGCGCAGATTTTCCATGAACAGGGGTTCGTGGGTGCGGGGGCTGCAGGCCGCCACCACCACCCGGTTCAGGCCTTCCCGCTCGATGACCTGGCGCATCTCCACCAGGGAAGGGGCGGAGCAGGTGAAGGTGTAGTGGTCGGCATAGGTGACGTTCGGCAGGGTGCGGGCATGGTCCGCGACTTTTTCCACATCAATGACGCTGGCGATGTTGCTGCCGCAGTGGCAGACGAACACCCCGATTTTCGGCGGGGTTTGCGAGGTATCCCGTTCCGGGGGATAGGTGACCGCGGTCACCTGGGTGCCCCGGGCCTCTTTGAGCAGGGTAAAGGACGCGGCCGCCGCGGCCGAGGCCTGGCTGACCGTTTCCGGAATGTCCTTGGGCCCCTGGAAGAAGCCGCAGGTGTAGATGCCTTCCCTGTCGGTGCCCACCAGGTCGAAGGGCGGATTTTCGGCGAATCCCCAGGGGTTGGTGGCAATGCCGCAGGAGGCCGCCAGGACCTTGGCATAGGGATGGGGGCTCAAGCCCACGGAGAGCACCACCATGTCGAATTCCTCGGCCACGACCTGGTTGTCTTCCGACACGTAGGTAAGCTCCAGATTATGCGTGCCCGGACACTGGATGACCCGGGAAACCATGCCCCGGATAAAGCGGATGCCCTGGGCCCGGGCCCGTTCGCAGTAGCGGTCGAAGCCCTTGCCCTGGGCCCTGAGGTCGATGTAAAAAATGCTGGCTGCCAACCCGGAGGCGTGGTCCTGGGCGATGATGGCCTGTTTGGTGGCGTGCATGCAGCAGACGTATGAACAAAATTCCCGGCGGTTGGCGCTTTCCCGGGAGCCCACGCACTGGATCCAGGCGAGGCGCCGGGGCTCCAGATGATCACTGGGGCGGCGCACGTGGCCGGCAAAAGGCCCGGTGGCCGACAGCATGCGCTCGAAATCAAGGGAGGTCACCACATTGGGATAGCGGCCGTAGCCGTATTCCGGTTTTTCCAGGGCGTCGAAAAGCTTGAGGCCCGGGGCCAGGATGACCGCGCCCACCTCGACATTTTGGGTTTTCGCCTGCTGACTGTGGTCCACGGCCCCGGCCTGGCAGGCGGCCACGCATTGCATACACTCGGAGCAGATGCTGCAATTCAAACACCGTTCCGCCTCGGCGTGGGCCTGCACCGGGGTGTACTCCAGGGCGATTTCGTCAAAGAGCTTGCAGCTGTGCTCCGGGGGGAGGGTGGGCAGCAGTTCCCGGGGCTGGCCTTCCGCGTCCCGGGGGATTTCCCGCCAGCGGGCCAGGGCCACGGTGCCCTTTTCCCGGCCTTTCTTTAAATCCTCGCCGGTGAGATAGCGGTGGATGGAGGTGGCCGCCTCGATGCCCCCCGCCACCGCCTCAATGGCGTTCCAGGGTCCGGTGTGCACGTCCCCGGCCGCGAAGATGCCGGGTCGGGACGTCTCATAGCTGATCTCATCCACCACAATGGTGCCCCAGGGGGTGAGGTTGATGCCGCTGCCCGCCAGGGGGCCGAGGTCCGCCTCCTGACCGATGGCCGCCACGATGGTATCCACCGGGATTTCAAATTTGGCCCCCAGGATGGGCACGGGTGTACGCCGGCCCGAGGCGTCGGGTTCGCCCAACTCCATGCGCTGGCAGAGCAGGCCCCTGACCTTGTTCCTTCGGAAGTTGGCCCGAAGCGGCAGGGCCAGGTAAATAATATCCACCCCTTCGCACAGGGCCTGTTCGATTTCATGGCGAAACGCCGGCATCTCCTCCAGGGAGCGCCGGTAGATGACGGTCACCTGGGAGCCCAGGCGCCGGGCGGTGCAGGCCACGTCGATGGCCACGTTGCCGCCGCCGATGATGGCCACCCGTTTGCCCAGGGGCACGGTCTCCCCCAGGTTTTGGCGCCGCAGGAATTCCACCCCCTGGATGACGCCGGGAATGTCCTCGTTGGAGATTTTCAGGGTTTTGCCCACATGGCAGCCCAACCCCAGAAAAATCGCCTGATATCCCTGGGCCTTGAGGTCATCCAGGGTGAGATCCCGGCCCAGCGCAGTGTTGGTCCGCAACTCCACCCCCAGGCGCAGGATGTTGTCGATCTCCCGATCCAGGACGTCCTTGGGCAGCCGATAGTCGGGAATGCCCACCCGGAGCATGCCCCCGGCCTTGGGCAGGGCCTCGAAAATGGTGGGGCGGTAGCCCTTCAGGGCCAGATGATAGGCGCAGGTCAACCCCGCGGGGCCGGAGCCGATGATGGCGATCTTCTCCGGCCGGGGCTCCGCCTGGGGGAAAGAGAGGTTGGCCAGGTCCACCTGATTGGCGGCATAGCGCTTCAGATTGCAGATGGCCACCGGCTCGTCCAGGTCCCGGCGCCGGCATTTTTCCTCGCAGGGGTGGGGGCAGACCCGGCCCAAAACCCCGGGCAGAGGCAGGCGCTCCATGATGAGCTTCACCGCGTCTTCAAATTTGCCCGTTTTGACGAGCTGGACATACCCCTGGACATTGATTTCGGCCGGACAGGCCATGCGGCAGGGGGCATGGGCCAGCTTGGTGATGCCGTAGGTCGCGGGCACGGCCTGGGGATAGAGGCGATGCACCGCCTTGATGTCGGACAGGCACTGGTTGAAGGGGTCCGGCACCGACACCGGACAGACCGCGGCGCATTCCCCGCAGCCGGTGCACTTGGCCGGGTCGATATAGCGGGGCCGCTGGCGCAGGGTGACCTGAAAGTTGCCCGGCTCTCCTTTGAGGCTTTTTATTTCGGTGAGGGTGTGAATCTCTATATTGCGATGCCGCCCCACATCCACCAGCTTGGGGGACAGAATGCACATGGAGCAGTCGTTGGTGGGAAAGGTCTTGTCCAATTGGGGCATG
Source organism: Desulfobaccales bacterium (assembly GCA_041740935.1). GTDB lineage: Bacteria > Desulfobacterota > Desulfobaccia > Desulfobaccales > 0-14-0-80-60-11 > JBGSLA01. The sequence continues at coordinate 8,472 of JBGSLA010000250.1, read as the reverse complement.
GTGCCGCCGATGGCGGACTGCTTTTCCACCAGGTGGACATAAAATCCGGCGTCGGCCAAATCCAGGGCGGCCTGCAACCCGGCGATGCCGCCCCCCACCACCATTACTGCGCCGACTTTGTCGGTCTGCTTTTCTTCCATATGACAATCCAAACAATAGATCAGATGTTTACAATTAATCTTATCACGTTGGGACGCGGCTGGCCAGCTTCCTTATCTTTCCTGGGAACCCGGGCTCAGGCGCAGGTGTTTCGGCACAGGGGGGGCGGTGGGGGAGGGGGTGGGGGAGGAGGGGGCAGGGGCCCTCGGCCCCGGTAGCACGGGCTTCCAGCCCGTGGGAACCCCCCTCCCCCAAAAAAACTTTTCAGGACAGCCGCTCAAGCATCCCTGGTTCTTTCCAAACCAGGAAGAGCCTGGTGGCACAGGCGTCCCGCCTGTGCAGGCGAGAGGTTGCAAACCTGTGCCACCGGGGGAGGGGCGCGCGACGCGCCTCACAACCCCAAGCCCGCTCATTCCCTTATCTTTTCTCTTCCTTCCAGATCTTCCCCAGTCTCGTTCCCAGATTTTGCGTGGGAGTGGTGAATTGTGTGTCCAAGCTGAGCTTGGACTCCAAATGCCGTTCCCAAGTACAACTTGGGAACGAGAACAACCGGGTGAGGACACCTCTCCGGGGAATTTCGGTTACAACAGCCCCTTTTCCCGCAGCAGGGGCCTGGGATCCACCAGATGTTTATCCAGCCAGCCGGGGGCTTCGGGCAGCCCCAGGGCCAGGCCGATGAGTTCCGTGAAATACAGCACCGGCAGATAATATTGCTTGCCGAAGTTCTGAGAGATGCGCTCCTGGGGAAGATCCAGATTGGCCTGACACATCTGGCAGGAGACCACCAGGCATTCCGCCCCCGCGGCCAGGGCCCGCTCATACAGACAGTGCACCAGGGTATCGATGATATCCGGCCGGGCCACCGCCAGGCCGGCGCCGCAGCAGTCGGTCTTGAAGGACCAGTCGATGGGGTCGGCCCCCAGGACCCTCAGCAGCAGCTCCATATTCCGGGGATTCTCATAATCGGCCCGGTCGGTGATTTCCGGGGGTCTGGTCACCAGACAGCCGTAATAGGGCACGGCTTTGAGGCCCGTAAGCGGGGTGGTGATTTTCTCGGCCACCGCCTTTAACAGATCCGGCTGGGTAAAATAGTCCAGCAGGTCCCAGATTTTTACGTAATGGGTGGAAGCCTGCCAAGGGCGATGGGCCTCCATTCCTTTAAGGGCCTTTTCCGCCACTTTCAGCCGGTTGAAGCACAGGGCGCAGGGCACCACCACCTCCAAACCGGCCTGATAGGCGATGAGCAGGTTGCGCATGGGCAGATCTATGGCCAGGGAGTGGCTGATGCTGTGAGCCGCAGAGGCCCCGCAGCAATTCCAGTCCTCCAGCTCCTTAAGCTCTACGTCCACGGCGCGAGTCACCGCCTCAATGGAGGCGGCGTAATCATTGGCCGTGCCTTCCAACGAACAACCAGGATAATAAGAAACTTTCATCAGGAGTGTTTTCTGGAATTTTCCCTCAAAGTCATCATCCCCGGCGCCCCGGAATACGGCGACGGGGGACCACCCAAAGCCCTTTTATACCAAGGAGCGTTCAAAGGGCGATTTTCTGTAGCCGCAGGCTTCAGCCTGCGCCTATACAGGCTGGGAATCCTTTGCCGCGGTTTGACTGCAACCTGGCATCAGGCGCCCGGCGGCAATTCTTCTTCAAGGCTCTGGGCGCTTAACTTCGCTTTCTTAAAGATATTCCGCATCTCCCGGGCTCCCTTCAGGCGGGGAGGCAGCCTGAGGGAGAGTCGTCCGCGCCGCCGCAGTTGGCGGCCCAGGCGCAGGTCGGCAAACAGTTCTCCCGACCATAATTTTTTCAGGGTCTGGCCGCTGCGCAGGGTATAAAGGCCCAGCAGCATGGCCTCGGGAAGGCGCCCGCCGCCCAGGCGGACGCTGCGCAAAAAAGCCTGGTGAAACCGGCTGACCGCGGGCTGGGGCACGGCCTGGCCCCGCCTGAGGGCCTCTTCCTTGAGCCAGTCCATGACCCCGGCGATGTCAATATCGTTGGGGCACCGGGTGGTGCAGGTTTCGCAGGAGGAGCACACCCAGATGGTGCTGCAGCCCAGGACCTGGTCTTCCTGACCCAGAAGGGCCAGGCGGATGACCTGGTCGGGCAACAGGTCCATGGCGAAGGTCAGGGGACAGCCGCTGGAGCACTTCCGGCACTGGTAGCAGGGCGAGACCGACAAATGCACCTCCTGCAACTGTTTGGCCAGTTCAAAAGAGGGCTCCATGGCGGGAACAGTATCCATGTCAATAAGTTATCATGTTTTGAGATTGTGGCGAAGACCTTTTTAAGCGGGGCAGTCTGGCGCAAACCGGCTTGCTTCCCAAAGAAAAGGGGGCAGGGGGCCGCACCCCCGGCCCCCTCTCCCCGAAAATTGCCTGCAGCTTTGATCCTTTTCCTTAGGCGGCGCTGGTGGCGGCCTGGGATTTTTCCCAGGCCTGCCGGGCCTGTCTTTTGACCTTGCTGGGCCCCAGCTTAAAGGCCCGCTCCGCCATTTCCGTGGCAATGGCCGCGAATTTCGGTCCGTCCGAGGAGGACAGGTTGAACATCTCCACCCGTTCCGGCTCGAAGCCCATCTGGACGAAATCTTCCTTTAATTTGCCGACCCGTTTTTTGGCTCGGATATTGCCGGTGAGGTAATGGCAATCGCCTTCCAGGCAGCCCACCACCATCACCGCGTCGGCCCCGCCTTCAAAGGCCTTGAGCAGATGTATAATGTCCACCCGGCCGGTGCAGGGCACCATGATGATTTTGATTTCCGGGGGATATTGCAGCCGCATCGAACCTGCCAGGTCCGCCGCGGTGTACCCTCAGTAGCGGCAACAGAAACAGATGATCTTGGGAGACCACGCGGTGGTCATGCCTCCTCCTTGTCTCAGCCGGCGGCCAGGGCCGTTTCCTGCACAATGATCTGGGCGTCGGTGAAGTTTTGCATGCTGATGGCCTTGGCCGGACATTCCGACACACACACGCCGCAGCCCTGACATTTGATGGGATCGATGTAGGCCGCGTCCACGGTGTAATCAATAATCGGCACCTCAAAGGGGCAGGTGCGCACGCAGGTGAGACAGACGGCGCACTTGTCCTGATCCACCACGGCCACGACGCCGCCGATCTCCACGGTCTCCCGGGCCAGGTAGGTGGCGGCCCGGCCTGCGGCGGCCTTGGCCTGGGCGATGGATTCATCCAGGGGTTTGGGCGAGTGGGCCAGCCCGGCCAGGAAAAAGCCTTCGAGGGAGGCGTCCACCGGGCGCCGCTTGGAGTGGGACTCCTGGAAGAAGCCGTCGAGGTCCACTTCCAGATCGAAGATCGCCCCCATCTCCCGGGTGCCCACCGGCAGCACCGCGCTGGCCAGGGTCAGCAGGTCCGGATTCAGGACCACCGGCCGGCCCAGGATGAGATCGGTGATGGTCACTTGCAGTTTGCCGTCGCCGCCCTTTTCCACCCGGGGCTTGCCGCCCAGATCAAAGCGGATGAACATCACCCCGTTTTCCCGGGCTTCCTTAAAAAGCAGTTCCTTGTCCCCATAGGTCCGCATTTCCCGGTAGAGGACAACCACATCCATAGCAGGATTCAGTTTTTTCAGGGCCAGGGCGCTTTCCACCGAATGGGTGCAGCACAGGCGGCTGCAGTAAGGCCGCTCCGGCTCCCTGGAGCCCACGCACTGAATGAACACTGCCTGCTGGGCGCCGCTGACCTTGGGGCTTTTGTCGGCGATGAGCTTATCAAGTTCAAAAAGAGTCAAGACATCATCCCGCTGGCCGTAGAGGTATTCGTCCGGCTTGAAGGGCTGGCCGCCGGTGGCCATGATGCCCACCCCATGCTCCACCAGGCGCTCGCCCTTGGGGGTCTGGACGGTGGTCTTGAAATTGCCCAGAAAACCGCTGGTGTCAACCACGCTGGAGTTAAGCAGAACCTCGATCTTGGGATGGCTTTCCACCTTTTTGATCAGGCCGTCCAGATAGCCCTGATAATCGTAGCCCCGGGAGCTGACCACCAGGTTCCGGGCCTGGCCCCCCAGCTTATCGCTTTGCTCCACCAGATAGGCCTGAAAGCCCATGTCGGCGATGGAGCGGGCCGCCTCCATACCGGCGGCGCCGCCGCCCACCACCAGGGCGGCCTTGGCCATGGGGAAGACCATTTTCTGGAGGGGCTCCAGGTTGGCCACCCGGGCCACCGCGCCTCTGACCAGGGCCGCAGCCTTGGCCATGGCCTCTTCCGGCTCCTCGAGGTGCACCCAGGCGGCCTGGTCCCGGATGTTGGCCATTTCGAACAGGTAGGGGTTCAAGCCCGCCTGCTGGACGGTCTGCCGGAACAGGGGCCCAAAAATACGGGGGCTGCAGCCGGCCACCACCACCCGATTGAGGTTGTGCTCCTTGATGGCCTTGAGCATATCCCCCTGGGCGTCCGCGGAACAGGCCACGGCATCCTGGTCGGTGTACACCACGCCGGGGTAAGAGGCGGCCGCAGCCGCCAGGCCTTTGACATCGACAGCCTCCCCCATGGTGCCGCCGCAGCTGCAGAAAAACACGCCCACCCGGGGGGCCTGACCGCTGACGTCGCTCTCCGGCGGCAGCTCAGTCCCCAGCATGGCGGTGCCCCGGGCCGGGGCCAAAAGTTCGCCCACCGCCGCGGCCGCAGCCGAAGCCTCCATGGTGGAGGTGGGAATGTCCTTGGGGGCCTGGAAGACGCCGCACACGAACACCCCCGGCTTATTGGTGGCCACCGGCGTAAAGGGCGAGGTCTGGGCGAAGCGGGTCTTGGGGTTGACCTCCACCCCTAAAGTCTTGGCCAGCTCCAGGCCGTCCGCCGAGGTTTCCAGACCCACCGACAGGACCACCATGTCGAACTGTTCGGTTTTGATCTCCCCCTGCTCGGTGAGATAGCGGATGGCCAGGTCGTCGGTGCCGTGGACCGGATCGAAGCTGTGCACCCGGAAGCGGATGAACCGGACCCCGAGGTCATTTTTGGCCCGGTTGAAATATCTTTCGTAGTCCTTGCCGTGGGTGCGCATGTCCATGAAGAAGATGGCGGTGTCCACCTCGGCGCCGCCGTGCTCCTTGGCGACCTCCGCCTGTTTGATGGCGTACATGCAGCAGACGTCGGAGCAATAGCTGTTGTTGCAGTGGTTCATGTCCCGGGAGCCCACGCACTGGAGCCAGGCGATCTTTTTGGGCTCCTGCTGGTCGGAAGGCCTGAGCAGACGGCCGCCGTAGGGGCCGCCCTCCGACAGGATGCGCTCGAATTCGAGGCTGGTCACCACGTTGGGATGCGCCGGATAGTGGTAGCCGTCGTAGTGGGAGGGATCGTACACCTCGAAGCCCGGCGCGGCCACGATGGCGCCCACGTTCAGAATCATGCTCTCGGGTTTCATGCCCAGGTCCACGGCCCCGGCCTCGCAGGCCTCCACGCATTTGCGGCACTCGTCGCACTCCGGCTGCTTAAAGAGAACATAGGCGGACGGTATGGCCCGGGCATAGGGCAGGGAAATGGCTTTGGTTTTCTTCATCCGGAGATTGAAGGCATCGGGGATGCTGACGGGGCAGACCTCGGTGCAGGCCCCGCAGGAAATGCACTTGAGGGGGTCGACATAGCGGGGCGCTTTTTCCACGGTGACCGTGAAGTTCCCCGGGCCGCCCTCCACCTTGGTCACCTCGGCCAAGGTGTAAATCTCGATATTTTTATGGCGGCCGCAGGCCCCGACTTCATAGTTCAGGCCGCCGGCGGCCTTGTTGCGCCCGCATTCCATGAGGTTGGGGGACATCATGCAGACGACGCACATGGCGCTTTCGTTGGTGGGGTAGCTCCGATCAAGCTGCACCACCACCCCGCCGATGGCCGGTTTTTTCTCTACTAAATGGACAAAGAAGCCGGCGTTGGCCAAATCCAAAGAGGCCTGCACCCCGGCGATGCCCCCGCCCACTACCAAAACTGCTCCGACTTTTTCATCTTTGTGCTGCGTCATGAGATCTTCCCCTTCCCAAGATGTGCAGGGCGAATCGGTGGCCCATCCTGCCGGGATAACCGTGGGCGGCGACTGCCGCCTGCCGGCTCAACCCGCTGATGGCCCCCGGTGGCCCGAAATATCGGCCTGGCCTGAGGCGCTGCCGGCCCCCTCGAACACACGAGGCGGGGGGGCTGCGGCGCCGCGGCTATCCCTAACCGTCAGCCTCTCGAACCCTCCTGGTCCCACTCATGTGCATATATTGTGAAATTACCCACTAGTTCATAATATCCAAAAGGAAACCGGCAAGTCAAGCAGGAATCTCAGGAAACATTTTCGGCGGGCGGTGACACTCCAGAGGTCGGAAAATTTTCGAAATCTTCCTGGCCACAATGGCCACTCCCGGCAATGAAAATCTTTTCGTAGCGGGGTTACCCCGCCCCTTAAGGTGGCTTTCACGGTACAGTTTTTGTCGGGTGCGCCCCGCGCCCCCCATTGCCGACTGACTGCTGACTGCTGACTGCTGACTGCTTTCTTAAAACGTTTGGCTACCGCCGCGGTGCGGCGCCGGCCCCCACCTGAAAGCGCACCTCTTTAATGACCCCGGCCCCCAGGGCCCGGTCCAGGGCTGCCAGAATCCTCGGTCTGAGAAAGTGCAACTCCTGCACCAGGGCGCTGGAACCCGCTTCCACCCACAGCTCCCGCCGCTTCAGATCCACCAGGCGGCATTGTTCCCGGAGCCTCGGGGGCACGGTTTGTTCCCAGACGGCCCTGACCTTATGGCGCACTTCCAGGGAGTGCCAGTCGCCGGGCCGGATGAGCCCCTCGAGCACTTCCTTCACCGCCACCGGCTGTTTCAGATTGTTCCGTTTTGACATGGTCCTGGTTTTGGGGTGGGGGAACCTCAGCCCCGGGCCGCCCGGAGAAACCCCGGGGCCGCCCGGTCGATGACCGATTCCGGCACGCAGAAGGCCAGGCGGAAGTGGCCGGCCCGGCCGAAGCCCCGCCCCGGCACGCCCAGGATGTTTTCCTGTTTCAGGCGGCTGACAAAGGCCAGGTCATCCCCGCCGGGCGCCTCCGGAAAGAAGTAAAAGGCCCCCTGGGGCTGGACGAAACGGTAGCCCGCCTCCCGGAGGATCTGGCCCAGGAGGTCCCGCCGGCGGCCGTAGGGGGCGATGTCCACGCACAGCCCCGGCACCTGGGCCACCACCCGTTGGATCAGGGCCGGAGCATTGACAAATCCCAGGATGCGGTTGGCCAGAATGAGGCCGGCCAGCAGATCGTCGCGGTGCGCCGCCTGGGGGCTGGCCGCCACCAGCCCCAGGCGTTCCCCGGGAATGGACAGGTCCTTGGAAAAAGAGGTGGCCAGGAGGGTATGCGGATACACCGCAAAAATGTTGGGCAGCTCCAGGCCGTCATAGAGGATGCGGCTGTACGGTTCGTCGGCCACCAGATAGATGACCCGGCCCGTCCGGTCGCCGTGTTTTTTCAAAAGATGTCCCAGTTCCATGAGGGCAGTGGCCGGATAGACCTGGCCCGTGGGGTTGTTGGGGGAATTGAGCAGCACCGCCTTGGTCCGGGGGGTGAGGGCGCCTTCGAGGGCCTTGAGGTCCAACTGAAAGGAGGCGTCGGTCTCCACCACCCGGGCCACGCCGCCGTGATTGTCGGCGTAAAAAATATAATCGGGGAAAAAAGGCGCAAAGATGATGACTTCATCACCGGGATCGAGCAGGGCCTTGAAAATGACGTTCAGGGCCCCGGCGGCGCCGCTGGTGAGCACCAGGTCCCGGGCGCTGAAGTCCCGGTGGTACATAGTGCTCAGGTGCCCGGCCAGGGCCTCCCGGGTGCTCACAAAGCCGGCGTTGAACATATAGCCATGCAGGCCGGGGCTGGGGTCCCGGACCGCCTCCGCCAGGGCCTCTTTGAAACGGAGCGGGGGCTCCAGATCAGGGTTTCCCAGGGTGAAATCAAAAACCTGGTCCGCGCCCAAACGGGCCTTGAGTTCAGCCCCCTCCTCAAACATCCGCCTGATCCAGGAGGCCCCCTCCATGGCGGTTTTGATCTTCTGGGAAACACTCATGCAATTCTCCATAAGAGGATTTTCGGTTTTTACGGTTTGTCCTCCACCCGGTAGCCCGCGGCCTTAAGGGCCCTGACCACCTGCTCGCCGTGCTCCTGGTTGCGGGTTTCGAGGATCACTTCCACCCGGGTGCGGTCCAGGGAGAGGTCCCGGCCCAGGCGGTCATGGAACAGGTGCAGGATATTGGCCTCCTGCTCCCCGAGCAGGGTGGCCAGGCGCCCCAGGGAGCCGGGCCGGTCGGGCAATTCCACCCGCAGATTCAGCACCCGGCCCCGCTCCAGCAAGGCCCGCACCAGCACCCGCTCCAACAGCGGAATGTCGATGTTGCCGCCGCTGATCACCAGGACCACCCGGC
>JBGSLA010000249.1:0-9259 GCA_041740935.1 Desulfobaccales bacterium | reverse complement strand
GGGTCCTGGGCCGTGGGCAGCACCTGGTGCGAGTCCACCGTGGTGTCCCCCAATCCGGGGAAATGTTTGGCCACCGGCAGGACCCCTCCCGCCAGCAAGCCCCGGATGGCGGCCTCCCCGAACGCGGCCACCTGCTCCGGGTCCGGGCCGAAGGAGCGCTCCCATAGGGGGCAGTCCGGGGCCCGGGCCACGTCCAGGACCGGCGCCATATTCATGTTGATCCCCACCAGGGACAGCTCCCGTCCCACGGTGCGGTGCAGGCTCTCCACCTGAGCCGGAGTGAAGTCCTGTCCCAGGGTCCGAGCCTTGGGGATGATGGTGAAAGGCGCCTTCAGCCTCTGGACAATGCCCCCTTCCTGATCCACCGCGATGAGCAGGGGCGGCTCTCCCGCGGCCAGGGCCTCCTGCTGCACCTCCCGGGTCAGCTGCCACACCTGCTCGGGGCCCTCCAGGTTGCGGGCAAAAAGGATGATGCCACCAACCCGGAGTTTTCGCACCAGGTCCCTGGTCTCGTTATCCAGCCGGGGGCCTGGGATCCCCACCATGAACAGGGGTCCCACCACCCCCCACTCCCCATTTATTCCTGGCGCCGCCATGCGCCGCCCTCCTTGAGATGGTTCTTTATGCTGTCCTGGAAAGTCCAAAGTCCAGGGTCCAAAGTCCAAGGTTCTGGCGGCGGGCCGAGCCCGCCCGCGATTGCAGCCAACCATATGCCGGTAGGGCGGCCGTCCCCCGCCGCCCAATGTCCAGGCGGGCGGGACGCCCGCCCTACGCGCTAAGCCTCACATCAAGATGGAATATCCGGTTGTCGGGCCACCCCGACAGAGACTCATTGTATCCAAACCACAGCTTTTGGGGGAAAGTTTTGGAAAAAAACTGCGGCCCCGGGAGGTCAGGGGCCGCCAGAGGTCAGGCCTTGGGCGGGAGGGGCCGGGTCATTCCACAAAATACACTTGGCAGGCCCGGTCCAGGTTTTCGGGGGTTAATTTGGGGGGGATCTGGTGAAAATTGCTGAAATCCAGGATCTGCTCCAGCAGGTCCCGGGGGTGGCAGGCATCCATGGAACGCTGGCCGTCGTCATAATGGTGGACCAACAGATAGTTCACCGCGTCTTGGTCGTAGTCCACCCGGTAGGTCTGGCAAACCCCCTGAAAAATTTTGACAAACTGGTCACGATTGACATGGTTGACTTTCACCTTGGAGCGGATGCGCCGCAGAAAGGCGTCGTCCACCAGGCTGCGGGGTTCGAGGTTGGTGGCGAACACCAGGAACTGGTCGAAGGGAATGGCGAATTTCTGGCCGGTGTGCAGGCACAAAAAGTCCTGGCGGTTCTCCAGAGGGATAATCCAGCGGTTGAGGAGCTCCTGGGGGGCGACCTGCTGGCGGCCGAAGTCGTCCACGATGAACATGCCGTTGTTGGCCTTTAACTGCAAAGGGGCCTCATAATATTTGAGGATGGGATTGAAGGCCAGGTCCAGCATGGTCAGGGTCAGCTCGCCGCCCACCAGGACCGTGGGGCGGCGGCAGCGGATCCAGCGGCGGTCCACCTGTTCGTTGGCGGGCGTCGGCGTGGTGACGGCCTGGTGGCTGATTTCGTCATACACCCGGATGACGTTGCCCTCCACGTAGAGGGCGAAAGGCACGATGATGACGTCGTCCCAGATCTGGCCGAGACGGACGGCGATGGTGGTTTTGCCATTGCCGGGGGGGCCGTAGAGAAACATGGGTTTGCCGCTGACCGCGGCGGGCCCCAACTGCTCCAACAGGGACGGGGAGACCACCAGCCCCTTGAAGACCCGCTCCAGGTTGTCGGGGGTGACATGGGTGATTTTGATGCTTTGGCGGCCCACCTGCTGCCAATAATCATCCAGGCTGACGGGGGCCGGCCCCACATAGGCGTCATATTCCAGGAGATTTGCGGCCCGCCGCTTGCCGCCATCGGTCATGGCGAAGCGGTTGGCCAGGGCCAGGGGGTTGGCCACGGGCTTTAAAGGGTCGGGCCCCCGGACTTCCAGGTATTTTTCCTTTTTCAGGTAATCGGTGATCTGGGTGAGGACCGAGGTGGAGAGCTTTAAGCGGTCGGCCAGTTCGGATATGTAAAAGGTATCCAGATAGAAGCAGTGCTTCAGGGTGAGGTTGGCCAAAAAGATTTCCGGCACCCCCAGGTCGTGGATGGATTGGGGGAGGGGGCGGTGGCCGGGAAGGATGGTGGCGCCGTCCTCTCTGGCGGCCCCGAGGGCGGTGGCGATCATGGCTGTTCCTTTCTGATGCACAAGATGGTCCCAGAAGGGCATCGGGCCGGCAGGAGGAAAACTTTAATGAGGGGCGTCGGGGACTGGGAAATTTTAAAGGCAGGACAGAAACTGCCGATAAGCAGATACAGAAAGGTCACCGAGAAAGGCAAACTGCCTGAAAGGGCAGGACGCAAAATCACCGGCCTAAAGCCCTTGTGGCCAAGGCGGCGGGATTGCCGAAGTGGACCGATCCTTTGGTGAACTCGGTGAGCCCTAATGGAGAGCAGGATCGGTTGCCCCCGGACCCAGGGCGGATCGGGAAAGACCGGCCGGAAGCCGAGGGTAAGAGGAACTCTCCGAAACCACATTTTATGAAGGAGTGGAAAAGATGCCTCTGTTCACCAAAGTCAAAAACTTTCTGAGGGATGAGGAAGGCGCCAGCGCCGTGGAATACGGCCTGCTGGTGGCGGGTATCGCCATTGCGGCGATGATTGCCATCCAAGCTGTCGGCACCAGCCTGACCACGCTGTTCACCAATGTGTCGACCCAACTCGCCAGTTAACCTGAGCATGGCTCATGACCCTGTGACCTGAGATCAGGTTGCAGGCGGGGGCCCGGGGCTCCTTGGGGGGGTTTCCGGGCCTCGCTTTCCTGTCATAGAGGACCGGCAATTCCAGAGGATATCCGGCCATGAAGGTGCGAGGGCTCCGCTTTCAAAATCAGGAAGGGGCAGGGCTGGTCGAATTCGCCATCATCGCGCCCCTTTTTGTGATGCTCCTTTTCGGCATGGTGGAATTCGGCCTGGCCATGTACAACAAAGGGGTGGTGACCAACGCCAGCCGGGAAGGGGCCAGGTTCGGGGTGGTGTACAGCTCCCCCCGGAAGAACCAAGCCGATATTGTCAGCAAGGTGCAGGAGTATCTGACCAAATCGGGATTTACCGATACCGCGACCATAACCGTCACCGGGGCCCAGGGAAACAGCGGCCTTCCCCTGAGCGTCACCGTGACCTATCCGTATAATTTTCAGGTGCTGCCGAATTTTGTAGCCGGTTTGTCCGGCTCGGTAAATTTGAACGCCAACACGGTCATGTTAATGGAGTGAAGCGCATGCGACGGTTGCCTCCCTGGTTATGGTTGATGCTGGCTCTGGTTTTTGGGACCATGGCCACCTTTATGGCCATGGGCTGGCTCAAAAGCCAGTCACGGAAGGTAGTTCAGCAGAAAACGGAGATGGTCCCGGTGGTGGTGGCCGTCAAAGAGGTGCCGCCGGCGGTGGCCTTGTCCGGGGACCAGGTCAAGGTAAGCCAATGGCCCCAGGATTCGGCGCTGCCGGGGAAATTTTCCCGCTTCGAAGACGTGGAGGGCCGGGTCACGGCCGTGCCCTTAAATCCCGGAGAGCCGATTCTGGAGAGCAAGCTGGCCCCCAAGGGGGTCATCCCGGGGCTGACGGCGCTCTTGTCCCCGGATAAACGGGCCATGACCGTAAAGGTGGACGAAGCCTCCGGGGTGGCGGGTTTTCTCAATCCCGACAATCGGGTGGACGTGGTGGCCACGGTGGATAAAGGGGATTTCAATAAAGACCCCATCTCCAAGTTGATCCTCCAGAATCTGCGCGTCCTGGGCACCGGCCAGAGGATTGAAAAGAAATTGGGTGAAAAGCCCCAGGTGGTGCCCACCGTCACCCTGGAAGTGTCCCCCGAGGAAGGGGAACGTCTGGCTCTGGCGGTGCAGGAGGGGAAAATCTTCCTTATCCTGCGCAATCAGCAGGATGAGCAACTGGTGAAGTCGGCCGGGGTGCGGGCCAGTTCGCTGCTGGGCGGCGTGACCACGGTCTCCAGCAGCGGAGGTGAAACCCGGGTGGCCAGCGTCCCTGACCCCGTGGTCATGCGGGGACCCTATCGGAGTCGCAAAGGAACTCAGTGGGATAAATTGGAAAAGGACCCCAGTCCAATGGTGGTGAACGATCAGGGCCGGAGATTCGAATTGGGGATCGAACTTGCTTCTCCAGTGAAGCGGGACAAGCTGGCAAGAGCCGAAAAATGAATGAGCGGGACGGGCGGCCAATCCCTCCCAGGATGGAACCAGGAGATGGCCATCAAATTCTGTCTTTACTATCATACGCCGGAAACGCGCCAATATTTAGAGGACGTCATTCATTGTTCCCAGCAAACTTCGGTGGTGGAAGCCCAGGGTCTGGACCAGTTGCCGGAGTTGGTGAATTCCGGGGCCAGTGTCATTTTTCTGGAATATCAGAAGGACCAGCCGGAGTTGGACCAATGGATCAAGAAGACTGCGGCTGACAGCCGCAACCCCCCCATATATCTGTATCTCCAGGAAATTTCCACGGAACAGCTCTGGAAGGCCCTGCGTTTCGGGGTGAAGGAGTGCTTCACCCATCCCATCCGGCCGGAAGAGTTTCAGGAAGCCCTGGATCGCCTGCCCCAGGTCCTGCCCCAGGTCCTGCCCCAGGTGGAAACGCTCACCCAGACGCAGCTCATTACCTTTGTGGGCTGCAAAGGGGGGGTGGGCACGACCTTTCTGACCGCGAACCTGGCGTATCTTCTGGCCCAGGGGGAAAACAACCATGTCCTGGCCCTGGACCTGGACCTGCGCTATGGACAGATGGTGTATTTCTTCGACGCCAAACCACAATACACCATTGCCGAAGTCATCGACAACGTGGAGCACCTGGATGCTTCCTATTTAAAAAGTTTGTTTTTCCAGTGGGACAAAAACCTCCAGATCCTGCCGGCCCCGGCGCGCCTGGAGGAAGCGGAGGCGGTGACCTCCGAGAAATTGGAGAAGGTCTTACATTTCGTCAAAAATTTATCGATCTACAGCCATGTTCTGGTGGACGCAGGACACCATCTGGATGAAGTCTCCATAAAGGCCCTGGAGTTGGCGGACCGGGTGGTCCTGGTGGCGAACCAGTCAGTGCCGGCCCTGTCCAACACCCGGAAGCTGCTGGAAATTTTGGAGCTCATCGGCTTGGGCGAGCTTAACCTGGAGGTCTGGTTGAACGCCTGGGACAAAAAGGGCGACCTCACCCTGGATGATGTGGCCAAGTTTCTGGGACGGGAGGTAAAAGCCACCGTGCCCAGCGACCCGGCCGAGGTGGGGGCCAGCATCAATGAGGGCTCGCCCCTGGTAAAAACCTCCCCCACCCTGAATATTAGCCAGGAACTCAAAAATCTGGCCGTCCGCTTTTCCGGGGACTTGGAGCAAAACGCCTCACGGCGAAACCGCTGGAACGTGTTCCGGTTCCTGAGGAGGAGTTAGGAGTATGAGCATCATCGCCCGCATCCGGGAACGCACCCAGGCTGAAAAAGGGGCGGTGGCCCCGGGTCGCGCCCAGGATAAAAAAGAAGATTTTTTCAATGAGTTGAAGGGGAAAATCCATTTTCGCCTCCTGAATCTCCTGGACCTCTCCCGCCTGTCGGAGGCGGAAGAAACGGTGCTCATGGAGGATTTGCGCCGGGGTGTCGAAATTATCCTGGCGGAGGAGGGCATGGCCCTGACCCTCCCTGAACGGGAGAGGTTGTGCAAGGAAATCCGGGATGAGCTCATGGGCTATGGTCCCCTGGAAACCCTGCTCAAGGACCCGACGGTCAATGACATCCTGGTGAACGGTTTTAATCAGGTGTTCGTCGAGCGTGGGGGGAAGCTCGAACGCACCTCGGTGCGTTTTACCGACAACGCCCATCTCCTCAAGATAATAGAAAAAATAGCCTCCGGGGTGGGCCGCCGGGTGGATGAGTCCTGTCCCATGGTGGACGCCCGCCTGCCGGACGGCTCCCGGGTAAACGCCATCATTGCGCCTTTGTCTTTGGACGGACCCAGTCTGTCCATCCGGAAATTTGCCAAAGACCCCATCAGGGTGCAGCATTTGCTCGAATACGGGGCCATCACCAAGGAAATCGCCCAGGTTATGGAGGGCATGATCAAGGCCCGTCTGAACGTTCTCATCTCCGGGGGCACCGGCACCGGCAAAACCACCTTCTTAAACGTGCTGTCCAGCTTTATCCCCAATGACGAGCGCATCATCACCATCGAGGACTCGGCGGAATTGCAACTCCAGCAGGAGCACGTGGTCCGGCTGGAGACCAGGCCCCCCAACCTGGAAGGCATGGGGGAGATCACCCAGCGGGACCTGGTGCGCAACGCCCTGCGCATGAGACCTGAGCGCATCATCCTGGGGGAGGTGCGCCAGGGGGAGGCCCTGGATATGCTCCAGGCCATGAACACCGGCCACGACGGCTCTCTGGCCACCATTCACGCCAACTCTCCCCGGGATGCGCTCACCCGCCTGGAGACCATGGTATCCATGGCCGGGTTGAACATCCCGGATAAGGCCATCCGCCATCAGATTTCTTCGGCTATAGACGTGGTGGTCCAACTGGCCCGCCTGAGCGACGGCAGCCGTAAGATGATGGGTTTGCATGAAATTGTGGGCATGGAAGGCGACATGATCACCATGCAGGAGATTTTCGCCTACAAGATGATGGGCCTCACCGAAGACCACAAAGTGAAGGGCCGCTTCGTGACCTCGGGCATCCGCCCGAAGTTTATGACCCGTTTGGAGGAGATGGGGGTTCATCTGCCGGCTCAGCTCTTTCGGGAAATTTCCTGAAAGTGAATTATCGTCCTTAAACTTCGAGAACATCTTCAAGGTCTGCCGGATGCCAGGGAAGGCCGGGAGAACGGATATGACGCGACGGCGCGCACTGATGGCCGGGATGACCCTTATAAGCGCGGCTCTGGCCCAGGCCGCGGGGGCGCCGCCGGCTTTCGCCCAGGGGGGGGCCTTGACCAGCCTCCAGACCTTGTTGTCCCATTATTTTCCTGAAATTCCCTACCTGCTGATTATCCTCACCTTTTTCTTTTTTCTGTTCCTGGTGGAAGGTATTATCCTGATTGTCTGGGACCCGAACCGGGTGCAGCGGCGACGCCTGCAAAAGCGGCTGAAGTATCTGGACGGTCTGGACCGAAAATTTTCCCATGAGTCCCTCCTCAAGTCCGACAGTCTGAGGGACGCGCCCTGGCTGCATCGCTTCCTGAAGCGCACCCGGCGCCTCGAGCCGTTCCAGGAATTGCTCATGCAGGCCGATATCAACTGGTCGGTGACGACCTTGTTGCTCATCATCCTGTTTACCGCGGCCGCAGGGGTAAGTCTGGGCTTTTTCTGCCGGGGGCCGCTGGGGGCTCTCATCGGCCTGGGCGCCGGACTTTATCTCCCCTATTGGCTGGTTAAATTTAAAAAGAAGCGCAGGGTGAAAAAATTTGAGAAGCAACTGCCGGAAGCCCTGGACCTCCTGGCCCGGGGACTCAAGGCCGGCCACGCCTTCGCTTCGGGGCTCCAGATTGTCGGCAGCGAAATGCCCAATCCCATCGGGGTGGAGTTTTTCAAGACCTTCAAGGAATACAACCACGGCATGGACCTGAACAACGCCCTGATTAATTTGTGCAGGAGGGTGAATCTCCGGGAGTTGCGCTTTTTCACCACGGCGGTCATGATTCAACGGGAAACCGGCGGCAACCTGGTGGAAATTCTCGAAAAAATAGCCGGCCTGATCAGGGAGCGCTTCAAACTGCGCAATCAGATCAAGGCCCTCACCGCGGAAGGGCGGCTTTCCGGTCTGGTGCTGGTGGCGTTGCCTCCAGTGGTTTTTGTGATCATGATGAAGATTAACCCGGGTTATACGTCGCTGTTGGTAAACCACCCCCTGGGCCAGAAGGTCTCCATGATCGCCCTGTTCTTCCAGGGAATTGGCATGTTAGCTATCCGCAAGATCGTCAATATTAAAGTATAGGGACCGGCCATGATGTTTTCCCCCCTCGCATTCGGCTTCCTGGTGGGCGGAGTCATTCTCTGCATCGGGTTGTTTTTCGGCTTGAAGAAATCCCGCATAAGGGAGCGGTTGGAGCTCGAGACCAAGTTGGAAACAGCTTTGTCCCCCACCAAGGAGGACAAACCCCTTGATTTGGAATTTCTCCCCAAAGACATGGTGGATAAGGTTGAAGACAAGCTGGGTCTGAAAAAGGGGAGCCCCAGGGTCAATGAACTGAAAAAGTCCCTGATCCAGGCGGGTATTTACCAAGAGCAGGCACCCGCCATTTATTTCGGCTGCAAATTTGGGCTCACCGTGGCCGTGCCGGTTTTGGCCATCCCCTTTATTTCCGGCCGGGGCTTGCCGGTGGCTTGGCTGCTGCTGATTTCCTTTGCCCTGATGGCCCTGGGGTATTTCCTCCCCACCCTGGTCCTCACTCATCTGGTGGGGACCCGGCAAAAAAAGATCAAAGAGGGCTTACCCGACGCTTTGGATCTCATGGTGGTGTGTGTTGAAGCCGGGCAGGGACTGAATGCCGCCATTAAACGGGTGTCCGACGATCTGACCTTGAGCCACCCGGTGCTGGCCAAGGAGCTGGGCATGGTCAATCTGGAAATCGGCGCCGGGCTGGAACGGGAAGCGGCCCTGCGCAACCTGGCCGAACGCACCGGGGTAGAGGATGTGGCCTCCCTCACCTCCATGCTCATCCAGGCTGACCGCTTCGGGACCTCCCTGGCCCAGTCTCTCAAGGTCCAATCCGAAACCCTGCGCACCACCCGCCGCCAGAGACTGGAGGAGCTGGCGGCCAAGACCCCGGTCAAGCTGGTCTTTCCCCTGCTGCTGTTCATTTTCCCGGCGCTCATCGTGGTGATCATCGGCCCCGCGGCCATCCGCATCATGGAAAATTTGAAATAGGGCCTGAGCCGCCCCCCAGCCATCCACTAGTCTGGTTCTCAGGCTCCTGCTTGGGAACCGGAAAGGGAGCCGCCTTTCCCCAGATATTCTTAAACTCCCTGTCTTGAAAAGTTTTTTTTGTGGGGGAGGGAGGTTCCCACGGGCTGGAAGCCCGTGCTACCGGGGTCAAGGCCCCTGCCCCCTCCCCCAACTCCTGAACGCTCTTTCCTGGGCAGTCCCGCCTTGCAGCCCCTTAAAAGGGGGTTGGGTGGGGGGGCTGGGGGGAGGGTGGGGGAGCCAC
>JBGSLA010000248.1:0-6866 GCA_041740935.1 Desulfobaccales bacterium | reverse complement strand
TAGCGATGGGCATAAGTGAAAAGATAACCACGAGGTTCGGTCTGCGCCACTATAAATCTATGGAGAGAAAAGCAGATAAGCGGGCAATGCCCGCCCTACGAAAATATCTCATGTATGGGATTGGGGGAGGGGGTAAGGGTCTGTGACCCTTAGCCCCCTCCCCCACGACTCTTTTTTGTCCGCTCACGTCCTCACCTGGCCGTTCCCGTACACGATGAACTTGGTGGTGGTGAGTTCCTCCAGGCCCATGGGGCCGAAGGCGTGGAGTTTGCTGGTGGAGATGCCGATCTCGGCGCCCAGCCCCAGCTCGCCGCCGTCGTTGAAGCGGGTGGAGGCGTTCACCAGGACCACCGAGGAGTCCACTTCCTGAAGGAAGCGCTGGGCCCGGTCGTAGTCCCGGGTGATGATGGCCTCGGTGTGGTTGGAGCTGTAGCGGTCGATGTGCGCCAGGGCCGCGTCCAGGTCGGGGACGATTTTTACAGCCAGGATCAAATCCAGAAATTCGTAGCCCCAGTCTTCCTCCGAGGCCGGTTTGACCTGGGGGTCGAGTTTTTGGGTGGCCGGGCAGCCCCGGAGTTCCACTTTCGCTTCCCGGAAACGATTGAACATGCGGGGGAGAAAGGCGGGGGCGATTTTCTCATGCACCAGCATGGTTTCCATGGCGTTGCACACCCCGGGGCGCTGCACCTTGGCGTTCATGCACACAGTTTCGGCCAGGTCCAGGTCGGCGCCCTCGTCCACCAAGATGTGGCACACCCCCTTGTAGTGCTTGAGGACCGGGATGCGGGAGTTTTCCGCCACAAAGCGGATGAGCCCCTCGCCCCCCCGGGGGATGATGAGGTCCACCAGTTCGTCCTGCTTGAGCAGTTCCAGGGTGGCCTCCCGGGCCACGCTGGGGATGACCTGCACCGCGCCCGCGGGGATATTAAACTCGGTGAGCGCCTCCTGCATGAGCTTGGCCAGGGCCAGGTTCGAGTGGATGGCCTCTTTGCCGCCCTTGAGGATAACGCTGTTGCCGCTTTTGAGGCAGAGCGACGCCGCGTCCACCGTGACGTTGGGCCGGGATTCGTAGATGAAGCCGATGACCCCCAGCGGAATGCGCACCCGTCCCACGAGAAGCCCATTGGGCCGGCGCCACATCTTCACCACCTCCCCCACCGGGTCGGGGAGCGCCGCCACCTCCGTGAGGGCCTTGACCATCCCGGCCATGACCTTGTCGGACAGGGTCAGCCGGTCGATGAAGGCCGCGGGGTGCCCCTCGGCCCCGGCCTGGTCCACGTCCTTGGCGTTCTCCGCCTGGATTTCGCTCTGGCGCTCCTTGAGCAGCGCCGCCATGCGCAGCAGCACCTGGTCCTTGACGCCCCGGGACAGATTCCCCAGGGGCCGGGCCGCCTTTTTGGCGTTAAAAGCAAATTCTTTGATCATTTTTGGGATGTCCATAAATTCACCGCGCCATTGATGTTGAATTGTGTAGGGCGAGCTTAGCCCATTCTTCATTTTCTGGTATTAAATGAGTTCTCCATGAATCTTGAGGGTTTTTTATGTCAATGGAAAACATATTGAAAAGATTATTAAATAATTATTTATTTTTATTTAGTCTAATTTTTGACAATAATATTTTATTTAAAATAGTAAGACCATCATGGGCAGATATTAAAGCATTGAGGTATAATAATCCAACGAGAATTCCTATTATATTTTTTAAAAAATTATAAATATTTATTAAAAATGAAACTATATTATTTTCATCAAATGATAAGATCGCATATTTTATAATAGAAGCACAAATCAATAATATACTAGAATGGAAAAAGTCTTCTCCTGCCTCTCTTAATAATTTTTTTTCCTCGTTAGATTCATCAATTGTACGGCAATATGAAAAAGAAAGGGCCGATAATGTAGCACATATCGCAAAAAAGGTATTGGTTATAGATGTGGTATCTATTTTTAAATTTGAAAATAATATAACTTGGTAATACATGCCAACAATTAATATAATAAAAATAGGAAATTCATCAATAATTTTTCTAAATACTATCAAAAAATTATTGACAGCGGATAATGATTTTTTAAAAAATATTTTCATCTATTTTTAATAGTAAGAAAATATGAACAAACAGCCTTCAATTGCCTCATACAGGTTTTGCAGGAGTTCTTCGAAGGTCTCCCCCTGGGTGGCGCAGCCGGGAATGGCCGGGACCTCGGACCAAAAGCCGCTTTCTTCGGCTTCGTGAATAATCACTTTGATTTTCATCAGATTACCCTTCGCACCATAGGGCGGCCCGCGGCCGCCGACCAGCTGGCTTCACGGCTTCATGATCAGGTTGAAAAGCTTGTCCGCTTTTTGGGGATCATAGCGCCGCAACTCCTTTACCGCCTGCAGGGCGGCGCTGCGGTTGCCCGAATTGGCGTAAGAAGCGCCAAGGTTCCACCATGCCTTGGCATAATCAGGCTTGAGGCGCAGGGCCTCACGGTAGGCATCGATTTCTTCCCGGTAACGGCGCAATTGTCCGTAAGACACGCCGAGGTTATACCAGGCCTCGGCAAAATCAGGCTTGAGGCGCAGGGCCTCCCGGTAGGCCTCAATTTCCTCCCGATGGCGGTCCATGTTTCCGTAAGCAAGGCCGAGGTTATACCAGGCATCGGCATCATCAGGCTTGAGGCGCAGGGCCTCACGGTAGGACTCGATAGCCTCCCGGTGGCGGCCCATGTTTCCGTAAGTAACGCCGAGGTTATTCCAGACATAGGCATCATCAGGCTTGAGACGCAGGGCCTCCCGAAAAGCTTCGATGGCCTCCCGATGGCTGCCCAATTGTCCGTAAGCCAGGCCTAGTTTAAACCAAGCATCGGCGGAATCCGGCTCGTTATAAATCCATGCATTGCAAGCCTCTATCATCCCATGCCAATCTTTTGCCTTTTGGCACTCCAATGCCCGTTCTTGAGGCAAAATATAATCTGATGGGTCAAAGTCTTTCCTGGCGCCCTTTGGTCTCTCCGCAAGTTCTGGATCGACAGGTGCTTGCCTTCTTGACCGCTCCCGGATTTTTTTTCCATCAACTTGATTGACCCATTCCACCGGCAATGCGAAGTTGAGGTTTTGGCCTTCCTTTAACTGGAAGGTCATGATGCCCACCAGTTCCCCCTGGTCGTTGAACAGGCCGCCGCCGCTGGAGCCGGGAGAGATGGCCACGGTGGTCTGGATAAGGGGCGGCGGGCCGCCCCGCAGTTGGGAGACGATGCCTTCGGACAGGGACAGTTCCAGGCCCTGGGGCGAGCCCACGGCAAACACCTTTTCCCCCACCTGGAGCCGGGAGGCCTGGCCCAGGCGGGCCGGCGCGGCCGTCAGCCCCGGAGCCAAAAGCAGAGCCAGGTCCTTGTCAGGATCCTCCCCTTGCAGGAAGGCCGGCGCGGTTTTGCCCCTTTGGCCCACCATATAGCGCACCCCGGCCTTGACCACGTGGTAGTTGGTGACGATGTCCCCGGAGGGCAGCACCACGCCGCTCCCCAGGCCCACCGCTTTCCCCGCCCGGCCGAAGGCCCCGACCACCAACACCGAGTCTTTGACCCGCTCATAGACCTGGCTGCCGCTCAGGGCCAGGGCCTCTTGGGCTCCAAGGACCACCAAGGCAAGGGTCAGGAGAATGATTTGCCGGAAGACCACCAGGC
Organism: Desulfobaccales bacterium; assembly: GCA_041740935.1. GTDB lineage: Bacteria > Desulfobacterota > Desulfobaccia > Desulfobaccales > 0-14-0-80-60-11 > JBGSLA01. The sequence goes on along the minus strand of JBGSLA010000248.1, from coordinate 3,200 downwards.
GCGGTTGCATGGTATTTTCCATGAGTTACGACCGGGATCATCGTGTAGGGTGGGCACCGCCCACCGCAAAATATCCCTCACACCCGATTATTGCCGGGCAGTGCCCGCCCTACATTTTTCAGGCACAGGCAGGATGCCTGTGGTCCCGGTTATTCCGGTTATTATGGGATTGGGGGTGGGGGTTTGGGGGAGGGGGTAAGGGCACTTATGAAAAAGCCTTTAGCCCCCTCTCCCAACTACCGAGAGGTACTACCATGCAAGCATGGGAGCCGGTCTATTTAGAGACGCAGCGCCGGGGGTTGCTCCAGGGGAAGATTGATGCGGCTTATGAGATATTGAGTCAGTGCACGCTCTGCCCCCCGGAACTGCCTGGTGGACCGGCATCACGGGGAGTTGGGGCTGTGCCGCACCGGGGATAAGCCGGTGGTGTCGTCGTATGGGCCCCATTTCGGCGAGGAAGACCCTCTGGTGGGCAGCCTTGGGTCCGGCACCATCTTTTTCACCCACTGCAATCTGTATTGTATTTTTTGCCAGAATTACGAGATCAGCCACGGGGGGGAAGGCGAAGAGGTCAGCGTCGAGGCTTTGGCCGCCATGATGCTGGCGCTCCAAAAGCGGGGCTGCCACAATATCAATTTCGTCACCCCCAGCCACCAAGTCTACCAGATCCTGACGGCGCTGCCGGCGGCCATTGCGGGCGGCCTCAGCGTCCCCCTGGTCTACAACACCGGGGGCTATGATGCCCTGGAGACCTTGCGGCTCCTGGACGGGGTGGTGGATATTTACATGCCGGACTTCAAGTTTTGGGACCCCCAGGTGGCCAAGGATTTGTGCCAGGCAGAGGACTACCCCGAAATCGCCCGCCAGGCGGTCAAGGAGATGCATCGCCAGGTGGGCGATCTGGCGGAGGATGAAAACGGGGTGGCCCGCCGCGGCCTGCTGGTGCGGCACCTGGTGCTTCCCGATGATTTGTCCGGCACCCGGGGGGTCATGGAGTTTCTGGCCCAGGAAATTTCGCCCCGGACCTACGTCAACGTCATGGGGCAATATCGGCCCTGCGGCCGGGCGGCGGAGCACCCGACCTTACGCAAATATCTTACCGCGTTGGAGCATGAACAGGCACAACAAACGGCCCGGGAGGCGGGCCTCACCCGGTTGGACCGGCGGGAAAAGCTTTTTCGCGGGCTGTGAGGGAAACGGTATGGTGGGGATGCACCCGTGTGTGCGCCCAAGGGGTGGCCATGCAGGTCCGCCCCTACGAACCCCGGAAGGATTTACATGAGTGCTGACCTTTACGCCATCGGCGATATCCACGGGTGCCTGGAATCCCTGGAACGCCTCTTTGACAAGATCAATCCCGATCTGGAGCGGGATCGGCTGGTATTTGTGGGGGACTATATCGACCGGGGTCCCCAGTCCAAAGAAGTGGTGGATTATGTCATCCGCCTGAAAAACCAGGCTCCGCCGGGGCAGGTCATCTGCCTCAAGGGCAACCATGAGGCCATGTTCCTGGATTTCCTTGAGGGTGGCCCGGCCGAAATGTTTATCTTAAATGGCGGGAGGGCGACCGTGGAAGGGTACTGGGGTGACCGCTGGGTAGACCGGGAAGGCCTGGTGCTGCCGCCGGACCACGCCCAGTTTTTCCAGGACCTGGAGCTTTACTATGAAACCCCGGATTACATCTTCGTCCACGGCGGCCTCAAGCCCGGCGTGGACCTGGCCGAGCAGGTGGAAGACGACCTGTTGTGGATTCGGGGCGAATTCATCGCCTCCCAGGAGGATTTCGGCCGCCGGGTCATTTTTGGCCATACGCCTTTCAAGCAGCCGCTGCTCATGCCCAACAAGATCGGCATCGACACCGGCGCGGTGTATGGGAATTTCCTCACCGCCTTGAAGTTGCCTGAGGAAGAATTCTTTTTCGACCGGCAGTTTTGACTGGAATCTCCGACACTGTGCCGCAGTGCCGATGGCCATTATCCTTGACAGTCCGGCAAGTCTAAGATAATTATGTTTAATTGAGCTAAACCCAGGGGCGGGGCACGCCCCTTATGGGACTCTATGTCATAACATCCCAGTATTTCAGGGAAATATAGTTTGATCGACGCCGGACTCATCCCCGGCGCTAAGGAGATAGTTGCATGTTGCGAGCGGTTCGCCTGAAATTTCTCTTCTTATTTATCCTCACCGTCGTGGCTATCATGTTCGTGCTCCCTTCCCTCACCGGGGGACTCCCCGGCTGGTGGGAAAAGCATGTGAGCCGCGGTCTGAAGTTAGGATTGGACCTGAAAGGGGGCATGCACCTGATCCTCCAGGTGGACATGGAGAGTGCGGTCAGAAATGCCTTGAACCGCGATGCCAACGATTTGAAGGAGATGGCGGAGAAGCGGGGCCTGAGCCTCAAGGTCGGAGATGTGGCGAAAGAAAAACTGCCCGTCACCCTGGCCAATAAAGACGAACAGGCGGCTTTCCAGAAATTCATCAAGGAGGAGTTCCCACACCTGGCGCCCGGGGAGCCCCCAACGCCAGGACGGGGGCCTGGTCTTCACCCTGGGCCTGACGCCGGAGGAAGTCAAGCAACTCCAGGAACGCACCCTGTCCCAGAGCCTGGAGGTCCTGCGCAACCGCATTGACCAGTTCGGGGTGACCGAGCCGGTCCTGGTGCGTCAGGGGGACGACCAGATCGTGGTCCAGCTCCCGGGAGTTCAGGACCCCCAGCGGGCCCTGGACCTCATCGGCCAGACGGCCCAGCTGGAATTCAAGCTCGTGGACGACCAGGCTCAGATCAATCTGCCGGAATTGATCGAAGCCGCGCTCAAGAGCGGCCAGCTCAAACCCGGCTATACCCGGGAGCAGCTCAACCAGGCTTTGGCCGACAAGATTCCTGCCGAAGATGAGGTGTATATCGAAAAGAGCATCAACCGGGAGACCGGACGGCTGGAATCCAAGCCCTTGCTGCTCAAAAAGAAGGTTCTGATGACCGGCGACGCGGTGAAAAACGCCACGGTGCGCATCGGCGACTACAATGAACCCTACGTCTCCGTGGACTTTAACCGCCGGGGGGCCACGGAGTTCGGCCGGATCACCGGGGAGAACGTCAAGCGCCGCCTGGCCATTATTCTGGACGGGATCGTGCGCTCCGCTCCGGTCATCCAGGAGCGCATCGGCGGCGGCAAGGCCCAGATCACCGGCTCCTACACCCC
>JBGSLA010000247.1:0-18118 GCA_041740935.1 Desulfobaccales bacterium | reverse complement strand
GCTGGCCGCGCTCCTGGCCGATGCGGCGCGCCGGCAAGCCCTCGCCCGCCGGGGCCAGCAGAAGGCCTCCCGCGTGCGCACCTATGACCACATGGCCGCCGAGATTGTGGCGGACTGGCGGCGGCTGCGGGAATCAGTGACCAGTGGCCAGTAACCAGTGACCAGTGACCGGTGATCAGTGAGCAGTAATTTGAAAGGGGAGGGGCGGAGGCGCGCTGGCCCCGGGCTATAAGCTGTAAGCTATAGGCTATAAGCTTTTTTTCTCGTTCCCAAGCTTTGCTGGGGAACGGTGCCTTGTGTGTCCAAGCTGAGCTTGGACTCCAAATTTCATTCCCAAGTGCAACTTGGGAACGAGAACCACAAAACCCAAAACCCAAAACCCAAAGCCCAAAGCTCAAAGCTCAAAGCTCAAAGCTTAAAGCTCAGAGCCTAAAGCTTAATGCTTACAGCCAAGAAACCCCGGCTCCCACCAACCTTGGATGGTGTTAATTACCTCGTCGGTGGTGATGGCTTTCAGGCAGCGGTTGTCGGGGCAGCCCCGGTTCAGGCAGCGGGGTTCCGGGCAGACGTCTGCTTTTTTATAGAGGTGCGTGCCCCACTCCACCCGGTAAGGGCCGATGCGGGCCGGGTGGTCGGCCCCCAGGAGGGCCAGGGTGGGGACCTTCAGGGCCAGGGCCATATGCAGCGGGCCGCTGTCGTTGGCGACCAAAAGGCGGCAGTGGCTGAGCAGTCCGGCCACGGTGACCAGATTATAGCGCCCGCCGGTGACCAGGGCGGGGCCGGGGAGTCGGGCCGCCAGTTTTTCCGCCACCGGCCGGTCTTGGGCGCCGCTGATAATCAGGAGGGGGGCGCCGTAGCGCTCCTGGAGATGGCGCCCCACCTCGGCAAACCGCTCCAGGGGCCACCATTTATAGGGCGCGGAGCCAGTGGCGTGCAAGGCCATTAGACGGTCAGGATAGTCGCCGAAGTGGTGGGCCAGAATCTCCCGGGCCCGGTCCCGCTCCGAGGTCGGCAGAAACAGGTCCATCTGTCGGTTGGCGGTGTCCGCCCCCAGAAGACGGGCGTAAGCCAGGCGTCGTTCAATGGCGTGCTCCAGGGGGTCGGGGTGGGAAATGGTGGCTGAATAGGTGAAAGCCAGGGGGCTGTGCGCCGAGCCGATGATCAAGGGGGCCCCCGTGGCCTGGGCCATGAGGCTGGCCTCGGGGTCGTTGCCGTGCAAAATGACCGCCAGGTCATAGCCCGGCCGGCGAAGCTGACGCATGAGGCTCAAAAGTCGCGCCCCCCGGCCGGGGTAAAGCCAGCGGCGGGCCAGGTGGGGGTTGGGGGCCGCCAGGTCCTGCCAGCCGGGATGGATTAAGATATCCAGCTCCCAGGCGGGATAGGTTTCTTTCAAGGCCCGGAAGGTGGGGGTGGAAAACAGGAAGTCCCCCAGCGCGGTGGCGTTCAGGAGCAGCACCCGGCGCACCCGGGTGAGGTCCAACTCCTTCAGGGGCCGGGGCGGCCGCCGGCGCACCTGCCCGCGCAGATACCGCCTGGCCCCCCACATCAAGAGATTGTGCCACATGTCTCGGCTGCGGCCTCGTACCAGGGGTGAAGGCATGAAAGCATTGGCCTTAGGAGAAATCCTTGAGGACTTTCAAGTCTGGGGTATTATTTGAAAATATTTGCCTCTTCGAACTGGGGGGCGATGACCATCTTCCCGGTGCGATCGATGTAGCCCCAATAACCGCCCTGCTTGACCGGCGCCAACCCATTCAAGAAAGTAGCGGCGCTATCGAATTGGAGGCTAATGGCTATGTTGCCGGCAGTGTCAAAATATCCCCATTTGCCCCCTTGCATCACTGCTGCCAGGCCCTCGTTAAAACTCGCGAGAAAATCAAATTGCGGCTTAATGACGAAGTTACCCCGGCGGTCAATTGCCCCCCATTTACCTTCTTTTGGCCCCCATTTACCTTCTTTTGCTGTGCTGACACTGAGCAGGCCCTCGCGAAATGGAAGATCCCAAACACGATAGAATTGCGGCGGTATGATCATCCTTCCCGAGATGTCAATAAAACCATATTTCTTATCAAGTTGGACCGCTGCTAACCCCTCAAAGAAACGACCGGCAGAATCGAATTGCGGCACTATAACAAAGTTCCCGAGGCGATCGATGTACCCGTACTTGCCGGTTTTTTTGACCGGCGCGCATCCTTCCGAAAAGCCACCGGCATCATCGAATTGCAGTGCAATGACCATCTTACCGGCGCGGTCAAGGAAACCCCATTGGCCTCCCTGCTTCACCGTTGAGAGGCCTTCTGAAAAACCCCCGACCTGATCGAATTGGGGCATAATAACCGGTTGGCCAGACGTATTTATAAACCCCCATTTCCCTCCCTGCTTGACAGCCGCCATTTCCATGGAAAATCCCCAGGCATCCTCGAACTGCGGGGAGATGACCATCCTGCCGGTGAGATCAATAAAGCCCCAGCGGCTGCTTAGCCTAACGGCTGCCAAACCTTCGCTAAATAATGAGTAAGAAACTTTTTCAAACTGAGGAATGATAACTTGGTTGCCCCGCTTATCGATAAAGCCGCCTAGGCCGTTTTGCTCTATGCTTGCCAGGCCGTATAAAAAAAGGTAAGCCTGATCAAATTGCGGCGGGATGACCAGACGGCCCTGTTGGTCGATATAGCCCCATTTGCCTTGCAGTTTCACCGGCGCCAGGAGCCCGCTCCGGTCCTCCCGCGGCTGGGCGGCGGGCGTCCTCTCGGTCCTTCCTTCCCGAAGAGAGCCCAAAAGGGTCTTGACGATGTCCACCAGGCGCTCCAGGTGTTGAGCCAGGGGCGGGGTCAGGGCGTCCAGCCACTGGTGGGAGCTGAGGAATAATTCCAGGGCCTTGGAGGGGAGCACGTGCTCAATGCGGAAGGGGAGCACCGGAATACCGCGGCTCACCGCCCTCTCCACTTCCTTGAGAACATAAGGTGAGACATTGGCATGTCGGGAGAGGATCACCACCATGACGCTGGATTCTGAGATGGCGTCAATGATGGCCTCACCCCAACTCAGGCCCGGCAGGATGTTGCGGGGCGCTATCCAACAGCGAAGGCCGGATTTCTCTAAAGTCTCACACAGGGTGTCCGCGGTCAGTTTGTCATTTTGGGAGTAGCTGATAAAAACGTCATGGGCCATAACAGCTTTTCTGACCCCCCTTCCCGAAAAGCGTAGAAAATATAGTTAATTAAATAGCATATCTTTCGTTAACAATAACGAATTTTTTCCCCTAAACTTGATGAGTCTCTCTGCCTGATAGTTATTACCATGCTAAGGTTGGACAACCTCATCATACACCGCTTCCTGTTCCCGGGCGATGTGTTGCCAGGAGAAACGTTCTTCAATCAGCTCGCGCCCCCGGCCCCCCAGGCGCCGGCGGAGCCCGGCGTCCGTCAGGAGGGCGAGGATCTTTTCGGCCAATTCGGCCGCATCCCGGGGATCTTCCACCAGCAGGCCGTTGTCTCCGTGCCGGACCACCTCCGGGATGCCCCCCATGCGGGTGGTGACGATGGGCAGGCCGCAGGCCGCGGCCTCCAGCAGCACCAGGGGCATACCCTCCGGCTTCTGGGAGGGGGCCGCGAAGACATCCCCCATCAGATAGGTTTGGGCCATCTGTTCATGGGGCAGAAAGCCGGTGAGCAGCACCCGGCCGGAGGCCTGGGCCACCTGCTCCCGGAAATCTTTGAAAAACGGGGTTTCCCGCCCGGTGCGCCCCCGGCCGAACTCGGTGCCCCCGGCCAGGGCCAGCACCGCCTGAGGGAGCTTTAGCCAAACCCGCGGCATGGCCGCCAAAAGCAGCCCCACACCCTTGCTCTCCCTAATTTTGCCGGCGAAGAGCACCACGGGTGCGTCGCCCAGGCCATAGTGCCGCCGCACCGCCTGGACTTCCGCCGCCCTTTCCCACCAGGGGGCGAAGGCCGCCGGATCGACGCCGTTGTGCATCACGTAATGGGCCCGAGCCCCGGTGCCCAGCCGCTGGCGTTCCTGCTCCAGGACAAAGCGGCTGCAGGCCAAAAAAGCGTCCACTGGCATGGGGGTGTGCGGCGCCGGGCGCTCCCGTTTCCCCAAAATGGAGTAAATGTTGTGCATGTGCAGGAGCACGGGCAAGCGGGGGAACCAGGTCTTCAGGTTCAGGGCCAACAGGGGGCGGTTGTGGACGTGAATCAGATCCGGGGTTAACTCGCGGATGAGTCCGGCCACCCGGCGGTCGTACAGGGGCAGCAGGTGGCGGTAGCGGCGATAGAGCCATTGTTGGCCAAAGTTCAAAAAAATCCGCCGATATTCGACCTGCCCCCGAATTTCCCGGGTCGGCAGCTCCGGGTCGGCGGGGCCGATGATCACCGGGCGATACCGGGTCAGGTGGGCCGCCAGCCGGTCAATAAACAATTCCGTGGCCCCGCCCCGGATGGGCGGGATGGGAAAGAGCTCCGGCCCGATCAAAGCTACGGTGGTCATCTCAGGGGGCCTCCGGGCGAGATGGGCCTTGGTCAAGCCGCTAACTTTCTCACCACCATCATTATACTCTAAATATTTCTTGACAGTGGCGCGAGACTTTGTAATATGCTTCACATGGTGTGGGAGTCGTTTGCGTTGCCCCTCTGATAAAACAAATCCTTGAAGGAGGTTGTACGTTTATGGGAAAAATTCCTGCTGATTATTTGCCCCCGAAAGAACTTTGGGCGGAGTACACTTCGCCGGCCGAATTTCCGGTGCCGGACAAGCTGAATCTCGCCGAATTTCTCCTGGACCGGCACGTCAAAGAGGGGCGGGGTGACAACGCCGCCATTCTCTTCGGCGACACCAAGATGACCTATAAAGAAGTCATGGCCCTGGCCAACAAGTTCGCCAATGTCCTCAAGGGCCTGGGCGTCGAGTCCCAGGACCGGGTGGGCCTCCGCATGACCAACGCTCCCGACGCCGTGGCCATCAACTTCGCCATCATGAAGCTGGGCGCCATTCCGGTGCCGGTGTCCCCCCTGTGGGCCAAGGAAGAAGTGGCCTTCGTCCTCAACAACTCTGAATTTAAGGTCTTTGTGGTGAGCTTCCCCCTGATGGGTCCGGTGGAAGACAGCAAGCATGAATGGCAATTCCCCACCAAGATCGTGGTGGTGGGCGGCAAACCCGAAGACGTGGAGGCCAAGGGCCACGTGTCTTTCGCCAAGTCAGTGGCTACGGCCAGCGACCAGTTTGCCAACGTCATGGTGGAACCCTGGGACATCGGGGTGATCCTGTTCACCTCCGGCACCACCGGCCAGCCCAAGGGCTGCGTCCACTTTGTCCGGGAAGTATACATTGAATCCCAGATCGTCAACAAGTACGTCTGGAAGCTGGGCCCCGGCGAAGTCCTGGGCGGCTCGGCGCCGGTGACCTTTGCGGCGGGCTACGGCACCTTCTGCATCGTGCCCTTTGCCGGCGGCGGCGCCATCTCCCTGCTCCCCAAGTTCACCCCGGACGACATGATGACCACCATCCAGAAGCACAAGATCACCGTGGTCACCGGCCTCCCCACCGCCTACCGGAAGCTGTTGGAAATGCCCAATTTTAAAGACTTTGACACCAGCAGCGTCCGTATGTACACCACCGGCGGCGACGCCCTGACCGGCAAGACCCTGGCCCAGTGGCAGGCCAAAACCGGCAAACCCATCTGGGAGGGTCTGGGCGGCACCGAAATGATGCATCTGGTGACCTCCACGGCGATCGGCGATATGCCGGTGGCCGACTCCATCGGTCGGGCCATCCCCGGCTTTGAGATCAAGGTGGTCCGGGAAGACGGCAGCACCGCCGGCCCCGGCGAAGTGGGCAGCATGATGATCAAGGGCCCCACCGCCACCCTGTACTGGAAGCCCTACATCCAGGACAACAAGCTCCTGGCCACCATGAAGAAAGGCATCAAGGACGGCTGGAACATGATGGGCGACGCCGTCATGATGGACAAGGACGGCTACATCTTCTTCCAGGCCCGGGAAGACGACATGATCAAGTCTTCCGGCTTCCGTCTGGCCCCCACCGAGATCGAGGACGCCATCATCCGGCATCCGGCGGTGCGGGACGACGCGGTAGTGGGCATCCCCGACGAGATCATGGGTCAGAAAGTGGTGGCCATGGTGGAGTTGGAGGGCGGCCACACCGCGTCTCAAGATCTGGCCAACGATATCATCAAATCCACCATGGACGTGCTGGCCACCTATAAACTGCCCCGGGAAGTGTGTTTCCTGGAGGCCATCCCCCGGACCCCCACCGGCAAGATCATCAAAAAGGACCTGCGGAAAAACTATCCGACCTACGCCAATAAGTTCGTGCCTAAGGTAAAGTAGGTCTATCCAACCTGGGGGCGGTGCGCCGCCCCCAGTTTTTCTTCCCTCTTTTCTCCCCCGTCATACGCCCTTTTAGGAAAATCTCTTTGGCATAGTGTATCATTTAGTGTTATATTGATAGAAAATGAGGGTGTTCAAAGCGCTTTTACAGGAAGGCTCCATGGTGGAGGTGCAACAACATGAGTGAGATTTTGGATATCGCCCATGAAATGGCCCAGGACCTGTTCAGGGTCGGGGCTTTGGATGAAATTACCATGCGTCAGGTTAAGGCGCTCTGCCTGCCGACCAAACGGGCCTTTCAGCCCGAGGAGATCCGGCGCATCCGTTTGGCGAACCATGTGAGCCAGGCGGTCTTTGCGGCGGTCCTGGGTATCGGCAAGACCACGGTGCAGCAGTGGGAACGGGGAGAGAAAAGGCCCAGCGGTCCGGCCCAACGACTCCTCGATCTGATTGACCGGAAGGGCCTGGCGGCGCTGGGCTGACCACCGCCTGCAGAAAGGCGGCAAAGCCTCGTCAGCTTCATTCTTCCAGGGCCAGGGGCGGGCGCCGCTTTTTCTTTATTGATTTTCCAGGCTCCTGTGATTTAATATATCGGGTTTGTGAAAAGGAGGACATTAGTTGCCGAACGTCGTGGTGGTGGGCACCCAGTGGGGTGACGAAGGCAAGGGGAAAATCGTTGACCTCCTGACCGACAAGGCTGAGGTCGTGGTGCGCTACCAGGGGGGCAACAACGCCGGCCACACCCTGGTGGTGGGCGGGGAAAAGTTTATCTTTCACCTGATTCCCTCCGGCATTTTGCACCCGGGGACGGTCTGCTGCATCGGCAACGGGGTGGTTCTGGACCCGGAGGTCTTTTTAGGCGAGATTGATAAGCTGCAATCCCGGGGTCTCCAGGTGGGGCCGGCTAACCTGCGGGTGAGCGAGCGCACCCAGGTGATCATGCCCTACCACCAGCGCCTGGACCTGGCCCGGGAGCGGGCCAAAGGCGCCGCTAAAATCGGCACCACCGGCCGGGGCATCGGCCCCTGCTATGAAGATAAAGTCGCCCGCCGGGGCATCCGGGTGGCAGATTTGGTGGAGCCTGAGGTTCTTAAGGCCAAGCTTGCCGAGATTTTGCCGGAAAAAAATTTCCTGCTGGAAAAATTCTTAAGCGACCAGCCCTTCAGCCTCGAAGAGATTCTCACGCCCTACGCCGCCATGGGGCAGCGCCTCAAGCCCCTGATGGCCAACGTCTCCGTGCTGCTGCACCAGGCGGCCCGGGACGGCCACAATATTCTCTTTGAGGGCGCCCAGGGGACCCACCTGGACATCGACCACGGCACCTATCCCTATGTCACTTCCAGCAATCCCATAGCCGGGGGCGCGGCCACCGGCAGCGGCATCGGGCCTAACGCCCTGCACCGGGTGCTGGGCATTGTCAAGGCCTACACCACCCGGGTGGGGGGCGGCCCCTTCCCCACTGAGTGTCTGGACGCGGTGGGCGAGCATCTCCAGAAGGTCGGGGTGGAGTTCGGCTCCACCACCGGGCGGCCCCGGCGCTGCGGCTGGCTGGACCTGGTGGTGCTGAAAGAGGCGGCGCGGCTGAACGGCCTCACCGGCCTGGCCATCACCAAACTGGACGTGCTCTCCGGCCTCGACCCGGTGCGCCTCTGCCTGGCCTATGAACTGGACGGGGTGCCTCGGGAGGCCATGCCCCCGACCTTGCCGGAGCTGGAGCGCTGCCGGCCGGTGTTCGAGGACCTGCCGGGCTGGAGCGAGGACATCACCAAGGTGCGGCGCTTTGAAGATTTGCCGCCAAACACCCGAAATTACCTGAAGCGGGTGGAGGAACTGGCCGGGGTGCCCATCCAGCTGGTCTCCGTGGGCCCCGACCGGGAAGAGACCATCCTGGTGCAGGATCCTTTTGCTTGAACGATATTTTGTGCATATAATAGAGAGAGATTTTCCTTGAAGGCGAATCAAGCCGGCGTATAGTAAAAACAAAGGACAGCCGAGGGCGGCTGTCCCTACAATCTGTTCGGTCATATAGCCATGAATCCTTATGTAAGATGTCCGGGGCGGGCCCCAACAGCCGGCCCGGACTCTCAAACGACTACGTTGCCGACCGCCAAACCCGCCAAAGGTGAATACCGGCGGAAATTACCCCATCTTCAGAAAGAAAACAAGACCCTTTTTGTTACATTTTGCACTCATCGGCGTTGGCTGCTTCCTGAATCCGTCAGAGGCTTGGTTCTCCGTCACTGCCTGCATGAGCAAGGCAAAAAACTCCACACTCATGGCGTGGTGATAATGCCTGACCACGTCCATCTGGTTTTTACGCCGTCAAACGATGCCCAGGGGCGACCTTTTAGCTTGGCTGAAGTTCTGGGGGCCATAAAGGGGGCTGCGGCGCATAGCATAAATAAGGCTCTGAACCGCCGGGGCAAGGTCTGGCAAACCGAGTCCTTTGACCACATATTGAGATCGGACGAAAGCGCCCGGAGCAAAGTGGAATATGTTTGCCAGAACCCGGTAAGGCATGGTTTGGTGGTAAACGAAAACGATTATCCCTGGCTCTGGCGGGAATGGGTCGAAGGTGTAGGGACAGCCGCCCTCGGCTGTCCACTTGAGCCGCCCCAGGCCTCGAAATAAGAAGATGAACCGCCGAGGGCGGCGGTTCCACATTTTTTTGACTGATCGGCGCCATATCGCAAACATAAACAAATCCTTTAAGGGATAAAATCATGCTCGAAATCCGCTTTCATGGGCGCGGGGGGCAGGGGGCCGTCACTTCGGTGGAGCTGCTGGCCCTGGCCGCCATCAACGAAGGCAAGTTCGCCCAGGGCTTCCCCAGCTTCGGGCCGGAGCGCCGGGGCGCGCCGGTGTTGGCCTTTCTGCGCATCGACACCAAGCACATCGGCTTGCGCTGCAAGATCGCCAGCCCGGACGTGGTCCTGATCCTGGACCCGAGCCTCATCCGCATCCAGAAGCCCCACGCCGACCTGAAACCCGACGGCATCATCGTCTTGAACAGCAATAAACCCCACGCCGAGGTGCGCCGGGAGTTCGGCTTCAAGCACAAGCTGGCCCTGGTGGACGCCAACACCATCGCCCGGGAGGTCCTGGGGGTGCCCATCACCAACACCACCATGCTGGGGGCCCTCATCAAAGCCACCGGGGCGGTGGCCGTGGAGTCCCTGGAAGAGCCGCTCAAAGAGCGCTTCGGACCCCTGGCGGTGAAAAATTTCAACGCCTTGAAAGTGGCGTATGACAAAACCGTGGTGGAGGAGGCCCAGCCGTGAAACCTTTAGAACAAACCACCTGGCAGGAAATCGAACTGGGCGGCCTCTTGCGGGAGCCGGGCAGCGCCCGCCAGTACCGCACCGGCGACTGGCGCTCCCAGCATCCGGTGTGGACCAAGAGCCGCTGCATCCGCTGCGGGGTCTGCTGGACGGTGTGCCCCGAACCCGCCATTATCGAAGAACCCGGGGGCTATTTCGACATGAACCCCGACTACTGCAAAGGCTGCGGCACCTGCGCCCGGGAGTGCGTCACCGGCTGCATCACCATGGTGCCGGAGGAGGAGTAATCCATGAGCGCCAAAGCCGCCAAAGCCCATCGGGTGGGCATGGAGGTCTCCATCGCGGTGAGCCATGCCGTGCAATTGGCCCGGGCCGAGGCCATCGCCGCCTACCCCATCACGCCCCAGACCCACATCGTCGAACATCTGTCCAGCATGGTGGCCAACGGTGACCTGGAGGCGGAGTTCGTCAATGTGGAGTCCGAACACTCGGCCATGAGCACCTGCATCGGCATGTCGGCCACCGGGGCCCGCACCTACACGGCCACCAGCTCCCAGGGCCTGGCCCTGATGAACGAAATTCTGTACATCGCCAGCGCCATGCGCTTTCCCATCGTCATGACCGTGGCCAACCGGGCCCTGTCCGGGCCTTTGTCTATCTGGAATGACCACTCCGACATCATGGGGGCCCGGGACATCGGCTGGATTCAAATTTTTGTGGAAAACGGCCAGGAGTCCTTCGACCACAGCGTCATGGCCTTCAAAATCGCCGAAAACCCCAAAGTGCTGCTGCCCACCATCATCAACCTGGACGGCTTCATCCTCTCCCATGTGGTGGAGGCCCTGGAGATGGTGGACCAGAAAACCGTGGATAAATTTCTCCCGCCCTATCATCCCCGGCACCAGTTGGATACCAAGCACCCCGTGACCATGGGGGCTTTTGCCATGCCGGAAATCTACACCGAAGTGAAGATGAAGCACCAGGTGACCCTGACCGAATCCTACGACCACATCATCAAGGTGTGGGATGAATGGGCCAAGCTCACCGGCCGGGCCTATCAGCCGGTGGAGCGCTTCATGACCGAGGGGGCCAAGGTGGTGTTCCTCATCATGGGGTGTTTGGGCGAGGTGGCCCAGATCGCGGTGGAGGAGATGCGGGCTCAAGGGTTGCCGGTGGGCCTGCTGAAGCTGCGGATGTGGCGGCCCTTTCCCTTTAAGGATTTACGAGAAGCGGTGGGGGACGCCGAACTGGTCATCGTCTGCGACCGGGCCCTCTCCCTCGGGGGTGTCGGCGGACCGGTGATGAGCGAGGTCAGGAGCGCCTTATATCCCCTGGCGCAACGGCCGGCGGTTTTAGGGTATATCATCGGCCTGGGCGGTCGCGACGTGGCGCCCGAGGCCTTTAAAGATATTCTGGCCAAGGCCCAGGTCGAAATCGAGCAGGGCCCCAGCCAGGAATTTTGCCTCTATGGAGTTAGAGGGTGATGGAAAAATTCGGATTTGCAGAAAGCCAGAAATATGACGTGTACGCCTCCCGGCTCATGCCCCGGGAGGAGTTTTTCACCTCAGGGCACCGCTCCTGCCAGGGATGCGGCGAGGCCCTGGCGGTCCGGTGGGTGACCAAGGCCATAGGCAAAGACGCGGTCATCGCCCATGCCACCGGCTGCATGGAAATCGTCTCTTCGGGTATGCCCCAGACCGCCTGGATGCACCCCTGGATTCACGTGGCCTTTGAGAACACCGCGGCAGTGGCCTCGGGAGTGGAGGCGGGCTTCAAAATCCTGGCCCGCAAGGGCAAGCTCGACGGCCCCCCGCCCAAAGTGGTGGCCATGGGCGGCGACGGCGGCACCACCGATATCGGCCTCCAGGCCCTGTCCGGGGCCATGGAGCGGGGCCATGATTTCACCTATGTCTGCTGGGACAACGAAGCCTATATGAACACCGGCATCCAGCGGTCCAGTTCCACCCCCTTCGGGGCCATGACCACCACTTCGCCGCCGGGCAAGCAGAGCTTCGGCCAGTCCACCTGGAAGAAGGACATGGTGGCCATCGCGGTGGCCCACAACATTCCCTATGTGGCCACCGCCTCCCCCAGTTACGTCTTTGACCTGTATTTCAAGATCAAAAAGGCCATCGAAACCCCGGGCCCGGCCTATGTGCACATCCTGTGCGTCTGCCCCACGGGCTGGCGATCGGCCACGGACCTGTCCGTGCGCCTGGGCCGCCTGGCGGTGGAAACCGGGGTCTTCCCGCTGTTCGAAGTGGTGAACGGCAAATACCACCTGACCGTGCAGCCTCCCAAGATCCGGCCCATCCGGGATTACCTCAAGCCCCAGGGCCGCTTCCGGCACCTGCGGGACCCGGAAAAGGACTATATCCAGCGGCGGGTGCTGGAGCGTTACCGGGAGCTGCTGGCCAAATGCGGCCTTCCCGAACCTGAATTGCCGCCCCTGCCCGAAGCAGCGCCGCCGGCCGAAGGAGGTGTCTGATGGACGCAGCGCGCCTGGAAAGCATCCTGTCCCGATATGAGGGGGAAAGCGCCGACCTGATCCCGGTGCTCCAGGACATTCAGGATTCCTACAACTATCTTCCCCAAGATGAGCTCACCCTGGTGGCCGACCGCCTGAATGTGCCGCTCACCCAGATTTACAGCGTGGCCACCTTTTACAAGATGTTCAGCCTGGTGCCCAAGGGCGAGCATCAGCTCAAGGTCTGCCTGGGGACCACCTGCCATCTGCGGGGGGGCCAGCGCCTGGTGGACTCCCTGTCCAGCCGCCTGGGGTGCGAGGTGGGCTACACCACCAAGGACGGAGCCTTTTCCCTGGAGACGGTGGGCTGCCTCGGTTCCTGCGCCCAGGCCCCGGTGATGATGATTGACGACAAATATTTCGCCCGGGTGACCGTGGACAAGGTGCCCAAGGTCTTGAAATTGTATCAGAAGTAGGGAGGTGTCGGCTTTCAGCCATGAGCTCTAGTTGACTGCTGACTGCTAACTGCTGACTGCTCAAAAAGAGAACGATTATGCCGAAAATCGAATCCGTCGACCATCTGACCGAATATCGCCGGAAACTCAGGGCCTCCCGGGACCCGAACCAGCCCGTGGTCCTGGTGTGCGGCGGGCCGGGGTGCCTGCCCCTGGGAAGCGAGGACGTGGCCCAGGCCTTCACCGAGGCCATGGCCGCCCAAGGTTTTGACGGCAAGGTCATCCTCAAAACCAGCGGCTGCCACGGTTTGTGCGCCCAGGGGGTCAAGGTCCTCATCCGCCCCCAGGAAATCGCCTACCAGAAGGTCACCCCCGAGGATGTGCCGGAGATTGTGGAGCAGACCCTGATGGCGGGCGCGGTGGTGGACCGCCTGGTGTACCACGACCCGGCCAGCGGCGAATCCTGCGCCCATAAAAGCGAAGTTCCCTTTCATAAGGGCCAGGTCCCCACCGTCCTGCGCAAACTGGACCTCATCGACCCGGAAAGCCTGGATGACTACCTGGTCACCGGGGGCTACCGCACCCTCCGCAAAGTGCTCTTCAAGATGACCCCTGAGGAGGTCATCGACCAGATAGAGCGCTCGGGGCTCCGGGGCCGGGGCGGCGGCGGCTTCCTCACCGGCCGCAAATGGCGCATCTGCCGGGAAACCGAAGGCGTGGTGAAGTTCGTCATCTGCAACGGCGACGAGGGCGACCCCGGGGCCTTCATGGACCGGGCGGTGATGGAGGGCGACCCCCACGCGGTCATCGAAGGCCTGCTCATCGCCGGCTACGCCATCGGTGCCCGCCGGGGCTATATCTATGTGCGCCACGAGTATCCCCTGGCGGTCAAACGCCTCAGGCTCGCCATCGAGCAGGCCCGGGAGTTCGGCTTTCTGGGGGACAACATCCTGCGCTCCAGATTCAACTTCGACATCAAGATCAATCAGGGGGCCGGGGCCTTTGTCTGCGGCGAAGAGACCGCGCTCATGGCCAGTATCGAAGGCTACATCGGCGAGCCTCACCCCCGGCCGCCCTATCCGGCCCAGGCCGGCCTTTTCGGGCTGCCCACCATCATCAACAATGTGGAAACCCTGGCCAACGTGCCGGAAATCATCAACATGGGCGCCGACTGGTTCGCCGGCCAGGGCACCGAGACCAGCACCGGCACCAAGGTCTTTTCCCTGGTGGGCGCGGTCAACAACACCGGCCTGGTGGAAGTGCCCATGGGCATGACCCTGCGCCAGATCATCTATGATCTGGGCGGGGGCATTTCCGGCAATCGGCCCTTCAAGGCGGTGCAGACCGGCGGCCCCTCGGGCGGCTGCATCCCCGAGCAGTTTCTGGACCTGCCGGTGGACTACGACAGCCTCCAGGAAGTGGGCTCCATCATGGGCTCGGGCGGCATGATCGTCATGGACGACACCAGCTGCATGGTGGACGTGGCCCGCTACTTCATCGGCTTTCTCCACGCCGAGTCCTGCGGCAAATGCACCCCCTGCCGGGAAGGCTTAAAGCAGCTCAAATATCTCTATGAGGAAATCACCCACGGCCGGGGCGAAATGGAGCAGCTTACCCTGATGGAGGAACTGTGCCAGGCCATGTCCTCCGCCTCCATCTGCGGCCTGGGCCAGAGCGCGGTCAACCCGGTGCGCTCCACCCTCAAGTATTTCCGCCACGAATACGAGGCCCACATCCGGGACAAGAAATGCCCGGCCCTGGTCTGCCGGCCGCTGCTCAAGTACACCATCGACCCGGAAGCCTGCACCGGCTGCCTGGCCTGCGTGCGGGAGTGCCCGGTGGGGGCCATCAGCGGCATCAAGAAGGAAGCCCAGGAAATCGACCAGGAGCTCTGCATCAAATGCGGCCTGTGCTATGAGACCTGCCAATTTGACGCGGTGATCAGGGAGTAATGGTATGGCCTACACCAAGCTTGCCGATCAGGTTAAAGCCCCCACCATCGTGGAAGTGGGTATCTATATCAACGGAATTTTTGTCCGGGCCGATTCTTCCTGGACGGTGCTCCAGGCCGCCCGGGCCCATGGCTTTGAAATCCCCACGTTGTGCTATCACCCGGACCTGCCCTCCGAGGGCCATTGCCGCCTGTGCGTGGTGGAGGTGGGGGACGGCCCCCGCACCCGCATCGTTAATTCCTGCACCTATCCGGTGGAAAAAGACCTGAAAATCCAGACCCACTCGGACAAAGTCATGCAGGCCCGGCGCCTGGTGCTGGAACTGCTGCTGGCCCGGGCTCCCAAGGCCAAGATCATCCAGGACCTGGCCCGGGAGCACGGGGTGTACGAGACCCGCTTCCACATCGAGGACCCGGAAGAACTCTGCATCCTCTGCGGCCTGTGCGTGCGCACCTGCAAGGAAATCGTCGGCGTCAGCGCCATTTCCATGGCCTTCCGCACCCCCGACAAACAGGTGGCCACCCCCTTCAAGGAAGCCGCCGAGGCCTGCATCGGCTGCGGCTCCTGCGCCTTCATCTGCCCCACCGGGGTCATCCCCTACACCGAAAAGGACGGGGTGCGCACCATCTGGGGGCGGAACTTCGAATTGCAGCGCTGCAACGTCTGCGGCAATTACATCGCGCCCCGGGCCCAACTGGAGCATTGGGCCAAACTCACCGGCGACCCGGTGGAAACCTTTCTCGTCTGCCGGGATTGCCGATAAGCGCTGTAAGGTTCTGGGTTCGTGGTTCCGGGTTCTGGGAAAAACCAAGTTCCAAAACCTGAAACCTGAAACCCAGAACCTGTTTTTTTTCACGCCGTAAGAATATCCGCTGGCCCCCCCACCAAACCTGGTCATTGTCAAAACAGGACATTTAGGCTATTTTGCACCTATGAAGGTGAAGGACTTGAGGGAAAAGGCGGCGGAACTGGCCCGGGACTTCCCGGCCATCGTGCTGGTGTATCTTTTCGGCTCTCAGGCCGGCGGGGTCGCCGGTCCGGACAGCGACCTGGACCTGGGCATCCTGGTGGACCATGCCGGGGACACCCCGGAACAGCGGGCTGGTCTGCACTATGAGTTCGCCCGCAAATGCCCTGCTGACCGGGTCGAGATGCTCTGGCTGAATCAGGCCCCCATAGACCTGGCCTTTGCCGTCATCTCCCAGGGAATACTTTTATTTGAGCGGGACCTGGCCTCCCGGGTGGAGTTTGAGGCCGGGGTGATGAGCCGCTACGGCGATTATCTGCCGGTGTTGCGGGCCCAACGGGCTGATTTGTTGCGGGGGGAAAACCATGCCGCCCGAGTTCAGTGGCATCGAGAGGCGCTTGAGCGAACTCTCAGAACGCTTGGCGAGATTAGAGCCTCTCAGGGCCAAAAGCCGGAGTGAGTTCGACCAGGATCCCTATCTCCGGGATATCGTGGAGCGCAACCTGGAGCTGGCGGCTCAATGCGTCATCGACCTCAGCCACCGCATCATTGCCCTCAGCGGGGCTCCCAAACCCCAGGATTATTACGGGGCCATCCTGCAAATGGGGGAGCTTGGGGTGGTGCCGCCTGAATTTGCCCGCCGATTGGCGCCCCTGGCGGGCTTAAGGAATATCCTCATCCATGAATATTTAAAAATCGATTGGGATGAGGTGCATAAGCATCTGGGCCGCCTTGAGGAAATTTCCACCTTTGCTGATTATGTGCGGCAATGGCTGCAAAAGCGGGTCGGCTGATTTTAGCAAGCGGAACCTGTTCCTCGGGTCAGTCTCTCATAAGCCCAGTCTCTCCCAAAATCAGCAAAACCCGGTGGCACAGGTGTCCTCACCTGTGCCTCTCCAGGAATTTCGGCGCGGGTATTGATGGTGGGTGGCGCCCAGCCTGCACAAACTTTTCCAAACTAAAATAGTTCAGCTTTTCCGGGAGGCCTTGCGCCCGGCCATCTCCGCGGCCATGAAGATGGCGGCTTTGAGGCTGCCGGGGTGGGCGGTGCCTTCGCCGGCCAGGTCGTAGGCGGTGCCGTGATCGACGCTGGTGCGGATGATGGGGAGCCCCAGGGTGACGTTTACCGCATCGGTAAAGTGGAGCAGTTTCAGGGGGATGAGGCCTTGGTCGTGGTACATGGCGATGATGGCGTCGAACTCTCCCTGGGCGTGGCGCCAGAACAGGGTGTCCGCCGGGAAGGGGCCGCTCACCGGCAGGCCCTGGCCCCGGGCCTCCAGGACTGCGGGAATGATGATTTCCTTTTCTTCGTCGCCGAACAGCCCCCCTTCGCTGGCGTGGGGGTTGAGGGCCGCCACTCCCAGGCGGGGCTGGGGGATGGCAAAATCGCTCTTTAAGGCGCGATAGGTCAGGCTGAAAAGACGCAGCAGGCCGTCGGTGCTCAGGCGCTCCGGAACATCGGCCAGGGCCACATGGATGGTGGCCAGCACCACCCGGAAATTGCCCCCGGCCAGCATCATGGCCGCCTCGGAGGCGCCGGTGCGCTCCGCCAGAAGCTCGGTGTGGCCGGGATAGCGGTAGCCCGCCAGGTTCAGGGCGGCCTTGCTGATGGGGCCGGTGACCATGCCCGCCACCTCGTGGTGCATGGCCAAGTCGATGGCGGTGAGGATGTAAGATACCATGGCATGGCCGCCGGCGGCGCTCGGATGGCTGTGGTTGAGGTCGGCCGGCGACAGTTGGGACAGGGGCAGAAAGTCCATAACCCCGGGCTGGTAGCGTCCCTGGGAGGGGTCGCCCACGGGGTGCAGGGTTAAATGGGGGGCCAGTTCCCGGCAGGCCCGCTCCAGGGCCCCCGGATCCCCCAACACCAAAGGACGGCAGATCTGATGGACCGCCGGATCGGACAGAGCCAAAACCATAATTTCCGGCCCCACCCCCACCGGGTCCCCCATGGTGAGTGCCAGAAGCGGCCGTGGATCAATGTGGCTGTTCATCAGGGTTCCAGTCTGGATCAGAAGTGGTTAAAAAATTGTTTAAAAATCTTTGAATCGAGCCCTGACAACCGCTCATCTTTGATGGCGACTTTATATACAACACCCCGTTAAGCGCTTGAGCCTTGAGGCGCACCTGTGCCACAATATGACACATAAAATATGACCCGTTTGGGGGTGGATGTCAATGTCTCAACCACAGGATAAGCGGCGGAATCCGGCCGGACTGGGCTTTGTCGGCGCCGGGGCCATGGGCGGGGCGCTGGTGCGGGGCCTGGTGGCCGCGGGGCTGGTAAAACCGGCGGACCTGGTGTTCTACGACCCTGATCCCGGACTTCGGCAGGAGATGGAGAAACTGGGGGTCGAGGCGGCCCCGGACAACGCCGCGGTGATGAAAGCCGCGATGGTGATACTGGCCGTCAAGCCCCAGATTTTGAGGGGCGTCCTGCAAGAAATCCGCGGCCACGCCCGGCCCGGCCAGGTGGTGATCTCCATCGCCGCCGGGGTGCCCTTGGCGGTCCTGGAAGAGGCCCTGCCCGACAGCCGGGTGATCCGGGCCATGCCCAACACCCCCCTAATGGTCCAGGCCGGCATGACCGCGCTCGCCCCGGGCAGCCGCGCTGCCGCCGAAGATGTGGCTCTGGCCCTGGACCTCTTC
>JBGSLA010000246.1:0-9580 GCA_041740935.1 Desulfobaccales bacterium | reverse complement strand
GGGTGGCGGACTTGGCCAGCACCGCGGCGCCGCTCTGCCGGACGACCCGCAGCAGCCGCCGGTAGGCCGGCCACAGGGTATAGGGGAAAATGCCGCGCCCCTCCGGCCCCAGCGCGGTGGAGATAACTATCGTGGAGATGCGCCTTTGCCCGCTGGTGATCATGTTTTTACGTGACGAAGAGAGGTTGTGAAGGGAGGATCGGGGGAGGCAAGGTTACCCCGCCCTCCCACCGAAGACCAGTAACCAGTAACCAGTGACCAGTGATCGGTGATAAGGCCCTGTTGGTTCTGCGGCCAGCCCATGAACCATGCAAAGCCCGGTGGCACAGGCGTCCCACCTGTGCGCCGCACCGGCAGGATGCCGGTGCCACCAAGAACTGTTCGTACCAGAACCCTTAGGCCGATTATTGCGCGATGACAACTGACAACTGATTATTGATAACTGGTCACTCTTGTTCTCGTTCCCCAGTTGCACTTGGGAACGAGACCGGAAGCGTGAAGCTCTGGTCTGTTCAGCACAGGCTGGAAACCTGTGCTCCCGAGTTTCGACTGGCGCCCGGGCATCCTGCCTAAGCCGGCACGGGCTGGAAGCCCGTGCTACCGGTTTGATGGGGTTGGGGAAGGGGGTGTTAGGCTCAAACTTTGCTTTTTTCCCCAACTATTCCCGGCTTCACTAACTGCTGACTGCTATTGGCTACCGGCCTCTCGCGCCGCCAGACCCTCGGCCATTTCCGCCACCACCCGCCGGGCTTCGGCCACCGGGTCGGGGGCGCTGCGGATAGGGCGGCCCACCACGATGTAGTCGGCGCCGTTTTTTATGGCCTCCAAGGGTGTGACCACCCGGCGCTGGTCGTCCCCCAGCACCACCGACCAGGCCGGCCGGATGCCCGGACAGACCACCAGGAAATCCTGACCACAGGCCGCCTTCACCGCGCCGGCCTCCCGTCCGGAGCAGATGACCCCGTGGCAGCCGGCGGCCTGGGCCACCCTGGCCCGGAGCACTACCAACTTCTCAGGATCAGCCGCAAATTCCTTAGCATATCCCAAATGGGCCAAATCCTCCCCCGAGACGCTGGTGAGGAGGGTCACGGCCAGGATTTTATAAGCATTTCCTAGACCGCTGACGAGTGCTCTCAAGGCCCCCGGTCCCAAATCACAGTGGATGGTAAGGAGGGCCACGCCGTGGAGGACCATGTGCCTCATGGCCCCCCGGAGGGTGTTGGGAATGTCATACAGTTTTAAATCCAAAAAAAACTGTGCGGGACTGAGGTTAGCAGCCAAATCTGATAAGAGTCGGGGGCCTTCCGCCATGAAGAGCTCCCAGCCCACCTTGAACAGCCCGACCTCGTGGCGCAGGAGCTTTACCAGGCTCAGGGCCTCCTCCCGGTTCGCCACATCCAGGGCTAAAATGAGGTGATCTTTGGGTTCCATTGAGAGAATATAACTCCTGGGGCAGACGGCAGCGACCTGGAAAAGGTTTTCAGGTCCTGTTATGAAAATTCCAAAGTCCAGGGTCCAGGGTCCAAAGTCAAAAAAGCCGGTCTTTTCATGCTGTACGGCTGGGCAGCCGGCCCATGAGGAGTTGTTTTGGAAAGTTTTGGTGGCACCGGCATCTTGCCGGTGCAGTGCACAGGCTGGAAGCCTGTGCCACCAGCCTTGTCATATTTATAAGTGAGCCCCTGGCTCATGAGCAACTGTTTGGAAAAGTTTCGTAGGCGGCCATATTCTAAGTCGCCCACGGTTGTGGCGGGCACGGAGGCCTGCCTTAATTTTTCCTGATTTCGAGAGAGCCGCCGGCTCAGGAGCAACTGCCTTGCAAATACGCCTCCACCCGGGCCACATCCTCGGGCGCGTCCACTTCCAACGTGTCCTCCTCGGTCTCCACCACGTGGATGGGGTAGCCGTATTCCAGGGCCCGGAGCTGCTCCAGCTTTTCGGCCTCTTCCCAACGGCCCGGGAACAGGGTGACAAAATCCCGGAGAAAGTCAACCCGGTAGGCGTAGATGCCGATGTGTTTATAAAAATAGGGGCGCTCGCCGTCCCGCCAGTAAGGCAGCGGGCTCCGGGAAAAATACAGGGCCCGGCCCCGGTGATTCATGACCACCTTGACCACGTTGGGATTTTGGGCCACGGCCAGGTCAAACAGGCGCCGGGCCGGGGTGACCATAACCGCGGAGCAGTCCCGCGCCACCACCTGGGCCAGATGGCCCACCAGCAGCGGCGGAAAAACCGGCTGGTCCCCCTGGATGTTGATGACGATGTCATTTTTGTCCAGACCCAGGAGGTCGGCGGCTTCGGCCAAACGGTCGGTGCCGGAGGGGTGGTCGTCTCTGGTGAGGAGGGCTTGGCCGCCGAACCCCTCCACACACTCCTTGATGCGGGTGTCGTCGGTGGCTACGTAGATACCCTTAAGGCCGTGGACCAGCCGGGCCTGTTCATAGACCCGCTGAATCAGGGGCTTTCCCAGAAGGTCGGCCAGGGGCTTGCCCGGAAAGCGGCTGGAGCCGTAGCGGGCTGGGATGATGGCGATATGGCTCATGATATTTTTGGAAAAGAATGAAGATTTTTTTGCTGTTTCTGGTAAAATTCAAAATTAGACAATATAAATAATTCCATTCATGAACAATCTTTTCGGGTCTGGCCGACCTGAGGCGCCGATGGTTCCGTCTGGTCGCCTGTATTGATGAACCCTTGCAACCTCCTGATTTTTTTCGTCATAGTATGCGAGTATCTGACTCCGGGTACAAGGTGGTTGAACCGATCTATACGGAGCGGGGTGCTTTTCAGTCATAAGCACAGCGCGTAATTCCCCCACTTTGACCCGCTCCCAGAAGCCACCGTCATTAAACATCTTACGGAGTTCATCAGTGGTTACGCGTTGTTCATGAGGAGGTGAATCCATGAAGTCTCGACTCGATCTCGAAATTCGCGACAGATTAGCCAGCTACCTTGTAGGTGAAATTTCCTTAAAAGATTTCGAGGATTGGTTTGTGCCTGTATCATGGAATATAATTCATAGCGGTAATCTGTCTGCAATAAATTTGGTATACGAAGTTGAGCTTTGGCTCGCTGAATTTTCAGACGGGTATTGGAGTGAGACCGAATTAAAAGAGCACTGTAAGCCACTCCTAATGAATTATTTAGTTTCTGATTCTCATATTATTCAGAGATTTGGAGTTGCCAATGTCAATTTAACGCACTTGTTATTTGCACCCGTTGATATTCAATATGGAGCGGAATCTTTGTAATAAATTCATCACTCAATAAAACATCAAACCAATATAATCCTTCCTCTTTAACCAATAAGTTCAGATTTATTATCACATTTGCACTTTTCCCATCTTTCTCAAGTACAATAGGCATACTGTATTCTTGCATTTTTTCATTTGACGGTGTATTTGGTATTACTTTTAAGTTATACTTGCCACTAGATTTTCCTGATTTAAATGAAATAATTGCAAATAAACTTATTGCAATAGGACGCATCATTTCTAGAGAATCCGGCCCTATTGCGGTCTGTATAATTTTATCAACTATCCTGATGGCACTTAATACATTGTCCTTTTCCTGTAAAACTCTCTCACATAGAATTGCCATACCCAAATAAGGACCATCCCTTAAGTTTGACATCTTTTATCCCTTTCCACTTAAAATTATTCTTATTTTCATTGATTTTATTCTGGTTGGATTATATTTCAGCCTGAGCCCAATGACAATTTTTTTCCTTGACAGTCATCTGTCTATGGTTAACTTTTTAATGATATTACTAAGTTAGCCATGTTACCATGGAGGCTCTGCATGCGTTTTGACAAATTAACCCTGAAGGCCCAGGAGGCCCTGCAGGGGGCCCAGGAATTGGCCCGGCGGCTCAGCAATCCCCAGATCGAGCCGGCCCATATGCTGAGAACCCTCCTGGCCCAGGAAGAGGGCCTGATCCGCCCTCTCCTGAAAAAACTCGAAGTCGATCCCCAAAAACTCATCCAGGGGGTGGATGACCAGCTAACCCGGCTGCCCCGGGTCAGCGGCGACGCCCAGGTGTATCTGTCCCCCGGCCTAAATAAAGTGCTGGACGAGGCCTTCCGGCAGGCCGGCCAGATGAAGGACGAGTACGTCTCCACCGAACATGTTTTCTACGCCATGGCCGCGGACCAAGGCAGCGATACCGGCAATCTCCTGGCGCAGTTCGGCTTGACGCCTGAGATCATCCTCAAGGCCCTGATGGAGCTCAGGGGCTCGAGCCGGGTCACCGATCAGGCCCCGGAAGACAAATACCAGCCCCTGGAGAAATACGCCCGGGACCTGACGGAGATGGCCCGCTCCGGCAAGCTCGACCCGGTCATCGGCCGGGACAGCGAAATTAGGCGCATCATCCAGGTGCTTTCTCGGCGCACCAAAAACAACCCGGTGCTCATCGGCGAGGCCGGGGTGGGCAAAACCGCCATCGTCGAGGGCCTGGCCCAGCGCATCGTCAACGGGGATGTGCCCGAAACCCTGAAGGACAAGCGCCTGGTGGCTCTCGACCTGGGGTCGCTGATCGCCGGCACCAAGTACCGGGGGGAATTTGAGGAGCGCCTCAAGGCGGTGCTGAAAGAAATCACCGACTCCGAAGGCCAGATCATCATGTTCATCGACGAGCTCCACACCCTGGTGGGCGCGGGCGCGGCCGAAGGCGCGGTGGACGCCAGCAACATGCTCAAACCGGCGCTGGCCCGGGGGGAGCTGCGCTGCGTGGGCGCCACCACCCTGAACGAATACCGCAAGCACATCGAAAAGGACGCGGCCCTGGAGCGCCGCTTCCAGCCCATTTTCGTGGCCGAGCCCAGCGTGGAGGACACCATCGCCATCCTGCGGGGGCTCAAGGAACGCTACGAAGTGCACCACGGGGTGCGCATCAAGGACGCGGCCATCGTGGCCGCGGCCACCCTGTCGCACCGCTACATTACCGACCGCCAGCTCCCGGACAAGGCGGTGGACCTGATTGACGAAGCGGCCAGCAAACTGCGCATGGAAATCGACAGCCGCCCCGCGGACATCGACGAAGTGGAGCGCCGCATCACCCAGGAGGAAATCGAGCGGGAGGCCCTCAAACGGGAGCAGGATCCGGCCTCCCGGGAGCGCCTGGCCAAGATTGAAAAGAGCCTGGCCGACCTCAAGGAGAAAAGCGCCGGGCTCAAGGCCCGCTGGCAAAAAGAAAAAGAGGTCATCAGCCGCATCCAGGGCATCAAGGAGCAGATGGAGAAGGCCAGGATCGACGCGGTCCAGGCGGAGCGCCAGGGGGATCTGGCCCGGGCCGCGGAACTCACCTACGGCCTCATGCTTAACCTGCAAAAGGAGCTGGAAGCTGAAAACCAGAAGCTGGCTGACGTGCAAAAAGATGGGGCAATGCTGAAGGAAGAGGTGGACGCCGAGGACGTGGCCGAAGTAGTGGCCAAATGGACCGGCATCCCGGTCACCCGGCTCCTGGAGGGCGAAAAGCAGAAGCTCCTGCACATGGAAGAGCGCCTGGGCCTCCGGGTGGTGGGCCAGGAGGAGGCGGTGCAGGCGGTATCCAACGCGGTGCGCCGGGCCCGCTCCGGCCTGCAGGACCCCAACCGGCCGCTGGGCTCCTTCATCTTCCTCGGGCCCACCGGGGTCGGCAAAACCGAGTTGGCTCGGGCCCTGGCCGAGTTCCTCTTTGACGACGAGCACGCCATGGTGCGCCTGGACATGAGCGAATACATGGAAAAGCACACGGTCTCGCGGCTGATCGGCGCGCCCCCGGGCTATGTGGGCTACGAGGAGGGGGGCCAGCTCACCGAAGCAGTGCGCCGCCGGCCCTATTCCGTGGTGCTCTTCGATGAAATCGAGAAGGCCCATCCGGAGGTCTTCAATGCGTTGCTGCAAATCCTGGACGATGGTCGCCTCACCGACGGCCAGGGCCGCACGGTGGATTTCCGGAACACCCTCATCGTCATGACCAGCAACATCGGCAGCCAGTACCTCGCCGAAGCCGCGAATGAGGCCCAGATGCAAGACCGGGTCATGGAGGCCCTGCGGCTCCATTTCCGGCCGGAATTTTTAAACCGGGTGGACGACATCCTGATTTTCACCCGCCTGACGCTCACGCAACTCCGGCAGATCGTGGACCTGCAGATGGCCAGACTCAAAAAGCTCCTCGAAGAGCGCCACATCGAACTGGAGCTTACCGATAAGGCCAAGGAGTTTTTGGCCGAAGCGGGCTACGACCCGGTGTACGGCGCCCGCCCCCTGCGCCGGGCCATCCAGCGCCATGTCCAGGACAAACTGGCCCCCATGCTCCTGTCCGGCGAGTTCAAGGAAGGGGACACCATCCTGGTGGACGGCGACATGGACGGCCTGCGGTTTGAGAGGGAGGAAGCCTGAGCAATATGGCGGCCTGCCGCGAGAAATAAGCACTCCCACCCCAACCCTCCCCCATCGAGGGGGCTCATCATTACCCACAAGTAGGGGTGGTGGAAAGAGGGCAATGCCAACTTATAAAGTATTTTCAAGATATTAAGCCCCCTCACCCTAACCCTCTCCCCCCACAGGGGGGAGAGGGAACAGGTTGAAATAATTTAAAAATACAAACTTATGGGTATTGCCCAGATCAAGGGGGAGGGGGAAGGGCATGAGCGCTGACTTAACCCATGTTTGTCATTCTGAACGGAGCGCCGCGGAGTGAAGAATCTCGTATTTCTGAAAGGTTGAGATCCTTCACTTCGTTCAGGATGACAAGATGAACCGCTTCGGCAAGAACATCGATAATTTCAAAAAATGAAGCCAATGCCATCGTTCTGGCAGACAATGGCCGCACGGATTTTCTCAATGAACTTTATTATAGCTGATGTTGAACACAACTTTAAATAAGTCTCAATTGTTACAACTATCTAACAGTAAGATTTAACTTGACATTACGCTATTAGATGTATAGAGTTAATTAACCAGTAAAAGCCAAACCCATCGCGAGGTGGGGACGGAAAGTTGCGGGTCTCAGGTTGTTTGAGATAGCCGGGCCATCTGGAAAGGTGGCCCGGTTTTTTTATCCGCTCACAGGCCTTGGTTAGGCAATTCATTCTGGTTGTTGAAGAAAAAGAAAGGAGAGGCGGTCACCTAATCCCGCTTGATACCAATATTCCATCAAAAAGGGTTTTTTCGAAGTGGCGCAATTCATTGCGTCCTTCAAGGGCTCGAGGAATCGAGCCCCTACACTTGATTCACTTTGATGGCGACTTGGTATGAGAACTTAGGAGCATGGCAGGAAGCCGGGAGACTGACCAGGAAAGGGATTCCTGATGGGTTTGGGTCAGACCATCCAGAGGTCGAGCCAGATCGGCCATCCGGGAACGCCGGGCTGGGATGCGGTCAACTCCAGGTCGGCCCCAGACCGCGCCCAGGACTTTAATCCCTCCGGGGCCAAGACTCCTGAAGAAGCTCTCGCCTATATCAGGCTCTTTTCTGAGGCCGGGCGCACTGCTGAACTGGCGGCCCTGCTGCGTTCGAGCCCGGTTTTGCGCGAGGCCTGGCAGGCCCTCCAGCAATTTTCGTCCGCCGCCCCGGAAGCAGGCCGGGGTAAATCCGCCGCCGATCCAACCGCGCCCCGGCCCCGGCACCCTTCAGCCCCCCCCTCCCCTGCCGACGCCGGTACTCAAAGCCAAGGACCCATGGCCCTGCAGGTGGCGGCCGCCTCAGGAGTTTCCGGGGAAAGTCCCGCCACCCAGGCCTACCTTGTCACCTCCGCCAGACCCAGCCGCCCCCTGGCCGCCGCCCGCCAGGTCTACGAAGCCACGGACCGGTTATTGCCCAGGGAGGGCGCCGCTTCGCCCCGGCGGATCAGCGTCAGGGTTTAATGGCGTTTTTGCTATTCAGTGAAAAATAATAAGAAAAACAGATGCTTATATAGTTGGCAAGTGTCGTCTCAATCCGAACTCGTTATAAACCCTCCCGCTCATCCCCCTGAAATTTTTTTCCCTCCATTCCAGGCCACCCCTTGCATTTAATTTAGTAATTGCTAATATAGATTATGACCACTGATGACCGGGAGTTGGTCCTGATGTTCAAAGCCCTGGCGGTTCAGGCCCGGGTCAGGATCCTGCAGTTGCTGAAACAGGAGGCCCTGTGCGTGGGGGCCCTGTCGGCCCGCCTGAACATCACTCCCGGCGCGGTGTCCCAGCACCTGCGGGTCCTCAAGGAGGCCGGTCTGGTGGACCCGGAAAAACGCGGCTATTTCGTGCACTACCGCGTCAACCGGCAAACCCTGTGCCGCTGGCAGGAGGCCCTGAAGGAATTCCTGACGGTGCCGGAGGCCTGGGAATCCTGCCTGTTCATCAAACAAGGAGGTGGACCCATGTGTACCTGTAAAACCGAGTGCCAGAAACCCGAAGAGTTGAAAGGCCAACCGGAGGAGTGCTCGCCGGAGCAGATCAAGAAGTGCCACGGCGACGTCCAGGACCATCCCTGCGTCAAGGTCCCGAAGATTTAAAGAGTTCATTGGGGGAGGGCTGAGGGAGCGGGGATCGGCCCGCAACCTCGGTAGCGCGGGCTTCCAGTCCGTGGGAACCCCCTCCCCCACAAAAAACCTTTCAGGACAGTTGGACATGGTCCGGCGGCCCACCCGCAAAGCATGAAAAGCCTTTTCTGGTGTAGGGACAGCCGCCCCCGGCTATCCATTGCGGGCAGGCGAGGGCGCCTGCCCCTACACGCTATAAACTTTTCATAACAGCCGCTCATGAATCCCCGGTTCTTTAAAAACCAGGAAAAGCCTGGTGGCACATCCCGGCCTAAAGGCCGGAACCAAACTGAAAAAATTGAATGATTTCTTAATAAGATTAACATGTTGCAAGCAAAATCTTTGTCAGAAAACCACAAATTCGAGATTAGTAGCACAGGCGTCCCGCCTGTGCAGGCACAGGTTGAAAACCTGTGCCACCGGCTGAATGAGCACTGAAAGGCAGCGCGCGGGCGGGCACCGCCCGCCGCTCTGAGGTGTCGGCTTCGAAGCCAGAGCTTGGCGGACAAGTCGGCTCCCCAGCGGGGGCTTGGGAACCAGAATATATGTGGAGCAGGCGCCCTCGCCGGCTCTTTTCAGGAACCGCCGACGCGGCGGTTCCACACAAAAACTTTTCAAAACAGTTGCCCATGGGCCGGCGGTTCACCCGTAGCGCAGGAAAAGACCGGCTTTTTTGACCCTGGACCCTGGACTCTGGACTTTAAACTTTTCAAGACAGTGGATCACTCCATCCTGCTACTGCTGGGGGTGTTTGTCGCCTCTCTGATCCTCACCATGATCGGGCTGGGGGGCGGCTTGATTTTCTCCCCCCTGTTTGTGCTGCTGGCCTTTCCCCAGGCCGAGGCCGCGTCCGCGTCCCTGTTTCTGAACGGCATCGGGGCCGGGTCCGCGGCCCTGTTTTATATCAGGAAAAAAATGGTGGACTTCGGGGTGTCCCTGCCGCTCATCGTCACCTCTTCCCTGGCTGCGCCCCTGGGCGCCCTGACCACCCATTGGATTGACCAAACCGCGTTTTTATGGGTCATGGCCGTGGTGGTCCTGTTGGCCGGCCTGCGGATGCTGACCGGCGCGGCC
>JBGSLA010000245.1:0-2093 GCA_041740935.1 Desulfobaccales bacterium | reverse complement strand
GCCGGGCCGGTGGGCGCCGCCCCCCCCGAAGGTCCGGGCGGGGCTGCCTTGCCGACGATAAACGGCGCCGAGCCGGCCATCTTGCCGTCAAAGAACAGATCCAGCTTGTATTTGCCCGGAGGCCAGCCCTGGTCCGGCTTTTTGATCTGGAAGTGCAAGTTGGCGGTGCCTTCCTGGTCGAGGACAAGTTCGGTGCTGTTGATCTCATAATTCGGGGTGGCTATGGCATCGATGGCGATCCAGACGGCCCGGGCCTTGGTGCCGGCTTTGCTGTTCTTCACCCTGGCCACCACGTGGATTTTAGGGCTCTCCGGGGTGAACCGGTCGGTCGCCTTCACCGGGCTGTTATCCGCCTCAGCCACAGCTTCACACGCGGTGATGGACAGGAGCTCGGCAGCAGCCCCAGGGGGCGTATCCCGGCCGGCTTCGGGTTTGGGGGAAGCGGCAGGGGAATCCTGGTCCCGGCCTTTGCCGGCCTCTTCAGCTTTGACGCCGGCGCCGGCGGATTTTACTTCCATGAAGAGAATCCGCCATTCCCCCTGTTCCTTGACCAACTGGAACTCCACCGGGGTCACCGCCCCATCCTTGGCGGTAAGGGTGCCTTTCACCGTTCCGATATTGTTTTCAATGGTCCTGGTGGTAAAAGTATGCCCCTGGTTCTGGGAGAGGGATGGATATTGTTTTACAAAAGCAATAAATTGTTCCAGGGAAGTCGTCTTCTGAAAATCTTTGGAGGTCAGGCCATAAGCCCCCTTGAGGTCCCCGCGCTGGAGCAGCTCAAGTTGCTTGTCCACCACTCCCACCATGCCGGCGGTAAAATAAAAGGCCAACCCTATTGCTATGATGATTACTGCTAAAATGCCCCCCACAATCTTGGACCATCTCTTTTTCTTTTTACTTTCCGACGCCGGGGTCTGGTTGGCTGTCTGTTCCATGGGTCGTATCCTTGCGGGGCTCCAGGTCTGGAGCGGGTATTTTCAGGAGTATGCCGGCCAAGCCCAGGGGCCGGTGCAGGTGCAGGTGCAGGTGGGTTGCCGACCCCGCCTGGCGGCCAGGACGGGGCTGGTCAGGGGCTGAGGGCAGGATGTGGTGATGGTCCACCAAGCCTGCCGGGTATCCCTCGGGTGGCTGGACCCGGGCGGCAATGTGTCCCGGGTCCGGCCACGGGTGCGTCTCTAGATACCTTGCGGTTGCCCCGCCTTATCGCGAGCCTGGGAAGTGGCTGGGCTCTCTGTTAAGCTTATTTGACCGTGAAGGGAATCTCTTTTTTGGCCCCGTCGGAGGTGGAGATGACCACCTTGTAGTTCCCTTGCGGCCAGCCTTTGGTGGGTTTGCTGAAGGCAAAATCGAAGGCGAGGTCGCCGTCGCCGGGCGCCTCCTTGGTGACGGTCAGGGCCTTGAGATTCTCCGGCCCGTAGAGCAGGTCCGCAGTGATTTTCAGGCCTTTTTCCACGCCGGGGATTTTGGCAACGCCCTTGATTTCAGGGGCAGCCGGGGTGAACTCGGTTTGATTCAGGGAAATCTCCGTGATCTTGCTGGCGGCCTGCACCGGGGTCGGCGCCGCTGACATGATTACCAGGAAAACTATTGCCATGCCCATCAGAAGCATCGGTCCACTTTGCCGCCATCCCGTTCTTGTCGATTGGTGAATCCTCTGTCTCATTTTTCCCCCTTTCGAGAAGTTAAAAGCAATTTTCAATCTGGTGGTTGTCGGTCAAGTTCCCCGATAATTGCGGCATTTTAAGAATAACTAACCTACACCGTCAAGGACAAAAATTTTGGATAACTTTGGGAGGCTTAAAAAAGTCTATAACTTGCTGAAATATCAGAGAGTAAGCATTTATGGGAATCTCACCCAAATACGTTTCCAAAATAAGGACGTGAACTGCTTGGCCCGATCCAACTTCTATCGACCAAGCCGTTGCGACATTGCTTGCCAATATCAACAATCTCCCCATGGTGAAGAAAAATTGCGGCTAGGGTCTGATGAGACTATCATTGGCCGGCTTGCTGGTCGGAAAAATTGGTCAACTCCTCTTTCGAAATAGACCCATCCCGGTTGGCGTCCATTTGCAGGAAGCGCCGACGGCCGC
>JBGSLA010000244.1:0-28087 GCA_041740935.1 Desulfobaccales bacterium | reverse complement strand
CTACTATGTCCGGGCAATAAATGAGGGATACGCCACCGCCGGCAGCTACGAGCTCCGGGTGGAGGTGGCCCGGGGGATCCAGCAGGAGACCGACGCCGGCTACAGCAACGATTCCACCGGCGGGGCCAATGCCCTGAGCTTACAGACCATTGATACTCATAAAGTGGGGACCATAGCCGGCACCGTCATGGCCCCCGGGGACAGCAATGTCGATGAAGATTATTTCAGCTTAGGCCTGGTAGAGGCAGGGAAGACCATTTTTCTCAGCATCCGCAAGCCGGAAAGCAGCACCTTAAATCCGGTGGTGGAAATTCGCAATTCCAACAATAACCTGGTCTCCATCGCTCCCAATCCGTCGGAGGCGGTGGCCCGCTTTGATGTCACCACCACAGACACCTATTACGCCGTGGTCCTGGCCCGGAGCGGACCGGGAGGCGCGGCCCAGTATCTTCTGGATGCCGCCATTTGGCCCACCGGCGAACTGGTATTTGCCGACTTGGGCGTCAGCCAGATCACGGCCCCCATTTCGGCAGTCAGCGGCGAGACCGTCCACCTGACCTGGACGGTGGGCAACTTCGGCACTGCGGCTACCGATGCCACAACCTGGTACGACCGGGTGGCGCTCTCCGGCAACCCCAAGTATGGCGACGGTGATGATATTTTCCTGGCCTCGGTCCAGCATACGGGTGCTCTCGGGATAGGCGCACAGTACACGGCTGAGACGGACGTGCAACTCCCACTGGGGCGCTCCGGGGATTTCTGGGTCTTTGTGGAGACCGATCAGAACAAAGCGGTCTTCGAATACATCTTTGAAGGGAACAACATCAGGCAAAGCGATTCCCCGATGGCCATTGACTTGACCCCTGCCGCCGACCTGGAGGCCAGCGAGGTGGCCGCCCCGGACCTGGCGGTGTCGGGGGAACCCATCACCCTGACCTGGTCGGTGCAGAACGCCGGAGCAGGAACGACCGGAGACGGCACCCCGGGGAGCGTCGTCGAGAATTGGAGCGACCGCCTGGTCCTTTCTGCCAACGCCCAATACGGTGATGCCGACGACCGCCTGGTGGCTGTGGTACCCCACACCGGCGCACTGGCTCCCACTGAATTTTATGATGGGACGTTTACCGGCGACCTGCCGGAGGGCTTGTCCGGAACGTATTATGTCTTTGTGGCCGCCGACTCCACCAATACGGTGTATGAAGGAAGCAACACCCATCCCAACGTCGCCCAAGGCGCCGGCACCATCACCGTGGCGCCGCAGGTTTTCGCCGACCTGGCTGTTACCGAGGTGACGGCTCCGCCAGAAGCCCCGGTGGGACAATCGTTTCTGGTGCAGTGGACGGTGACCAATACCGATGACGCCTGGGGCGCCACCCCGGTGAGCCAGTGGTGGGACCGGGTTACCCTTAGCCAGGATGAGACATACGGTAATGCCGATGATGAGGTTATCGGCGATTTTTGGCATAACGGCGCCATCGATGGGGGAGGAAGTTATAGCGGCAGCGGTAATGTCAATCTTCCCCATAACGTGAGTGGCGGCTGTTGGTTGTTTGTGAAAACAGATATTTTGAATCAGGTTTATGAATTTTCCCATGAGGGCAACAATCTCTCCGCGCCGGTGGCCATTACTGTAAAAAGCCCGGACCTGGTGGTGGATGAAGTCACCGCGCCGCTCAGCGCCGCGACGGGGCAGACCATTGACCTGACCTGGACCGGGAGCAACCAGGGCAACGCCGCCACTACGGAGAGCTGGTATGATTACGTGGTCATCAGCCAGGACAACGCCTACAGTCTCGACGACCGCCTCCTGACCTACTCCTGGCATTCCGGCGCCGTCGCACCGGGAGACGATTATACCGGGGGCGCAAGCCTTACTCTTCCCACCGATGTTTACGGCGACTACTTTTTGTTCGTGGTCGGCGATTATGGGAACTACGTGCCGGAATACCCCCACGATGAACAGAATGCCTCCGGCCCGGTGGCCATCACCATCGGCAGCCCGGACCTGGTGGTGGATGAAGTCACCGCGCCGCTCAGCGCCGCGGCGGGGCAGACCATTGACCTGACCTGGACCGGGAGCAACCAGGGCAACGCGGCTGCCACGGGTAGCTGGTATGATTACGTGGTCATCAGCCAGGACAACGCTTACAGCGTGGACGACCGCCTCCTGACCTACTCCTGGCATTCCGGCGCCGTCGCACCGGGAGACGATTATACCGGGGGCGCAAGCCTAAATCTTCCCACCGATGTTTACGGCGACTACTTTTTGTTCGTGGTCGGCGATTATGGGAACTACGTGCCGGAATACCCCCACAATGAACAGAATGCCTCCGGCCCGGTCGCCATCAACATCGGCAGCCCGGACCTGGTGGTGGAGAGTGTAACGGCCCCCGCCAGCGCCGCGGCGGGGCAGACCATTGACCTGACCTGGACCGGGCGCAACCTGGGCAACGCGGCCACCCCGGAGAGCTGGTATGACAGCATCTTCCTTAGCGAGGATAATATTTATAGTAGTGCCGACGATCGCCTCCTAACCAACTCCTGGCATTCCGGCGCCGTCGCACCGGGAGACGATTATGCCGGGGGCACCAGCCTTAACCTTCCCACCGATGTTCACGGCAACTATTGGTTGTTCGTGGTCGGCGATCGTGGGAATTACGTGCCTGAATACCCCCACGACGAACAGAACCTCTCCGACCCGGTAGCCCTTACCATCGGCGGCCCGGACCTGGTGGTGGCCTCGGTGGCGGCCCCCGCTACGGCCCAGTTCGGGCAGGATTTGGCAGTGACCTGGACGGTGCAGAACGCCGGCGATACCACCGCCCAAGCGGGCTGGAGCGACCGCCTCTGGCTTTCCACCGACCAGTCCTTGGATGGGGAAGATATCCAGCTGCTTGTGGAGCCCGTCGGGGCCTCCGCCCCCCTAACCGCAGGAGGCAGCTATACAAAATCAGCTACGGTGCACATGCCCCTCGAGCACACGCTGCTTGAGGGAAATTATTATTTTCTGGTCCAGGCCGACGCTTACTCCTCGCTCGTTGAGCTTAACGAATTAAACAACCTGAACACCAGCGGTACTGTCGCCTGTACTTTCCCGCCCTTACCCGATCTGCAGGTAGCCAATGTGGCGGTGACGGCTGACCCGGCCCTGGAATCAGGGGCGTTGTTGACCATCACCTGGCAAGACCTGAATAGCGGTGAGGGTGCGGCCAATGGCGGCTGGTATGACGGGGTGGTGGTGTTCAATACCACTACAGGTAAGACGCTGCTTAACCAGGGGGTCTATTACAACCCGGCGGTTGACGGTGCCTTAGGTTCCGGCGGCTCGAAGACCAGATCGCTGACTTATCGTTTACCCGATGGTCCCGAGGGAACCGGAAGCCTGGTAGTAAGTGTGACGGCCGATGTTGACAACCGGGTGTTCGAGGACAATGCCCTGGGCACGGCCGAGACCAATAATCACGCCTACACCGACATCGACACCGTGTTGGCGGCCTACCCGAACCTGGCGGTGCGGGAAATTACCGGCCCGGCTCAGGCCAGCGTGGGGCAGCGGGTGGATATTGCCTGGAACATCGATAACCTGGGCGACGCCGAGGCCACCGGCGCCTGGACCGAGCGCATTTATCTGTCTGCTGACCAGACCTTGGGTACCTATGACCAATTGATCCGCACCATCGCTTTCCCCGGTCCCCTGGCGGCCGAGGGCTCCCTGGCCAGAACCGGCGGCATCGACATTCCCAGCGGCATTTCCGGAAACCAGTACCTGATCATCAGCATCACCTCCGATGCCGGGGCTTACGACCATGACCTGGCCAACAACACCGCCGTTGCCGCGCAGCCCATCGACATCCTGGCCCCGGACCTGTCGGTGAGCAGCATCACCGCCCCCCTGACGGCTGAGTCCGGGGAGCAGCTTGAGGTCACCTGGACGGTGGCCAACACCGGCGCCATAGCCGCCACGGGCTCCTGGGTGGACCGGCTGCTCCTGTCCAGCGATGCCCAATTTGGCAATGACACCATCCTCACCACCATAGCCTATAACGGCACGGTGGAAGCCGGGGGCTCTTATGCCGAGAGCCGCACGGTCAACCTGCCGCAAGTGACCGGCCAATATTACCTCCTGGTGGCCACCGACATTTATCAGACCCTGGCCGAGGCCTTGGACAACAACAACTGGGCGGCCGCAGCTGCGCCGCTGGTGGTGGAGGCGCCGTACCACGCCACTATCCAGACAGACGTCAATTCCGCCCCCAACGGCACCCCCATTCCCTTATACGGCCACGCCGCCAAGACCTCCGACAACTCGCCCGCGGCCAACCAGCCGGTCAGCATCCGCATCCTGACCAACAACACCCGCCGGCTGATCACCGCCACCACGGATGCCAACGGCGATTTCCAGGCCACTTTTACACCCTTGCAGTTCGAGGCGGGGCAGTATCAGGTGGCCGCGGACCATCCGGCCGTGGCCCAAGACACCGTTCAGGACTCCTTCGTGCTGGTGGGCATGGCGGCTGACCCTTCACAGCCTTCAGTGCGGTTGGCGCCGGGAGCGCCGGTGAGCGGGCAGATTATCTTGAGCAACCTGAGCGACGTGGCCCTGTCGGGGCTGTCGGCCACGGTAACAGGCCTGCCGGCCAACCTCGAGGCCGAGGTCAGCGTGCCGGAGGTATTGGCCGGTAAAGGCAGCGTGGCCCTGGCCTACACCCTCACCGCCACGAACGCCTCCCTGCAGTACGGCCATATCACCCTGCACGTGGCCACCGCCCAAGGCGCCAGTTTAGATGTGCCCATGGAAGTCAACATCGTGCCCCTGGTGTCCCAACTCACCGCCACGCCAGGCTATCTTAAGGCCGGGGTGGTGCGCGGCCAGCAGTCCCTGATTTCCTTTGAGGTGACCAACAACGGCGGCGCGCCCAGCGGCAATCTCCAGGTGCTGCTGCCGAATTTCCCCTGGCTGTCCCTGGCGGGAGGTGCCACCATCCCCTCCCTCAATCCCGGACAGAAGGCCACAGTGACCCTGGTCGCCACCCCGACCGCCGAACAGGCTATGGGGAAATACACCGGCAACCTGGTGCTTCAGGGCCAGGACGGCAGCCTGTCCCAGGGCTTCGAGTTTACCGTGACCTCCTCCGCAGTGGGGGATTTCCAGGTCACGGTGGTGGATGACTACACCTTCTACGCCGAGGGCGCGCCCAAGGTGGAGGGGGCCAAAGTCACTTTACGGGACCCCTACGACAACTCCATCATCGTGGCCCAGGGGGTGACGGACGCCTCGGGGGTGTTGCTCCTGACCGGCGTCCAGGAAGGCACCTATCTCCTGGAGGTGACGGCCGACAAGCATGGCACCTCCCACAGCACCTACGTCATCCGGCCGGGAATTACCAACGAAACCCAGATTTTCATCGGCCGGGAACTGATCACCTATAGCTGGCACGTGGTCCCCACCGAGATCGAAGATGTCTACACCATCCGGCTGGAATCCACCTTCGAGACCAACGTGCCGGTGCCGGTGGTGACCATCGAGGCCCCGGACGACCTCTCCTGGATGGCCCCCGGGGAAACCACCCAGGTTGACGTCACCCTGACCAACCACGGCCTCATCAATGCCCTGGATGTGGAACTGATAATGCCCCAACATCCGGAGTTCACCTTTACGGCCCTGGTGGACAAGATCGGCACCCTGCCGGCCAAGAGCTCCATTACGGTCCCGGTGACCGTGACCCGACAGCCGGAGACCTCCCCGGAAAGCCTCTCGGCTGAAACGACGGGAGAGGCCGCGGCCGCCCTGCCTGGCAGCGGCACAGGGGACGCCGCCGTTTTGACCTCGGGAGCGGCTCTGGAACCCAGTGGTTCCTCTGGGGCCAACTGCTTCGTCTATCCCGTGGCTATTTATGATTACGTCTGCGGCCCGGATCGGGTATGGCATCAAGTCTTCGTAGGTATAAGGCTCTATGAAGTTTGCACTTATCCATCCGGTGGCGCACCGAGTCTCGGCGGCTGGGGAGGGGGGCCTGGCGGCACCGGTGGCAGTGGCGGCGGCGGTTCAAACGCCACGGGGGGGTTCTCGCCGGCCCCCGTAGTGTACGATCCCTGCGACCCCTGTTGCAAAAAAGAATCATTTAAGGTGTCTGCCTCCTTAGGTTTTCTGTCGGGAGCGCTGGAGCCGTTAAAAAATGCACTGACCTCAGTTTGTCCATACATCCAGGATGTCTCGGTAAGTCTTAAGGGAGAGCTGGAGTTTGAAAAATGCTGCGATGGTTGTAAGGACGCCGGCTGGCAAATAAAGGGCAACGGCGCCCTTGAAGGAGAAATCAAGGCCTTCTTCGGGGCTGGCATAGGCGAATTAAGCTATGCAGGCTACACCTTCCCCGGCGGGGTCACAGGGGACATTAATTTGGTGCTTGGGGCGGGCTTGTTTGTTTCCGGGACAATCTCCATAGGCGTAAATGGAGAGACCGGTTGCGCCGGTCAAGACGGGAAAGTCTGTGGGGAAGGCAAAATCGAATTAAAGCCCTTTTTGGGCGCCCAGGCCAAAGCCGAGGCAAAGCTCACCAAGGACGGCACCACCTGCACCGCCGGCGGAGAAGCGACCATTGGACTTGAGACTGGAATCAGTGGCAGTCTCAGTTACTGTACGGATACCGGCTGGTCGGGCAAAATATGTTGGACTGGACTCAAGGCGGTAATTAAAGGCCAAATCGGGGTCAAAGACTGCGAAGGCATATGTACCGATTGTTCATTAGGTTTTGATTGGTCCAAAGAGATCTTCTCCGAGTCCTGTTACCCGTCATCTTCTTCTTCGTCCTTGGTGGCCGAGGCCTTGATCCTGCCGTCCGACGTCGGGGAGCCCCAGGGCATTATTGCCCCGGGCGAACTGGCCCTGGGACTGGGATATACCTCCACTGAGGAAATGGAGCAGGTGCTGGGCATTGATGTCCCTGATGGCACCCTGCTGCTCGACTATGGCCTCCTGTCACAATTGTTGGATCGCCAATCCTACCTTGATTCTTTGGGTGAGCCGGGGGTCTGCGCCACCGTCCGGGTCAGCCTGGACCAGAAGGCGGTGATGACCCGCAGCGCTTTCCTGGGCACCCTCGAAATCGACAACGGCTATACCGAAGGCAGCATCGAAGGGGTTCAGGTGACCCTCGACATCCGGGATGAGGACGGCAATTCCGCCAATGACAAGTTCGGCATCACCGCTCCGGTGCTGGCTGGTTTGACCGCGGTGGACGGCACCGGGGTCATTGCCCCGGCGGGAACC
The DNA here is from genome assembly GCA_041740935.1 of Desulfobaccales bacterium. GTDB lineage: Bacteria > Desulfobacterota > Desulfobaccia > Desulfobaccales > 0-14-0-80-60-11 > JBGSLA01. Next base: position 20,820 of record JBGSLA010000244.1, on the reverse strand, counting down.
GGTTCGGCCCAATGGACCTTCATCCCCAACCGGGAGGCCGCGCCCCTCCAGCCCACCATTTACAGCATCGGCGGCACCCTGCGGTATATTGATCCCGAGGGCAAGGAAGTCAGCGCCCCGCTCTATCCCTCCACCATCACGGTGTATCCGGACGCCCTGCTGGAACTGGATTACTTCCAGCAGCGGGACGTCATCGGGGACGATCCCTTCACCGATCCCGTCGTCGAGCCCTCCGAGCCCTACACCCTGGGCCTGATCGTCCACAACATCGGCCACGGCGAGGCCAAGAACCTGAGGATCACCTCGGCCCAACCCGAAATCATCGAAAACGACAAGGGGCTGCTCATCGACTTCCAGATCGTCGGCACTCAGATGGGCGACCAAGAGGTGACGCCGTCCCTGACCGCGAACTTCGGCAACATCGCCGCGGGCCAGGCCATGGAGGCCCGCTGGCTCCTGACCTCCAGCCTGATGGGCCGGTTCGTGGATTATTCGGCCACCTTTGAGCACGTCACCGGGTTAGGCGACCCCAGGCTGTCCCTCATCGACAGTGTGGAGATTCATGAGCTCATCCACACCGTGCGGGCCAACCGGGAAGGCGACGACCATCTCTACGACTTTCTGGTCAACGATGAAGCCGAACAGTTTTTCTTGCCGGATACGCTCTATCTGAGCGACGGCTCGGTGGCGCCGGTGGAAGTAGCCGAAAACGTCATGGTGGACGGCCCGGCCTCCTGGGCCGACCGGGAGGTCCATCTGACCGCGGACATGACGGACGGCTGGTGCTACCTGCGGCTGCCCGACCCCGGCGCCAATATGCGGCTTTCCAAAGTCGTGCGCTCGGATGGGGTGGAAATCCTGGTGGGCGATAACGCCTGGCAGACCAAGTGGGTGTTTGACCAGACGAATAATAATAGATATCAGCAACTGCCCCGCCTGCATCTGTTGGACTACGACGGCACCGGCTCCTACACCTTGTACTATATCGCCGACGACTCCGTGGCCCCGGAGTTGACGGCCATCGAGGCAGTTGCCAGTCCCGCCCCGGCGCCGGTTGCCTCCATTGAGGTGACTTTCTCGGAAGAAATCGACCTGTCCACCTTTGATTATACCGATGTGGTTCTCACCAGAAACGGCGGGGCCAACCTGATAGACTCTACCGTTACCGTCAGCCAGGTCTCCGGCAGCACCTACCGCATTGATAATCTGGCGGCCCTCAGTGGTGGGGACGGCAACTATCAACTGACGGTGGATTCCGGCGGCATTCGGGACTTCGGCGGCAACGCCGGCACCAACGCCCTGTCCACCGAGTGGGCCATGGGCCTTAGCGCCCCGGTCATCGTCAGTATAGAACAGCCCTCGCCGAACCCGCGTAACAGCGTGGTGTCTTCCCTGGAGGTGGTGTTCTCCCGGAATATGAACCCGCTTAGCATTGACCTCGGCGATCTGGCGCTCACCTGGAATGGGTCGAATGTCACCCTGGATGCCACGGTCACCGTGGTCAAGGTGTCCGACACCACCTACCGGATTGAAGGTCTGGATACTTTTACCACCCCGGAAGGCGAATACGCCCTGACAGTGCTGGCGGAGGGCACCGAAGACAGCGGTGGCGTTGCCGGCGTGGGGCAGCTCAGCCGCACCTGGCGGATGGACACCACGGCCCCCGCCTTCGCCGGCATCCAACACCTGGCCACCAACCCCCGCAACATCGTGGTCATGTCCCTGGACGTGGATTTCACCGAGGCCATGGCGCCTTCCAGCTTCGATTGGCAGGACCTCACCCTGACCCGGGACGGCGGCGCCAACCTGATCACCTCTGCCGTCACCGTGGAGCAGGTGGACGCCAACACCTTCCGCCTCAAGAATTTCAACTGGGTGGTGGGGGTTGATGGTACCTATGTCTTGACAGTGGAGGGCGCTGGCCTCACCGACCTGGCGGGCAATGTTTGCCTGGGTTCCGTATCGGAAACCTGGGTGATGGACACTGGGACGTCCGCGGGTGCCACCGGCCTGGCCATTTCCCCGGACAACGGGATTTCGAGCAACGACGGGCTGACCAATACCAAGAATCTCACCCTCACCGGCGATTTGCCGGAAGAGGGCCTGAACGTGCGGCTGACCGATACCACCACCAATACCGAGTTGGGCTACGCCACGGTGACGGGAACCACCTTCTCCGGAAGTTTCACCCTGGGCACGCCGGGAGGTCATCAGATTCGGGTCCGGGTGGTGGATCAGGCCGGAAATGTGGCGCCGGACAGCTTCTTTGATGTCTTCCTCGATCTGAGCATGCCGGGCCTGGTGCAGGTCGAAACCGTGACCCCCAATCCCCGGACCACGCCTATAGAGACCCTGGATGTGACCCTGACTGAACCGGTGGTCCCCGCCAGTTTCACCTATGCAGACCTCACCCTGACCCGGGACGGCAGTCCGGTGGCCCTGGACGCTACCGTGACCATCACCCCCGTAGCCGGAAACACTTACCGGATCGCCGGGCTCACAGACTTCACCGGCGCGGTGGGGGCCTACCAGTTGACGGTCCTGGCTGCCGGATTGGTGGACTCTGCGGGCAACGCCGGCATCGGCCAGGCGGTGGCCTCCTGGACCGTGGCCGAGTCGCTTCCCACCGGCGTCCAGGGTGTCTGCTATGAAGATGTGGACGGGGATGGGGTGCTGGACGCCGGCGAGGCCCTGCTGGCCGGCCGCACCGTATTTTTGGACGCCGACTACGACGGCTTCCTCGACGGAGAGGAATTGTCGGTGGTAAGCGGCGCCGATGGCGCTTATATCTTTGACGACCTCAGCCCCGGCGCCTACCGGGTAGCCCAGGTGCTGCCGGCAGACTGGATCTTGACGGCTCCGGCGGCGGGTTTCTATGAGGTGGTGGTGACGGCCGATCAAATCGTCAGCGGCAAAGATTTTGCCAACTTCCATACCGGCGAGATCTGTGGCGTCAAGTTCCATGACCTGGACGCGGACGGCATCCGCAATGTCGACGAGCCACCCCTGGCTGGCTGGACGGTATTTGTGGACGTGAACCGGGATGGGGTGCTGGATGAAGGGGAGCCCTGGGTGGTGACGGGAGCAGACGGCGCCTTTGTCTTTACCGGCCTCGGGCCCTCCCTGGTGCAGGTGGGAGAAGTGGCCCAGGACGGTTGGATGCGGACCACCCCCGAAACCCCGTATCGGGTGAACAGTGGCTTCTCCAAAACCGCCGACCTGGGCAATGTGCAATTGGGCAGCATAACCGGGGTCAAGTTCGAGGACCTGGACGGGGACGGCCGGCGCGACCCGGATGAGCCCGGATTGGCCGGTTGGACCATCTTCCTGGACGCGGACCGCGATGACTATCTGGACCCGGAAGAAGTCTCGGTGCAAACTGACGCTGAGGGCCATTACGCCTTCACCCATCTCATGCCCGGCCTGTACACCGTGGCGGAAGTCCAGCAAGCCGGTTGGACCCAGACTTCGCCGGTCAGCGTGGCCCCCCAATATATCAGCGGGGTGAATACCACTGACTCACGCGTCTTAATGGAAAGTCTGGCCAGCAGGTGAGGGGGAACCTTGGTGCCGGGCGGCACCTCCATTGTTGATAACGCCAACCTGGCCATGGACAGCGCTCTGACCGCCACCGGGGTGAGAGCGGCCCAACAAAATCCCCAGTTCGCCGCCATCAACGGCGCCGGCGTCACCACCGTGATTATCGACACCGGCATTGACCTGAACCATCCTTTCTTCGGCCCGGATGCCGACCAGGACGGCATTGCCGACCGCATTGTGTTTCAATATGATTTTGCCGACGGGGACGCGAACGCCGGCGACGTCGCCGGTCACGGCTCGCATGTGAGCGGCTTGATCGCCTCCCAGGACGCCATGTACTACGGGGTGGCGCCGGGCGCCGACATCATCGCCCTCAAGGTGTTTGAAGACTCGGGCAAAGGCTATTTCAGCTATCTGGAACAGGCCCTGCAATGGGTCATCGCCAACCAGGAAACCTACCACATCGGGGTGGTGAACCTGTCGCTGGGGGACGGCGGCTTCTGGACCGATACCTTTTCCCGCTACGGCCTCGGCGATGAGCTGGCCGCCCTGGCCGATATGAATGTTATCGTGGTGGCCGCGGCCGGCAACTATTACGCCAGCCGCCTGGGTCTGGCCTATCCGGCCTCCGACCCGGCGGTCATTGCCGTGGGCGCCACCTGGGCCATGGATTTCGGCGGCCCCTGGCGCATCTCCACGGGCGCTACGGATTATGTCACCGGGGTGGACCATATCTGTGCTTTCTCCCAACGTGACGGTGATCTTCTGGACGTCTTCGCCCCCGGGGCGCGCCTCAACAATGCCAATGCCGCAGGTGGCGTCAACACCATGCAGGGCACCAGCCAGGCCGCGGCCTTTGTCTCCGGCATCGCCACCCTTTCGCAGCAAATCGCCCTCCAGGAGTTGGGCCGGGGCCTCACCACCGCGGAGTTCGCCCTGCTGCTGCAGGAAACCAGCGATATCATCATCGATGGGGATGATGAGGTCGATAACGTCCTCAACACCGGTTTGGAATTCGGCCGCATCAATTTCCTGGCCCTGGCTGAGCGCATTCTGAGTTTCAATGAGAATCCCGCGGACGGCGGTTCGACCGCAGAAGGCGATGGAGACGCCGAAGGCTTGCTGCAACCCGCCGCGCCCGGCAAACACGCGGTCACCTTAAATGCCGGGCAGAGTGCCAGCGGCCTGGACTTCGGCAACTTCAAGCTCGGGGAGATTCACGGCGTCTCGTTTGAGGATCTGGATGGGGACGGCGCTCAAGAGCCGGGCGAAGCCAGCCTCTCGGGCCGGACCGTCTATCTGGATGCCGATGCCAACGGCCAGTGGGATACCGGCGAAACCAGCACCGTGACGGATGAGAGTGGTAATTATTCCTTCTCCGACCTCGGTCCCGGAACCTACAAAATCGCCGAAGTCCTGCCGGCCGGCTGGGTCCGGACCGCCCCGGTGGATGACACCCATGAAGTCACCATGACCAGCGGGCTGGTGGCCGCGGATAAAGACTTTGGCAGCCGGGTGATGATCAATGCCGGAACCCAGGCGGGCGACGGCAGCGCCGATGCCTTCCGCCTCGTCAGAAACGGCGAGGCCGTGGAACTGTGGGTGAATGACGGTTTGGTGCTTACCTCGCCCTTTGACAGCGCGCCTTTCCTCAGGATCAACGGTTCATCTGACAACGACACCCTGACAGTGGATTGGAGCCAGGGCAATCCCGTTCCGGAGAAGGGCATTGCTTTTGACGGCATAGGCACCGGCGACATCGACAAACTGGTCCTCACCGGCGGCCCCGTCTCCGAGGTGGTCCATACCCTCACCACTGCCACCAGCGGCACGGTGACGGTGGACGGCGCGGCTATCTCCTACCGGAGCGTCGGGCTCATCACCGACAACCTGACCACGGTCAACCGCACCTTCCAGTTCGGCGACAGCGCCGACACCATCACCTTCCGGCCGAACCGCCTCTCCAGCACCGGCACCGGGGCCACGGTGGAGTTCAGCAGTCCCAGCGGTTCGCTGACGGTGAACACCGGCGGCGGCAACGACCGGCTCACCGTGGAGTCGGTGGTCCCGGCGGTGCCGGTGGCTTTCCAGGTGGTTTTTAACGGCGGCCTTGGTAATGACACCATCAACGCCGGTATGGCTGATTACCCTGTAAAACTATGGGGCGGCGATGGCACGGATATTCTGACCGGCGGCCGGAAGAACGACTTCCTCTTCGGCGGCGACGGCAATGACACCCTGAAGGGCGGCCCCGGCGACGACTATCTGGAAGGCGGCCTGGGCACCGACACCCTGCTGGGCGGCCCCGGCAAAAACATCCTGATTCAAGAGGTGAACGAAGCCCCGGTGCTGGCGGCGATCGGCAACCGGGAAGCGGACGAGGGCGCGCCTTTCACCCTGCAGCTCAGCGCCAGCGATGCCAATCTGCCGGCCCAGACCCTGACGTATTCGGTGGCGGGGTCGCCGACGGGCGCCACCTTTAACCCGGCCACCGGGCTGTTCTCCTGGACCCCCGCGGAGGATCAGGGACCGGGGACCTATGAGCTTACCTTCGGGGTGACGGACGGGGTGCTCAGCGACGCCGAGACCATCCAGATCCAGGTCAACGAGGTGATCAATGCCGGGGCTCAGGCGGGCGACGGCAGCGCCGACACCTTCCGGATGGTCAGAAATGGTGATGCCTTAGAAGTTTATGTGAATGAGAGTCTGAGTTTTACTGCCCCTTGGGCCACGGCGCCTTTCTTCAAGATCAAGGGGTCGGGTGACAACGACACCCTGACGGTGGACTGGAGCCAGGGCAATCCCCTGCCGGTTGCGGGTATCGCCTTCGACGGCGTCGCCAGCGGCGACATCGACAAGCTGGTGCTCACCGGCGGGTCCGTCTCCGAAGTGGTCCATACCCTCACCAATGCCACCAGCGGCCGGGTGACGGTGGACGGGGCCACCATCTCTTACCTGAGCGCCGGACTTATCACCGACAGCCTGACGACTGCCAACCGCACCTTCCAGTTCGGCGACAGCGCCGACACCCTCACCTTCCGGCCGAACCGCCTCTCCAGTACCGGCACCGGGGCCACGGTGGAGTTCAGCAACACCACCGCTTCATTGAGGGTGAACACCGGCGGCGGCAACGACCGGCTCACCGTGGAGTCGGTGGTGCCGGCGGTGCCGGTCGCCTTTGAGGTGATTTTTGATGGCGGTTCGGGGAATGACACCATCAACGCCGGCATGGCTGATTACCCGGTGACGTTGGTGGGAGGCGACGGGACCGACACCCTGACGGGGGGCCGGAAAAACGATTTCCTCTATGGCGGCGACGGCGATGACATCCTGAAGGGCGGCCCCGGCGATGACTACCTGGAGGGCGGCCCCGGCACCGACACCCTGCTGGGCGGCCCCGGTGTCAATACTCTGGTGCAGGATGGGACCTCGCCCCTTTCCGCGGCCTCAGCCCCGACAACTGCGTCTGTGGCCGCCAGCACGGCCCCGGCCGGGTCCCCTGCCCCCATGGCGGCAGGGACCAAGGACAACGGGAACAGATTACTTAACGGCTCCACCCTGGCCCTGGAGCAGGTGCAGTTCAGGATCGCGGACGTCTCCGGGCCGGTCTTGGGGCAGGTCATCGGGAACACCATTCTTGCTGATCGGGATGCGGCGGGGCGCGGCTGGTTCACCGACAGCACTTCGGCTTCCGACTCGAAGTTGGGCAATTTCGACCTGCTCGGGGAAATGTGCGCGCCTCTGTCGAGCCCAGCCGTGGGCACGATGGACCTGCTGAGCGCGGTGTTGGGCGATGTGGGCCACGTGCCGGGCTTCGAACCCCTGCCCTCAGGAGGTTTGGAAGCGACTCTGCCGGCGGGCGAGGGCCACCTTCCCACCGCCCTGAGTTCTCAGAACCATGATAAGGCGGGGCAGGCGACCGTCAGCCTCAGCGCCACCAGGCATTCCTCCCAGGAAAGGGTGGTCATGGTGTTCGATGAGGCGAAAGGGGAATTTTCCCGGCCCGGGATCAAGTCCTTATTCCCCGAGTTGAGATTCGACCCGGCCCAGTGGGATGCGGCAGACGCTCAGAAGAAGGATAATAACGACGACTGGATCGTTCAGCTTCCGGTGAGAAAACTGCATGGTTAGTTCTCATCCGGCCCCCCCTTCCCAAAGTGGGAGGGGGTTGGGGGGAGGGGGCAGCCAGCCAACCAGGCGGCATTACGAATATTCATCGCCCCCACCCTAGCCCTCCCCCATCAAGGGGGAGGGAACAAAAGGACTTTCCGGATGGAGAATAGGTAACAAATTCCCCCAAAAAAACAACAGGATCGGGGACATTGTTTCCCCGATCTTGGTGATGACCCCTTGTCTTGCTGCTCACTATAGACTATGTACTAATCTATCCCCTGAAAGAATTTTTAGGGAAGGAGAATAAGCATGGCCAAAACCAAGGAAGGGATGACCGAAGAACGAACCACCGGCGCCGCGGTGCCCCGGGTAAAATGGGATGCTTCCAGCATGAGCACCTCCTATGCCAATGTGGTGAATGTCTCCAGCACCCGGGAGGAAGTCACCCTTTTGTTCGGCACCAACGTCACCCTTTTTTCCGGACAGGAAGAGGTCACCGTTAAACTCAGCGACCGGATTATTTTGAGCCCTTTTGCCGCCAAGCGCTTAAAGATCCTGCTGGACAATGTCATGGGGGAATATGAAAAGCGTTTCGGCCAGTTGAGCATCGAAGCGCGGGTTGAGCCGCCGACCCCCATGCCCCCTCCCGAAGGGACGCATTGACGCCTTAGTTCTCATTTCTGCAAAAGGCGTTGTCCATGGCCGAGAAACCTCCCACCTCCCGCCCTCTTGATGGCTTGAGGTTTGGAGAAGGCAGCCTGGCCTATCTTGATCCGGCGTTGTGGCGGCAACTGACCGAGGCGGCCGGCGAAGAAGAATTCTGTCATAGCTGGCTGATCCTGCAAGGCCGCCTGCTCGGCGGCGTCCACCGAGCTATGGTGATCCTGGGCCCCCCGGAGAAGGGTCCCTTTCAACCCGTGACCGTGTGGCCCCGGGGAGCGCCGGATGTCCAGAACCTGGCTGCGGTTTCGGAACAGGTCCTCAGGGAACGAAAAGGTGTGGTCACCCAGGAAGAAACTTCCCATGCCAACTCCGCCCCTGAGGCCTTGCTGCTGCACGTCGCTTACCCCGTCCGGGCCCGAGGGCTGCTGTGCGGCGTCGTCGCCTTCGAAATAGACCCCCGCCCTCAAGATGAGCTCCAATCCGTCATGCGCCAGCTCCAGTGGGGGGTGGCCTGGCTGGAGAATTGGGTCTTGCGGCGGGAGGTTGCCCAAGATCGAGATATCCGGGAGCGCCTGACCATCGTCCTGGACCTGGCGGCCGCCACCCTGGAGGAAGAGAGGTTTCAGGCCGCAGCCGCCGCCTTCGTCACCCTGCTGGCCTCCCGGCTCGCCTGTGATCGGGTGAGCCTGGGCTTCCTCGAGGGCGACCAGGTCAAGGTGCAGGCCTTGTCCCATTCCGCCCAGTTCAGGCATGATCTGAACCTGATTCGGGCCATCGGCGCCGCCATGGACGAGGGTCTCGATCAGCACCGGATCATAATTTACCCCAGCCTTCCTGAAACAGACGACGCCATTCTCCAGGCCCATGCCGCGCTGGCGGCGCAGGTGGAAGATGCCGCCATCTGCACCATTCCTCTGCTGGATCAAGACGGGGACGGCTATGCCGCCCTGACCCTGGAACGCACCGCTGATAACCCCTTTGATCCGCCGACGGTGGATCTCCTGGACGGCGTCGCCGCCCTGGTGGTCCCCATTCTCGAGCAAAAAAGACAAAACGACCGGCTGTTGGTGAAAAAGATCTGGGATGCCCTGCGCTTCCAGGCGCAAAATCTGATAACCGCAGGCCACCTTACCTGGAAAGTGGCCGCCGGGGCCGCGGTGGCCCTGGTGCTCTTTTTTGCCCTGGCCAAGGGCGACCATCGGGTGGCCGCTAGCGTGGTCATCGAGGGTTCCGTCCAGCGCGCCGTGCCGGCCCCGTTTAACGGCTATATCTTCGAAGCCCCGGTGCGGGCCGGGGACGTGGTCCAGGAAAACCAGGTCATGTGCCGCCTGGACGAACGGGACCTGAAGGTGGAACGGCAGAAATGGCTTACCCAGAAGCAACAGGCAGTGTTGCGGTTCCGGGAGGCCATGGCGGAAGCCGACGCCGCCAAAATGAATATGTACCGGGAACAGGGTCTGCAAGCGGAGGCCCAACTGGCCCTTATTGAAGAACAGCTTGTCCGGGTGAACATCCTGGCGCCATTCAAGGGTTTGGTGGTGAAAGGCGATCTCAGTCAATCCCTGGGGGCGCCGGTGGAGCGCGGCCAGGTGCTTTTTGAGGTGGCCCCGCTGGAGGCCTACCGGGTGAAGCTCCAGGTGGATGACAGCGACATCAATTATGTCCAGCCCGGGCAGAAGGGGGAGATGGTGCTCACCGCCATGCCCGGCGACAGTCTTCCCATCGTGGTGGACAAGGTCACCCCGGTCACTTCCGTGAAAGAAGGCCACAACTTCTTCCTGGTGGAAGCCAAGCTGGAGCAGGCCTCCGAGCGCCTGCGGCCGGGAATGGAAGGCTACGCCAAGGTGGCGGCGGGGCGCCAAAACCTGCTGTGGATCTGGACCCATTCCCTGACGGACTGGCTGCGCTTGAAGGCCTGGTCCCTGTGGCCCTAAGACACTGATGCTCAAGTCTTTGTTCAGTCCCTCCTGGTATCGGGTGGCCGGCCTCAAACCCCGCCTGCGCCGGCATGCCCAGATTCACCGGCACCACTACCGCGGCGAGCTCTGGTATGTGCTGCAGGACCATGTGGCGGGCCGCTACTACCGGTTCAATCCCACGGCTTATCAGGTTATCGGCATGATGAACGGCCGTCTGACCGTGGAGGAACTCTGGTCAAAGGCCACCGAAAAGTTCGGTGAGGACGCCCCCACCCAGGGGGAGATGGTGAACCTGCTGAGCCAACTGCACGCCGCCGACGTTTTGCTCTGCGACGTGCCGCCGGACACCGCCGAACTTTTCCGCCGCCAGGCCCGGACGGAAAAAGCCAAATGGCAGACCTATCTCCGTTCTCCCCTGGCCCTGCGCTTTCCCCTTTTTAAACCGGAGAAATTTTTGGCCCGGACCATGCCCTGGGTGCGGCCGCTGTTCAGCCGTTTCGGCATTCTCCTGTGGCTGGCGGTGGTGGGGGCGGCGTTAGTCCTGGCGGGCCTGCACTGGCAAGAACTTACCGAAGACATCCTCGATCGCGTGCTCAGCGCCCAAAACCTCCTCATCATGTGGCTGGTCTTTCCCGTAATCAAGGCCTTGCATGAGCTGGGCCACGGCTATGCCATCAAGGCCCTGGGGGGCGAGGTCCCCGAGATGGGCATCATGCTCCTGGTGCTGATGCCCGTGCCCTATGTGGACGCCTCCTCGGCCCAGGCCTTTCGGGACAAGTGGCAACGGGTGGTTGTGGGGGCTGCGGGTATGATGGCGGAGCTCTTTGTGGCTGCCCTGGCCCTGTTCTGGTGGCTGCATCTGTCGCCGGGGACCTGGCGCTCGATATGCTTCAACATCATTCTGATCGCCGGCGTCTCCACCGTCCTGTTCAACGCCAACCCGCTGTTGCGCTACGACGGCTATTACATTCTTTCGGACCTGCTGGGGATTCTCAATCTATCTCAGCGCAGCACGAATTATTGGGGCTATCTTTTTAAACGCTATCTTTTCGGCTTGAAGGATGCCGAGGCCCCCTATGCGTCTCCCGGCGAGCGCTTCTGGTTCATTTTCTATTCTCTCGCCGCCTATGTGTACCGATTATTCCTGTATTTCGCCATTATCACCTTCATCGCCGGCAAGTTTTTTTTCATCGGCATCCTCTTAGCCCTCTGGGCTTTGGGCGGTATGTTCGTGGTTCCGGTTTATAAAAAGCTCCACTATGTGCTTACCAGCCCGGCCCTGCGGCAGAAGCGGGGGCGGGCCGCCCTGGTCACCTGGGGACTGGTGCTGGGAGTCCTGCTGCTCCTGTTTCTTATCCCTTTCCCGTCCTGGACCCGGACCGAGGGAGTGGTCTGGGCGCCGGAAGAATCCCTGGTGCGGGCCGGCGCCGAAGGTTTTGTGGAGTCAGTCAATGCCCCTCCCGACGGGCAGGTGACCAAAGGCCAGAGGCTCATCACCTGCCGGGACCCGTTGCTGGCCGCCAATATCAGGGCTCTGGAGGCGCAGCTCCGGGAACTGGAAGTCCGTTACTACGCCGAGGTTGCCGCCCTGGAGGGCGTCCAGGCCGGTCTTGTCCAGGAGGAACTGGCCCAAATCCGGGCGGCCCTGGCCCGGGCGAAAGAACGGCAGGCGGCCCTGACCATCATGAGCCCCGGCGACGGCGTGTTCATTCTGCCCCAGGCCCAGGACCTGCCGGGCCGTTTTGTCAGACAGGGCGATCTCCTGGGATACGTCTTGAACGCGGCCCAACCCACGGTGAGGGTGGTGGTGCCCCAGTCGGACATTGACCTCATGCGTCAGCGCCATCGGGGCGTCAAGATCCGGCTGGCCTCTCAGGTGGAGGCGGTCATACCGGCCTCGGTCAAACGGGTGGTTCCAGGGGCCCAGGAACGGCTGCCGAGCACGGTCTTAGGCACCATCGGGGGCGGCGAGGTCCCCATTGATCCCCGGGACCAGGACGGCCTCAAGACTTTCGAGAACCTTTTCCAGGTGGATCTGGAACCCCTGGAACCGGTGGCGCGCGTGTGCATCGGCGGGCGGGTGTATGTCCGCTTTGACCACGGTTCCATGCCGTTGGGCCTGCAATGGTACCGCACCGTGCGCCAGTTGCTGTTGAGGCGTTTTAATGTCTAGCCTTTCTTTATCGCCCGGCATCGCCCAGGTCTTTTACCCGGAACGCCGAGGTCCGGAGGAATCCTCCCTGGACCGGTGGCTCCTCAGCGCCTTCGGCAATGCCACCAGGCGTTGGCAGGCCCGCCCCGAGCGATTTCAGGCCATTGTGGCCCGGGTCAGCGAATTGGGCGAACCCCTGAGACCCCAAAGCGAAGAAAGGCTCAAGCAGGAAGCCGCGGCAGTGAGGCGGCGGCTCCGGGCCGAGGGTTTGGCCTTTGACCCGGTGGCCCAGGCCTTCGCCCTGGTCCGGGAGTTTGCCCACCGCCGGCTGGACCAGCGCCATTTCGATGTCCAGGTGCTGGGGGGCTGGGTTTTGCTCAACGGCATGGTGGCCGAGATGCAGACCGGGGAAGGTAAAACCCTGGTAGCCACCCTGCCCGCGGCCACCGCCGCCCTGGCCGGGATTCCCGTCCACATCATCACGGTGAACGACTACCTTGCCCGGCGGGACGCCGAATGGATGGGTCCCATCTATGAGGCCCTGGGCCTCAAGGTCGGCGTGGTGACCCAGGGGATGAGCCTGGCGGAGCGCCGTCAGGCCTACCTCTGTAATATCACTTACTGCACCAACAAGGAACTGACCTTTGATTATCTGAAAGACCGGCTGGTCATGGGCCGCCACCCGGGGCAGATCAAGGTGCGGCTGGAGCGGCTTTACGGGGCCGACACCCGCCTGGAAAGGTTGTGCCTTCGGGGCCTGTTTTATGCCATCATCGATGAGGCGGACAGCGTGCTCATCGACGAAGCCCGCACCCCCCTGATCATCGCCGGCCGCGGGGACCAGACCTTTGAGGGCGAGGTTTACCGTCAGGCCCTGGAGCTGGCCCGGCGGCTGGAACAGGGGGCCGACTTTACTCTTGATCCATTAAGAAAGACCCTGGAACTCACGGAGGAAGGCGAAGCCCGCCTGGAAGAAGCGGCAACGCCCTGGGGTGGCCTCTGGACCCGGAAAATCCTGCGGGAGGAGCTGGCGCGCCAGGCGCTGGTGGCTCTACACCTGTTTTCCCGGGACAAAGAATACTTAGTAAGGGAGAACCAGGTCCAGATCGTGGATGAGTACACCGGCCGGGTCATGGCCGACCGGCACTGGGAGCGGGGCCTGCATCAGTTAATCGAAACCAAGGAAGGCTGCGAAATCACCGCCCAGAATGAAACTTTGGCCCGCATCAGCTACCAGCGGTTTTTTCGACGCTACCTCCACCTGGCCGGCATGACGGGCACCGCCCGGGAAGTGGCCAATGAACTCTGGGATGTTTACCGACTCAAGGTTTTGTGCATCCCCACCAACCGGCCCTTGGCCCGTGAAGCCTGGCCATCTCAGGTATTCCCCACCGCTGCAGAAAAATGGCAGGCGGTGGTGGAAAGGATCGGCCATCTGCACCGGCGGGGGCGGCCGGTGCTGGTGGGCACCCGCTCGGTGGCCGCGTCCGAGCACTTAAGTCTGCTTCTCACCCAGGCGGATTTACCCCATCGGGTGCTCAACGCCCGCCAGGACCAGGAAGAGGCCGAGATCATCGCCCAGGCCGGGCAGCGGGGGCAGATCACCGTGGCCACCAACATGGCCGGCCGGGGCACCGACATCATCCTGGGCCCGGGGGTGAGGGAACTGGGGGGGCTCCACGTCATCGCCACCGAACGCCACGAAGCCCGGCGCATCGATCGCCAGCTGTTCGGGCGCTGCGGCCGTCAGGGAGATCCGGGCACCTATGAAAGCTTCGCATCCTTGGAAGACGACATTCTGGCCGCCTTTTTATCCAGCCCCGGGGGCTGGCTGGCGCGCCGGGGCCTGAAATACGATGCTGATTCCCGGGGCAAAGTGAGAAACCTGCTGGCCGGCTTGGCCCAAAGAATGGCGGAGCGCCAACATTTCCAGATGCGCCGGGACCTGTTGAAATTTGACGAATCCCTGGACGAAGCCATGGCCTTTTCCGGCCGGACGGAATAATTCGGTTTTCGGTTTTCGGGTTTCGGTAAAAAAATGAAAAAAAATAATTTTCTTCAGAGGTTAGGTTGTTTTATCTCAATGTGCATTTGCTTGAACGGGCATAGGAAAGAACTTTTTATGCGAACCAAGATCGTTTGCTGTCTGACGCCGTTTCTGCTGGTTATCCTCTGGAGCCTCGGCCTCTGGCCCTGCTACGGCATGGAGATCGAGGCCGTCACCAAACCCAGCGCCGATATCGAGTTATCTTTTGTTCGCGTCGGCAGGGTGGCTGAGGTCCTGGTAAAAGAAGGCGACCTGGTCAAGGCCGGACAATTGCTCGCCAATCAGGACGACAGGGTTGAACAACTGCAGTTATTGCAATTGAAAGCCAAGGCCACCAACCGGACCCGCATCGAAGCCGCGGCGGCCGACCTGCTCCAAAAAGAGGAAGACCTCAAAAAGATCGAGGGCGCCAAAAAGAAGGGGGCAGCCACGGATTGGGAAGTGGAGCACGCCCGGCTGAATGTCAAAATTGCCGGGCTTTCCCTGCAACTGGCCAAATTTGAGCATGAACAGGACCGGGCCAAATATGAAGAAGTCAAGGCCGATATTGAACGGATGCGCCTGGTAAGCCCCCTGCACGGCCGGGTGGAGGAGGTCTCCATCGAGCCGGGGGAATCCCCCCAACCCCTGAAGCCGGCCATCCGGCTGGTCAAGGTTGAACCTCTGTGGATAGATGTCATCGCCCCCCTGCCGGTGGCGCAACCTCTGAAGCCGGGGGATGCCGCCGAGGTCCTGTTCCCTGGCCCCGGAACTCAGGGGTTGAGCGAGGGCATCGAGGGGCGCATCAGTTTTGTGTCTGCGGTGTCGAAGGCGGCCAGCGACACCTTGCGGGTCCGTCTGGAAATAGCCAACCCCAAAGGGCGTCCAGCCGGGCAACGAGTAATCATCAGGTTTCCGAATTCCCAGGCAATCTCAGTAAAATAGCACGGCCTTTCACCCTCCTTGGGAGCTAACCATGTTCAACCACTTCGCAAACCTTAATCTTGGCGGCTCCGCCAACATCCTGACCGACCGGGTGGGCGACTCATGAGGCGCCGACACCTCAGGTTGATCACGGCTTACTGCCTTGCCATGCTGGGATGTCTGCTCCTCTTTCCCTTCATATGTGAAGCTCGTGAGGCGGCGGTTCGCCCAGCCACCACCATCTTGTATCAAAAGGGGACCGATGAGAAGGCCCTGGCTCCCCCGCCGGTTGAGACCCCGCCAACCCGGATAAAACCGGAACGGCCCGAAGCCCCTGCCAGATTATCCCTGTTCGACGCCATTGACCAGGCCCTGAGGGGCAATCAAAAGATTCAGGTGAACTCCTATAACCCCCAGAAAGCCTCCCAGGACCTCAAAGCCGCGGAAGCGGTGTATGACTCCTCCGTTTTCTCATCCGGAAATCTCGGTCGGGTGAACCGGCCCACCAATAGCCTGTTGGATACCGGCACCCTCAGGGAAGACGTCCTCCTCGAGAATAAGTGGTTTTTACGGTCTGGAGCCAAGAAATTTCTGCCCTCCGGCGCCACCGTCTCGGTTTACCAGGAAATAGACCGTTTGAACAGCAACAGCCTGTATGTGGTGCCGGATCCGCAGGCCACCTCGCGTCTGGTGGTGGAGGCCACCCAGCCCCTGTTA
The DNA here is from genome assembly GCA_041740935.1 of Desulfobaccales bacterium. Taxonomy (GTDB): domain Bacteria; phylum Desulfobacterota; class Desulfobaccia; order Desulfobaccales; family 0-14-0-80-60-11; genus JBGSLA01. The sequence goes on along the minus strand of JBGSLA010000244.1, from coordinate 4,766 downwards.
AAGGGCTTTTGGGATCGAAACAACCGCACTCTCATCAAAGTCGCCAAGCTCACCGTGGATATCACCAATGAGGAGTTCCGGCAGACGGTTATGGACGTGGTGGCCGAAGTGGGCAAGGGGTATTGGCAGCTGGTCCTGGAACGGGAATTTGAACATATCGCCAACCTTACCCTGGCCATGGCCGAAGAGCTTTACCGGCGCGAAAGTGTGCGGATGCAACGAGGCCTCTCCACGCAACTGGACGCCGACCGGGCCCTGACCGCAGTGGAGCTCCGCCGGGCCGATCTGCTGAGGGCCCACACCCGGGTAAAATCCATCTCCGACCAACTGAAGCTCCTGTTAAGCCTGCCTGAAGAGTTGCCGGAAATCATCCCCCTGACCAAACCCCTTATGGCTCCAGGTAAGTTTGATCTGAATGAGGCCGTGGCCGCCGCCCTGAAAAACCGGCCGGAACTGGAGCGCGCCCAGAAAGTGGTCAGCGTCAGCCAGAGCCGCAAAGATCTGGCCCGGCACAATCGCCTGCCCAAGCTGGACGCGGCCTTCCGCCTGACCAAAAACGGCCTGGGCACCTACCCCGGCAGGGCCCTGGATACGGTCTATGGCGATGCCTACAATAGCTGGCTGGCCTCCCTCGAATTCGAATATCCTTTAGGGAATCGGGCCTCCAAGGCTGAATATGCCAAGCGCTCCCTGGAGTATGACCAATCAAACACGGAAGCCCAACGGATTAAAGACCAGATCGTCACCGAAGTGAGTCTGGCGATCCGGGAAGTCAACCTGGCTCAAAAGGAAATACCCACCACCCAGAAGGCCAAAGTTGCCGCGGAAAGGGTGGTGGAAAGTGAAAACGCCCGGTTCGAACTGGGCCAGAAAACCAACGAAGAACTGCTCCGGGCCCAGGACCTGCTGGCCACCGCAGCCCGGGAGTACGCCCGCTCGGTAGTCAACTACAATATCAGCCTGACCGCCTTAAGCCGGGTCAAAGGCGCCATCTTGAAAGACCTCGGAATTGAGATTAAGGAATGAGTGATTAACGGTTATACCGAGAAAATTTTTTTGGGTGATTGATGAAAAGATGGTAATTAAACCAGGTGCTGCGCCGGGGTCATATCGTCCACAAACTGCCTGCCGACCTTTTCTTCAATGACCTCGCTGTCCTTCTTAAAACAATGTAATAGACCCGTTCCAGCCCCCGTCCGCCGAGGCGCTCGGCTTCACGGTGGAAAACCCCTGGATGTTTGGTCTGGTGCCGCTTCATGGCTGTCTCCTTCCGATCTGATGGTTTAATTCCACGTTCGGATTGAGATGAAACCAACGAACTATCTATCACCCTGTTTTTCTTATTAATTTTTACCGAAAATCAAGAACTGCAAACCGAAAACGGTATTTTGCACAGGCCTCTGTTGCAAGGGCTAACTTTGTGCTAACATGCCCCGCAGTTTTTTGGTCGTGGCCGATCAAGGGGAATCTCTCCTCCTGAGAAGTGGAGCCGGGGTCCGGCAGGCAGGGCGCCTTTTCGCCCAAAGGCTCGCCGCACCCCGGGGTTAATCTGTGAGTTGGGTCGCCCGGCGCCAGGCAACTCCATTTTCCTGCCCACGGGAGCCAGCAATGTTCGACTATCCTCTGCCGATTCCCCGATACACTCTGTATCATCGCCTGGGGCTTGATCCCTGGGCCAGCACCGAAGAAATCCGGGAAATCAAGGCTGAGATCACCGGTCGGCTCACCCAGGAAAAGAGAGGCATCGACCAACAGCTCGGCCAGGTCTATGCCGAATTGCCCGATCTGAACCGAACGGACCTGGAGGCCCAGCAGCGCACCCGCCTCGAACAACGGGCCCTGAGTATGCTGCCGGATTATTACGCCCTCCGGGACCGGGCCCGGCAGTTGGAGGAAGAAATCAACGAACTCAACCAGTTGCCCCTGCTGAGCCCCGAGTCGCGCCTCACCTATGATCGCCGCACGCCGCCCCTGGAGCTGCTCAAATTGGCTGACGCGGCGCCTGACTGGTTCTTTGACAATCGGCTGGCCCTGGCCCTGCTCCGGCGGGAGGTGGCGGACTTCCTGGCCTTGCGGGGCGAGCCGGTCTATCACCCGAGCGACCTGACCCGGACCGATTTTTCCGGCGATTTCACCTATCATCCCTCTGTGGACGGACCGGAACCCCGGCCGCCCGACGAGGCTTCTGAAGAGGAGCCGGAGCGCTGAGCGCCGCCGGCCGGTGGGAGAATTGCCTTAAGAAAAGATTAGTCGAGGCCCGCCCTGATGGGGCGGCGTCTTTTTCGTGAGGGAGAGCAGCAATGGCTGAAAAACCACCGGCCGGGCACTCCGGCGACCCCGACGCCCCGGCCGGGGAAGAGGCCGAGACCTTGACCGGGGAGCCCGCCGCCGCAGTCCCCCCTGGAGAAGAGAGCGCCTCCGGAGACGACCCCCTGAATTTCACCGGGCTGAGCGCCTCTCTGGCGGCCCTGCTTAAGGGGGGCCAGCCCCCCGACCTCGCCGCCGCTCCCCGGGAGCGGGACCCCAGGGAGGACACCCTGGAGGAGCTGGCGGAAGACATGGTGGAGGTGCTCTCCCGGCTCAAGGCCCTGGAGGAGAGGCAACAGGACCACCTCCGGCTCACGGAGCAGCTCCGCCAGGAAGTGAACGCCCTGAACCTGACCCACGGCCGGGAGATCGATGCCCTGCGACGCGACCTCCTGGGCCAGCGCAAGGCCCTGGCGGCCCTGGATTCCTTCAAGGCCATGGCGCCCTGGCTGGATTCCCTGCGCCACATGCACCGCAAGCTCCATCCCAAGCGCGACGCCAAAATGCGCCAGCACCTGCAACCGGTGATCAACGCCCTGGCGCTGGCCATCCAGGGGCTGGGCTTCGAAGAGTTCCAGGCGCAGGTGGGGGAAAACTTCGACCCGCGGCGCATGTCCTGCACGGGTTACGCCAAGGGGGAGGCCGGGGTCGTCCTGGCGCTGGACCACCCCGGCTATCGGGTGGGCGAGGTAGTGGTGCGGCCGGCCGGGGTCATCCTGGCTGCGCCGAAATGACGGCATCCTGATTGACGTAAGGGGAAGGAGCATGAGCGAAAGGCTGCATCGGGTCATTGGCATCGATTTGGGAACCACCTACAGCGCGGTGGCGGTTTACAACCGATATACGGAGCAGGCGGAGATCATTCCCAACCGGCAGGAGGGCGACGCGCCCACGGTTCCTTCGGTGGTCAGCCTGGATCCGCAGTACAACCGGGTGGTGGTGGGGCGGGTGGCCAAGGAAAATCTGGCCGTGGACCCCAGGAACACCATCATGGAGATCAAGCGGGAAATGGGGGAAATGGCCCGGGTGCGCCTGGGAGAAGGGGATTTCACCCCCCAGGAGATCAGCGCCTTTATCCTGATGAAGATGAAGGAGGTGGCCGAGGCCGAGTTCGGCGAGGAGCTCTGGGATGCGGTGATCACCGTGCCCGCCTACTTCAAGGAGCCCCAGAAGCGGGCCACCAAAGAGGCGGCCCTGATGGCCGGCCTGTATCCCCGCCAGCTCATCTCCGAGCCCACCGCCGCGGCCTTTTGCTATGGGCTGGATCAGTTTGACCCCCAACGCAAACGCTATCTGGTGTACGATCTCGGGGGCGGCACCTTCGACGTGTCCATCATCGAGGTGCAGGAGGGCAACGTCCAGGTCCTGGCCACCCATGGCGACCCGCGGCTGGGGGGCGGCGACTTCGACAAGGCCATTTTGCAGTGGGCCCTGGAGGAATTGCAGACCAGCCACCATATACCCCTCAGGGGAAATCAATGGGCCGAAGCCAAGATCCTGCTCAGGGCCGAGGAGACCAAAAAGCGCCTCAGCACCGAGACCCAGGCCACCCTGCCCCTGATGGGCATCCTCGATCCTGGACAGCAGCCGCAGCAACTCATGCTGACCCGGGCAAAATTCGAGGAGTTGATCCAGGGGTTTCTGTCCCGGTCCTTGGGGTGCGTGGACCAGGCCATCAAAATTGCCGAAGAGGACCGGGGCCTGAAGCGGGAAGATGTGGACGCCATTCTCCTGGTGGGCGGCTCCAGCAAGATTCCCCGGGTGCGGGAAATGCTCCTCGATTACTTTCAGAAAGATGAAAGCTTCATCCGGGCCGATGTGAATCCCGACGAGGTGGTGGCCCGGGGCGCGGCGGCCGTGGCCCTGCGGCACACTCCCAACCCCGGCCCCTTTGATATTCAACGCTCCGAGGCCAGCGGCCTGATCAACCCCGAAGCCGATCAGGAGTACACCTTCGGCCTGATTACCGAGCACGCCCTCGGGGTGGCGGTGCAGCGGGACATTTTTTCCCGCATCATCCCCCGGAGCTCGGCCATTCCCATCAATATCAGCGACGACAACTACACCAATGCCGGGCCTTCCTCCCATATCGACGTCCGGGTCTATCAGGGAGAAGGGACCTATTGCTACGAGAACACCTTCATCGGCACCGTGACGCTTGGCCCCATGGAGCCCAAACCGGAGGGCCACCATAAATTCGCCATCACCTTTAAGCTGGACGAAAACGGCCTGTTCACCGCCACGGTCCATCATCTCAATGAAAACCAGACGTATCAGGGGTCATTCACGCCCCAGACCGCGGTGGGCGGGGTGGAGGCCCTGGCCGCGCTGCGCCAGAAGCTTCTGGGGTTGTTCGACGCCGGGTCCATGGCGGCCCTGCATATGGCTGCGGTTTTTGCCCAGCAGGCGGGGCCACCTCAAAAAGCACCTGGCCGCGCTCCACCGGCGCCCCCAGGGAT
>JBGSLA010000243.1:0-4881 GCA_041740935.1 Desulfobaccales bacterium | reverse complement strand
TGCAGGACCGCCAGGGGCCGCCCCGTGGCCGCCGGGATCAAAGGGCCCAAATCTTCGTCAAGGGGCAGGCCGAACCGGAAACGGGGCGGGCCGGCCAGCGCGCCCAGATACCGGGCCAGGTTGAGACAGCGGTACACTGCGTGGGCTTCCGGGTCAAAGGGCGCAAGCCGTTCCGTCAGGGCCAGCCAGCTCAGCTCCCGGGTGCGGTCATAGCCCAATTTCCTGGCGCTCCGGGCCAAAGCCACCCACAGGGCGCTTTTGAGGAGCCCCTGGAGGTCGATCACCAGATCAAACGGTTCGGCCCGGACGCGGCGGGCCATCTGCCTCATTTTTTGCAGGTCCACCGCGGCGCCTTTTTTCCCCGGACGTATCCGGGGAACAGCCCAGAGCTCATCCAGGGCCGGATGTCCAGCCACCAGCGGCGCCTGGGCCTCCTCCACCAGCCACACCAGGCGTCCCCGGGGGTACAGGGCCCTCAGGGCCTCGAGGGTGGGCAGGGCATGGATGACATCCCCCAGGGAGCTCAGTTTGACCAGGAGAATTCGAGGCGCCGGGCGGCCCACATCACCGCCTTTCCGTGGTTTTGTCCGGTTCGGGCTCCTGGTAGCGGTTGTGCAGCTTCAGGAGTTCCAGATAGCGCAAAGGGTCGAAGTCCACCTGGCGGTACTGCTGGAAGACCTTGCCGCCGCTCAGGTAACTGTGCACCAGACGCTTTTGAAAATCCACAAAACCCAGACCCCCCGGTTTCACCAGGTAATGGCTCATGAAATTGGCGGTTTTGCCGTCGGACAAAAACTCGCCGATGGGATCGTTGACGAATTCGTGGGCGTGGTAAAGGCCGAACAGATGCCCCAATTCATGAATAATCAGGTTGGCCAGGCGCTCGGGGCTGTATCGGGCTTCTTTGGGCTCGGCGCCGCAAATATCATCGCGAAAACGTCGGTAGTCCAGATGGATGGTGGAAAGATTCAGATGGGCGAAGGCGTATTTATCCTGGCAGACCGCCAAAAACCGCAGGCGGAAGGGCGGCGCCACCTGAAAGGCCTTGAAGGTGGCGGCCAGCCATGCTTTATGGGTCAAGGCCTCGAAGCGCAGACGCTTGCCGGCCTCGAGCTTTCCCGGCGCAGGCCCCCCGGGGACCATTTCCACCAGTACCCCCATCCGGGCATAAAAATTGCGCACCATTGACCAGGCCTGGGGCAGCAGACGGTGGAAGGAATTCAGTTCCGGGGTAGATGAGGCGTGGATTTCCACCACTACCCGCTTGGGAGACTTATCCACCTGATCGAGATCGGCCAGGGAAAACAGGGCGGCCTCCTGGGCATAGGTCAGGGGCTCAGCCGAGCCAAGCTGGACCCCCATCAGCAAAATAGCCGAAACCAGCAGGCCCACCCCGAAGCTTGCGAAAAATTTTTTCCACATCTTTTTGCTTTTTTCAAAAATTTGGGTTACATAAATATTTTGCAAAAAGGAGCACACGTCATGGCCTTCATCTGCGATATCTGCGGCAAACGGCCCCAAGTGGGCAATAATGTCAGCCACGCCAACAACCACACCAAGCGGCGCTGGAAGCCGAACCTGCGCCGGGTCCGGGCCTTGCAGCAGGGAACCGTCCGCTATATCCGGGTCTGCACCCGCTGCCTGCGCTCCGGCCTGGTGGTGAAGCCGGCTTGAGGCAAGATTTTTTTCAGGGGGGCGAAGGGGCCGACGCCCTTGTCCCCCCTTATATCCCGATGTAACCCCTCAGACTATCACCCTTCGCACCGAAATCACTTCCCTTAAGCGTTTGAGCGCGGCAAACACCCGGTCCAGGTGGTGCTGATCGGCCACCTGCACGGTAAAATTGGCGATGCCCCGGTTATCTGCAGTGGTTGCCACTGAGGCCTTGGTGACATTCACCTCCGCCGATTTCAGGGCGCTGGAGATGTCGGCCAGAAGTCCCGGCTTGTCCACGGTGACCACCTGAATGTTGGTGGGGAACAGGTCGGTGGGATGGCCGTCCCATTCCGCCGGAATCTGCCGGAAGGACTCGGTGCGGGCCAGATAGGCGCAGTCGCTGCGGTGGATGGTGACCCCCTTGCCCCGGGTGATGTAGCCGGTGATTTTGTCGCCCGGAATGGGCTGGCAGCAGTTGGCCAGCTTGACCAGGAGGTCCTGGAGCCCCTTGATGCGGATGGGGCCGGCCTCCTTGGGGGGGCGCACCTCCGCTTCCTCATCGGGAGTCTGCTCTTCCGCCACGGGAAAGAGAATCCGCTGGATGCGGCCGCCCACCTGACCGGGGGAGAGTTTGCCGTGCCCGATGGCTTCCAGCAGGTCATCCACCCGGTGAAAGGAGAGATCCTGGGCCACCTTTTTCAGGTCATCCCCGTCCTTCAGCAGCTTCTGCAGGCTGGCGCCGCTTTTGCGCAACTCCCGGTCCAGGAGTTCCTTCCCCAGGCCGACGCTCTGCTCCCGCTCCACCGCCTTGAGCCACTGGCGGATTTTGTGACGGGCCTTGGAGGTTTTGACGAACTGGAGCCAGTCCCGGTTGGGGCGCTGGTTGGGGTTGGTGATGATTTCCACGGTGTCGCCGTTGTGGAGCTCGTAGCGCAGGGGCACCATGCGGCCGTTGACCCGGGCCCCGGAGCAGGTGTTGCCCACCTCGGTATGGATGGCGTAGGCAAAATCCACCGGGGTGGACCCCCGGGGGAGTTCCTTGATCTCGCCCTGGGGGGTGAAAATGTAAACCTCATCCGGAAAAAGTTCCAGGCGCATGCCCTCCAGGAATTCCTCCGGCGTCTTCAGCTCGGTCTGGAGGTCCACCAGCTGCCGCAGCCAGGCGAAGCGCTGGGCGTCTTTGACCTTGAAGGGCTTTTTTTCCTTGTAGCTCCAGTGGGCCGCGATGCCCTCCTCGGCGATGCGATGCATCTCCTGGGTGCGGATCTGCACTTCCATGCGTTCGCCGTAGGGACCGATGACCGTGGAGTGAATCGACTGATAGTAATTGGCCTTGGGCATGCCGATGTAGTCTTTGAGGCGTCCGGGCACCGGCCGGAAGAGGTTGTTGACCACGCCCAGGGCCTCATAGCACTCGCTTACGGTAGTTAACACGAGGCGGAAGGCCAGGATGTCGTGCAGCTCCTCCAGGGTGAGCTGCTGGGCCTGGAGCTTGCGGTAGATGCTGAAGATGTGCTTCATGCGGCCGCTGACTTCGCCCTGCAGGCCGTGCTCCTCCAGTTTTTCCCTGAGGCGCTGGCAAATTTCTTCGATGTATTTCTCCCGCTCCCCCTTTTTGAGGGCCAAACCTTCCTGGATCTGTTTATAGGCCTCGGGTTCGAGATAAAAAAAGGCCAGGTCTTCCAGTTCGGCCTTGAGGCGGAACATGCCCAGGCGGCCGGCCAGGGGCGCGTAAATGTCCAGGGTTTCCCGGGCGATGCGCCGCTGCTTCTTGGCCTCCATGTAGCCCAGGGTGCGCATGTTGTGGACCCGGTCGGCCAGCTTCACCAGCAGCACCCGGATGTCCTGGGACATGGACAGGACCATCTTGCGGATGTATTCGGCCTGCTGGGTGGTCTTGTCGCCAAAGACCAACTGACCGATTTTGGTCACCCCGTTGATAATGTCGGTGACCTCTTCCCCGAAAAATTCATCCAGGTCGTCCAGGCTGGTGTCGGTGTCCTCCACCGCGTCGTGGAGCAGGCCGCAGGACACGGTGATGGGCCCGAGACCCATCTGGGCCAGGAGGTAGGCCACTTCCAGGGGGTGGGACAGGTAAGGTTCGCCGGACAGACGCGTCTGTCCCTCGTGGGCTTTGGCCGAGAAAACGTAGGCTTTTTGGATTACCGAGGTGTCCGCCTCAGGATGGTGCTTAAAAACTTCGTTTTCAATGTCTTGGAGGCGGATGATTCTATTCATGGAGTTCCTGGTCTATCAGGTCCTTGATATAAGGCAGCAGCCGGTCCAGATCGATCCGGGTCACGTCTTTGGACCGTCGTTGACGCACTTCCGCCTGGCCGGCGGCCAGGGTCTTGGGCCCCACCACGATCCGCAGAGGCAGGCCCAAGAGATCCATGTCCTTGAACTTGACCCCCGGCCGTTCGTCCCGGTCGTCCAGGAGGACTTCAATCCCCGCGGCCTCCAGGTCCTGGTGGAGGCGGTTCACCGTTTCCCAGGTGGCCGGGTCGCTGATGGCGATGGGCACCAGGCCCACCTGAAAGGGGGCCAGGGCCATGGGCCAGATGATGCCGTCCTCGTCGTGGCCCTGCTCGATGCCTGCTGCCACGATGCGGCTCACTCCGATGCCGTAGCACCCCATGAAAATAAGCTGCTCCAAACCTTCGGCGTCGAGGAATTTGGCGTTTAAGGCCTGGGAATATTTGAGGCCGAGTTTGAAGACGTGCCCCACCTCGATGCCCTTTAACAAAGCCAACGGCGCGCCGCAGCGGGGGCAAGGGTCGTCCGCCGTCACCTGGCGCAAATCCGCCACTTTGGTGAACTTCAGGTCCCTTTGGGGATTGACCCCGGTGAGGTGGTGATCGGTTTTGTTGGCCCCGGTGACCATGGCGGGAAGAATCGCCACCGCCTGGTCGGCGAAGATGGGGATGGTAAGCCCCAGGGGGCCGGCAAAGCCCACTTCGGCGCCGGTGCTCTCCATGACCTTGGCCGGGCCCGCCAGGATGAGGTCGGTGGCGCCCAGGAGATTTTTCACCTTGACCTCGTTTACTTCGTGGTCGCCCCGGATGAGCACGGCCGCCGGACCCTGGTCGGTCTCATAAATCAGGGTCTTGACGATGTCCCGGGGAAAAACCTTAAGGAAGGCCGCCACCTCCTCCACGGAGCCCACTCCGGGGGTGGGCACGAGCTGCGGGGCCCCCGCCGGGACCGGCCCCGGCTCGCCCGCCG
>JBGSLA010000242.1:0-14051 GCA_041740935.1 Desulfobaccales bacterium | reverse complement strand
GGGGCGCGGCGGGGGCGCGGCCGCCGGCTTTTTGGCGGTCTTGTTCTTCTTGCTCGAATGGTTCGAATTTGCCGGATTTTTTTTGGCCATGGGTTTGAGAGCAGCTTTAGGCTATGAGCTGTGAGCTGTGAGCTGTGAGCTAAAAAAAACCTTTTGTCCTCTGAGAAGCCTGCAGAAATTCAACGTTGTGAAAATTTGTCATTCTGCGCGCCGCGCAGAATCTCGTATTTTCATCAGGTTGAGATCCTTCACTTCGTTCAGGATGACAAATTGAACCACTTTTGCAAGAACCTTTTAATTTAACATCAAAAATAAAGCATTGAGGAGTTGAGTTCTTTAAGGCTCAAAAAACCAAAAATGTAGCCGCGAGGCTCAAGCCTGCGTTCTTTTGCCATCAGGGAGTTATGGCGCCAGCTAAAGCTTGCGGCTACAAGAAACCTCCTTGGCAACGAAGCAGTTTCAAAGGGTAAATACCCGCGTGCCCGCCAAGCTCTGCCGGGCTCCGCCTCCAGCCAGTATAACGGCTATATATCTGATCACCGATCACCGATTACTGATTACTGGCCTCTGGTCACTGCTTACTGGTCACTGATCACTGATCACTGGCTCTTCCCCTTCAATCCGACTCCACCGCGCCGATGAAACCCTGCTCGCCGGCGCCCTCGGTGGCCGGCAGGCGCCTCGTGGAGGTGATGCCCGTGAGGCTGGGGAGGATATACCCCAAGGCCTCCGGGGAGACGGTAAGCTGCCGGTATTCCTGAAAGCCCGCTTCGGCCACCGCTGCCCGCCAATGGGCGTCCCGAAGGTCATCCCGGGACTCGTAGGCCAGCTCGAAAAAGACCCGCTCGATCTGGGCCGTGGCCAGGAGTTTCACACAGACATAGCAGGGCTCGAGGGTCACATACAGGCTGGCGCCCCGGACCGCGATGCCGTATTTGGCCGCCTGGGCGATGGCGTTGGCCTCGGCGTGGGAGGCCCGGCAGAAGTTGTATTTATCCACGTCGGCCACGTTCAGGGCCCGGCGGTGGCAATAGGGGCTGCCGTCCGCCATAAGCTGCTCCAGACAATGGGGCGCGCCGGGCATGCTGCCGTTATAGCCCGTGGCCAGGATCTGCTTGTCCTTCACCAGGACCGCGCCGGTGGGCCGGCTGTTGCAGGTGCTCCGGGTGCTCACCAGCTTGGCGATGAGCATGAAGTATTCATTCCATGAGGGGCGCATAAGTATCAAGTTTGGCTTGTTTTGATATCATAATTTTTGTATCTCTAAATCCAATGGCATTAGGAATACCTTTGCAAAATATTCTGAAGCAGTAATTTTATACTGGCAATTCATACTCTTATCATCTTACTAAACCTATTAAAGCAACAATAATTGATGTAATTGCAGATATAATAGCAGCTAAGACTACAGGGTCCTTTATTGGAAGAATGAAAAATTCTTTTGCACCAGGTTCTTCATCCGGTTCTTTTGGCCGTGGTGGCCGTTTTTGTCGTCCCTTTCTCAAATTTATCAAAACGACCGAAATTGATGCAATTGCAATTACAATAGCAACAATAACCCACCAAGGAAATCGACCATTGCAACCTAAGTCCTTAAGTTTCTGTCTAATTTTGAGTCTTCTGTCATCTAATTTATGTAATTGTGCTTCTAATCTCTCTTTTTCTTTGCCTGGCGGCAAATTTTTCCATCGTGCCTCTATTTCTCCAAATTCTGTTCGTACTTGTACTAGTTGTTGTCTCAAAGACTCACAATCTGTTTGAGCCCATCCTTCCGAAAAGCATATTATTGTTGACAATATCAATAAAAAAAACAAAGAATATAAGCCTTTGGAAATCATGTTAACCTCCAATAAAAAGGCTAATATGTTAAAAAGTCATCGAAATTAATTTTTCTGCTTCACAAGATGACACTGACAAATATATCATTAACTAAAAGCCATGGAATAATCTAACGTTTAAATATTGCACAGGTGAGGACACCTGTGCCACCGGGTCTGATTGATATTGAAAGTTTTTTCTATTAGGTGAATCTCTGTAAACATTGTCAGATTAGGTATGTTTAATAGAATAAGAATCTTAATGATTTTTTTATTCTCACATCACATACTAACAGGCTCGTTAGAACAAAGCAAGGCATCAATAAGCAGAAGAGCCTGGTGGCACAGGTGTCCTCACCTGTGCGTCTTTATCAGGTCCTCTCATAAAGCCAGGGGTAATCTTCAGGGTATGGGGCCAAGCCGGCCTTCACCGGATTATTTCTGATGTAGTTCCGTTTTTCCAAAAATTCCACCTCATCCCGCACAATGCGGTCATAACGTTCATCCTGCCAGATGGAGCCCTTGGCGCCCCGGCCTTTATTAATCTGATGGACGCTGAATCTTTTGACACTGTGGATGACCTCGGTGAGATTGTAAACTCCGCCATCGGGATGGGTTAAGGGTTGCACCAGGAGATGCACATGATCAGGCAAAGTAACTGCAGCATAAACCTTCCATTTGTGGTCATTATAATGCATCAAGGCCGCCAATACTATCTTGCGTTCGGCAGGAGACAAACTTTGACCAGGGCGGCTGCGCCAGGTGAGAAAGTAAACCCGGCCAGGCTCCTTAAAATGGGGCAGATTTCTTCGGGTGACCTGAAAAGACTGCACAGGTGAGGACACCTGTGCCACCGGGCTTTTTTTGCTTCCGGGGTCTTTCGGCGGCGAAGATCGAGTCACGGTTTTTCAGGATCGTCTCGGTTGTAATAATCACATGCTAACAAAGCTAAGTGCGCAAATCAACCACCAAGGGCGAGGTTTCCTGGTCCCGGCGGATGGAGTGGGGCTCCACCAGCTTCACCCTCGGGGTGACGCCGATGCCCTGGGAGAGTTTGTGGGACAGTTTGTGAACCAGTTCCCGCTGGAGGGTCATTTTGTCGAAAAACAGGCCTTCCCGCACTTCGATGCGGACCTCCAGGAAGTCGAGATTCCCTTCCGTGCCCAGGACCAACTGGTAGGCGGGTTCCTCCCCGGAAAACGCGGCCAGGATCTGCCCCACCCGCTCCGGGAAGATGTTGATGCCCTTGACCACCACCACGTTGTCGGTGCGGCCGGCGATACGGCTGATCCGGGCCAGGGTGCGGCCGCAGGGGCAGGGGGCGGAATCGAGGGAAGTGAGGTCGCCGGTGCGAAAGCGCACCAGGGGGGTAGCTTCCCGGCTGATGGTGGTGAGGACCAACTCCCCGGTGGCGCCGGGGGGGAGCACCGAGCCTGTGGCCGGGTCGATGATTTCCGCCAGAAAATGGTCTTCGTTCAGGTGCATGCCCAGGCGGTGCCGGCATTCCCCGGCCACCCCCGGCCCCATGGCCTCGGAGAGGGCGTAATTGTCCAGCGCGGTGAGAAACAGGCGGGACTCGATGTCCGCCCGCTGCTCCTCGGTCCAGGGCTCCCCGGCCAACAGGCCCACCTTCAGGAAGAGATTTTTGGCATCCATCCCCGCTTTTTCCAACTGGTCGGCGATGACCAGGGCGTACCCCGGGGTGCTGATGAGCACGGTGGTGCGGTAATCCCGCATGATCTGCACCTGCCGGGCTGTGCCTCCGGGGCCGGTGGGGATGACCGAGGCCCCCAAAAGCTCCACCCCGTAATGCAGGCCGAAGGCGCTGGTGAGCAGGCCATAGCTCAGGGTCACCTGGACCACGTCGTCCCGGTCCACTCCGGCGGCAGTGAGGACCCGGGCGGCAAGCCGGGCCCAATGCCTCAGGTCCCGGGCGGTGTAGCCCATGACGATGGGGTTGCCGGGGCTGCCGGTGGAGGAATGGATGCGCACCACCTCCCGCAAAGGCACCGCAAACATTTCGTAGGGATAGGCCCGGGCCAGGTCGTGGCGGGTGGTGAAGGGCAGGCGGCGCAAGTCCTCCAGGGCCAGGCAGTCTTCCGGCAGAAAGCCCATGGCATCGAACTTTTTTTTGTAAAACTTGACGTTCTTATAAACCCGGGTGAGGGTGGCCTGGAGACGCTCCAACTGCAACTGGGCCAGCTCGGCCCGGTCCATCTGCTCCGCTTCCCTGTCATAGATCGCCATGAGTTCCTCCTGGGTTGCGGTTGTTGTGGGGGAAAGGCCAGGACTTCCGCAGGCGGGGACGCCTGCGCTACGGATCCCTGCCCTCCCCCCCACCCCCCTCCCAACCCGCAGAGGGTCCTGGAAAGCGGGGCCTTTGGGCCCCGACTTCCCCCGGGGAAATCCCCCCATCAAGGGATTGGGGGAGGGGGTAAGGGGCCGCTCCCCTTAGCCCCCTCCCCCGCCTTCATTATCCTCTTCCTTCCCCAGGTAGGCTTCGATGACCCGGGGGTGGCGCCGGATATCCTGGGGGAGGCCTTCCGCGATGACCTGGCCCTGGTCCAGCACCACGATGCGGTGGCACAGGCCCATGACCAGGTTCATGTCGTGTTCGATGACCAGCAAGGTGATGCCCAGGTCCCGGAGTTTGACCAGCAGGGCCATGAGGTCCTCGGTTTCCCGGGGGTTGAGGCCGGCCGCGGGTTCATCCAGGAGGAGGAGCTTGGGTTCCTGGGCCAGGGCCCGGGCGATCTCCAGGCGGCGCTGCTCGCCGTAGGCCAGGGCTTCGGCCGGCCAGTCATCCCGGTCCGATAAATCGACCAAATCGAGCAATTCTCGGGCCCGCTGCCGGTTCTGGGACTCGACCCGCCGCACCCCGGGGAGGGGCAGCAGGGCGGTCAGCACCCCGGCCGGCTGGCTCAGGTGCCTGCCGGTAAGCACGTTTTCCAGGACGGTCATGCCGCCGAAGAGCTGGATATTCTGAAAGGTGCGGGCCAATCCCAGGGCGGCCCGGCGATAGGGCGGCAGGCCGGTCAGGTCTTTGCCTTCCAGGAAGATGGCCCCCGCGGTGGCGGGGAATAAGCCGTTGATGACATTGAAGCAGGTGGTTTTGCCGGCGCCGTTGGGGCCGATGAGGGCCAGAATCTCCCCCGGCCGGACGTCAAAGTTCACCTGGTCCAGGGCCTGCACCCCGCCGAAGTTTTTGCTGAGGGAATATGCCGATAAGAGTGTCATTCCCACACTTCCCGATAGCCTTTGCCGAGATAGGCCCGCTGCACCTCCGGGGCCTCCTGAAGTTCGGCGGCGGTGCCGTCCAGGATGATGCGGCCGGTTTCGATGACATAGCCCCGGTCCGCCAGCCGGAGCGCGGCCCGGGCGTTTTGCTCCACCAGGAGCAGGGTGGTGCTCCGGTCCTTCAATTCCCGGAGGATGTCGTACACCAGGCGGACATTGCGGGGCGACAGGCCCATGGAGGGCTCATCCAGCATAAGGAGTTGGGGTCGGGCCATCAGGGCCCGGCCGATGGCCAGGATCTGTTGCTCACCGCCGCTTAAGGTGCCGGCGGGCTGGTGGGCGCGCTCTTTCAAAATGGGGAAGCGCTCCTGCAGTTCATCCAGGTCCCGGCGCACCGCCTGGGCGTCCCGGCGGTGAAAGGCCCCCAATTCCAGGTTGGCCTTGACCGACAGGGTGGCAAACACCCGGCGGCCCTCCGGCACCAGGGCCAGCCCCAGGGTTACTACCTGCTCCGGGGGGATGCGCCTCAGGTCCCGGCCGTCGAACTCCACCTGACCCCGCCAGACCGGCAAAAGCCCAGAAATGGCGCGCAAGGTGGTGCTTTTGCCGGCGCCGTTGCCACCGATGAGGGTGACCACCTCGCCGGCGCGCACGTGCAGGGAGACGCCCTTGAGCACCATGAGCCGCCCGTAGCCGGCCTGAACGCTTTTGAGGGTCAGCATGATTTCGTTCAAAGTTCAAGGTTCAAGGTTATTATGGACTATTCTTTTAATCTCGTTCCCATGCTTGGCCTGGGAACGCTCTTGTGGCCCAAGCTCTGCTTGGGCACTGCCAACTCTATCCTTAAATACCATGATGAGCAAAGCAGAGTTTTGCGTGCATCAGGGTTCCCAAGCAGGAGATTGGGAACCAGAAGGAATCGCTTTAAAAGCCCGTTTCCACCGAAAACCGAAAACCTGCCTTACTCACTCCTTTTTCAGCACAAATTTCAAACTCAGTTTGCCGGCGCCCAGCAAACCCTGGGGCCGCAAGACCAGGAGGGCCACCAGGAGGCCGCCGTAGATCAGGTCCTGGTAGGCCTGGAACTGGCGCAGGGTTTCCGGCAGCGCGGTCAAGATGACGGCCCCCACCACCGAACCGGCCACCGAGCCCATGCCCCCCAGCACCACCATGCAGAGGATCAGGATGGAGGTGTGCAGGCCGAAGGATTCGTAGTTGATGTGTTTGAGGTAGTGGGCGAAGAGCGACCCGGCCAGGCCGGCCAGGGCCGCGGACAGGGCAAAGACGGCCACCTTGTAGGCCGGGGAGTTGATGCCCATCACCTGGGCCGTGGTCTCGTGGTCCCTTATGGCCCGCAGGGCCCGGCCGTGGTAGGAGGTCACCAGGAGATAGGTGAACAGAAGGGTGAAGGCCACCCCCAGGAGAACCAAAAGCAGGTAAAGCACCGGCGGACGGAAACTCAAACCCAGGATTTCCGGGGAGGGGATGCCGACGATGCCGTCGGGCCCGCCGGTAATCTCCAGATTGCGCATGAACAAATCCACGATGACTCCGAACCCCAGGGTGACAATGGCCAGGTAGTCTTCCTTGAGGCGCAGGGTGGGCAGCCCCAGGGCCAGCCCGCAGACGCCGGTGAACAGCACGGCCGCCAGGGCCGCCAGCAGAAAGGGGAAATGCCAGTTCAAGGCGCTCAGGGTGGAGGCGTAGGCGCCTATGCCGAAAAAGGCCGCATGGCCCAGGGAAACCTGGCCGGCATAGCCGATGATGAGGTTGAGGCTCACCGCCAGGATGATGTAAATCCCCGCCACAATGGCCAGATGGAGGAGATAGGCGGTCATGTCAGTGGCCCCGGCCCCGCAGGATCCCCTGGGGCCGCACCAGGAGCACCAGGATGAGGATGATGAAGGCGATGGCGTCCTTGTAACCGGAGGAGATGTAGGCCGCGCCGAGACTTTCCGCCACTCCCAGCAAGAGGCCCCCCAGGATGGCCCCGGGGATGTTGCCCACGCCCCCGAGGACGGCGGCGCTGAAGGCCTTGAGGCCGGGGAGCAGGCCCATGCGGGGGTAGGTGGCGTTGTAGTAAATGGCCATCAGAATGCCGCCGGCGCCGCTCAAGGCGGAGCCGATGATAAAGGTCAGGGACACCATGCGGTCCACGTTGATGCCCATGAGGCGGGCCGTGTCCCGGTCCAGGGCGCAGGCTACGATGGCCTTGCCGTAGCGGGTATAGCGCACAAACAGGACCAAAAGGCCCATGAAGCCCAGAGCGGCCACCAGGATGGCGGCCTCCAGGGTGTTCAAGGGGAGGCCGCCCAGGTCCATGGGGGTAAAGTCGAAGGCCACCGGAAAGGGGCGGTTGTTGGGACCGAAGAGCAAGAGGGCCAGGCTTTGCAGGAAAATGGAGGCCCCGATGGCGCTGATCAGGGGCACCAGGGGGTGCGCACCCCTGAGCGGCCGGAAGGCCACCCGCTCCAAAATCAGCCCCAAAAGCGCCGCGGCCAGCATACCCGCGGCCACGGCCACCAGAAACGGCACCTGGCCGGTGGCCAGCAGCAACACCGCCACAAAGGCCCCGCACATGTAAATCTCCCCCTGGGCGAAGTTGATCAGCCCCAGGATGCCATAGATCATGGTATAGCCCAGGGCGATGAGGGCGTAGGCGCTGCCGGTGGTCAGGCCGTTGATGAGCTGCTGGAGAAACATGGTCCGGATGCGGGAAAATGGGTGATATCCGAGAAACCATATCATCTTCCCTCAGCCGAGACAAGCAGCCTCTGGGCTGAAAAGTCCAAAGCTTATTGGGTTCCGAAAAGTTCTGGTATGGAACCGCCGCCCTCGGCGGTTCGTGTGTCGGCGAGGCGCCGGCGCCACATTTTTCATTTCTTAGGGGTGGGCCACAGGTCCATGAGGAGCTGTCCTGAAAAGTCCAAAGTTCAAGGTTCAAAGTAGCGTGTAGGGGCAGGCTCCCTCGCCTGCCCTTTAGTGGACAGCCGGGGGCGGCTGTCCCTGCACCGGAAAAGTCTTTTCTTGCTTTGCGGGTGGGCCGCAGGTTCATGAGCGACTGTCCTGAAGAGGTTTCTTAAAAACCCGGGCGGGCCCTCTGCTAATCTCCTTGACAACCCAAGGCCCCCATGTTAGTTTGCAATTGAAATTAAGGAGTTAGTCTTAAAAATTCCAAGGTCCGACGCCCCGGGGCAGAACCGGAGCGTGCATCTGAAAAGGACCGTTTCCTTTGCCATCATGACTGCCGACGACCAAAACACCCCGCCTTCCCCGTTGCCTTCCGGCGGGGACGACGACATCATCGAGCTCACCGAGGCGGTGGATGAAGGTGCGGCCGAGGTGATGGACCAGGCCAGCGCGGAAGTGGTGCTGGATTTCGGCCCCGGCAGCGACCTGTCTGCCCTTAAGGGCCCGAGTGAGCCCCCCGCAGAACCGGTCGTTCCTTCCCCAGCCCCCCCGGGGGAGTCCCTGGATGACTTTTTGGCCGCACTCCCGGACCTTCCGGAAGACCTGGACATCCCCACCACAACCCCGAAGACCGCGGCGGCTAAGGCAGCGCCGCCAGCCCCCGCGGCCCCCGCGGCCCCGGATCTGCGCCGGGAGTTGGGCGAGCGCCTGAGCGACGAGGAACTCCGGGAACTGGTGCGCCAGACGGTCCAGGAAACCGTGGAGCGCCTGGCCCGGGAGGTGTTCCCGGAGATGGCGGCCAAGGCCATCGACCGGGAACTCGCCCTGTGGAAAAAGCGCCTCAGCGAGCCCGATTGACAAGCCAATCACACAATTTTATAAGGCAGTTGACGTATCTCATGACCGGGACAGATGAGATTTAATTCCCCCTCACCCTGACCCTCCCCCCCAGCGGGAGGGGATAAAAAAGGATCTCTGCCATGCTCCCTCTCCCCCTTTGGGGCAGAGGGCCGGGGTGAGGGGGGCGAAGCATACGTCACCATATTCTAAAACCCCTTATTCAGACTTGCAGGAAATAATGCCCATAACTGGAAGCCGTCAGGCACCTGGAAAAAGGAGATCGACAGCATGTTTGAATTTCGCCTCGTCAACGGCATAAGTGCGGATCAGTTACTTCAGACCATTGAATTGGTAAAGGAAACCCCGGAATTGGCCGCTTTTAAATTCCGGGCCCAAAACACCTGGATCGAAGGCACTCACAACCGGGCCCTGGTGAAGGATTTTTACGGCGCCCTGCGGGAGGAGGACGACCGGGAGGAAAGGCTGTTCGAAATAGATGAGCCCCGGGTCCTGTGCGGTGAGGATTTGGGGGCCAATCCGGTGGAGTATCTCCTGGTGGCCCTGTCCGGCTGCCTGACCACCAGCCTGATTGCCCACGCCACGGCCAAAGGCATTGAGATTTCCCGGCTGTCATCAAGGTATGAGGGAGATCTGGACCTCCGGGGCTTTCTGGGCCTCTCCGAGGAGGTGCCGGTGGGCTTCCAGACCATCCGGGTGCATTTCACCATCGAGGCCGACATCTCCGAGGCCGAGAAAGTGGAACTCCTCAAGATGGCCCAGAAATACTCGCCGGTCTTTAATACCATCTCCAAGGCCACCCCGGTTTCGGTTCACCTGGGTTAAAAAAGGAACGTCCCTCGAAGCGATTTAGGTTGCTAATCCGGGGGCAACAGGACAGAGTGGGGCCATGCTGACCCCGGTAGGCGCCGGCCTTACTTGAGGCGGCTTTGAAAAGTTGCAGGCGGGGGAGCTGCAGCTTCCCCGGTTTCCTTCTCAAGAGACTGGTGGAATAATTTCAAAATACGTATTCGCCAATAAAGACCGACCTGATTAAAGACCACTTTTGCGGCGATTTTGCTACAATACATTCCGGCGCAACCGGCACCTCGGGTGCCTTTTTCTTGCGGCCGCATCAGACCCTGACCGGCAACGGCGCTTATTCCCTGCCGGACCGGTGGAATTAAGGTTTATCATGGCCGAAATTCTCGAAAAAGTTTACGACCCTCAACGCATCGAAGCCAAATGGTATACATTCTGGGAGGCCCAGGGCCTTTTCTCGGCCCGGGCGGACGGGGCCAGACCTCCTTACTGCATCGTCATTCCGCCCCCCAACATCACCGGCTCCCTGCACATGGGCCACGCCCTGAACAATACCCTGCAGGACATCCTGATCCGCTACCAGCGCATGGCCGGCTGCGACGCCCTGTGGATGCCGGGCACCGACCACGCCGGCATCGCCACCCAGAACGTGGTGGAGCGCATGTTGGCCAAGGAGGGCACGGACCGCCACCACCTCGGCCGGCAGGCTTTCATCGAGCGGGTCTGGCGCTGGAAGGCGGAGTCCGGCGGCGCCATCATCAACCAGCTCAAGCGCCTGGGCTGCTCCTGCGATTGGTCCCGGGAGCGCTTCACCATGGACGAGGGGCTGTCCCGGGCGGTGCGGGAAGTTTTTGTGCGCCTCTACGAGGAAGGCCTGATTTATAAAGGGGATTACATCATCAACTGGTGTCCCCGCTGCCAGACGGCCCTGGCCGACCTGGAGGTGGAGCACGAGCCCACCGACGGCTACCTTTATTTCATAAAATATCCCCTGGCCGACCGGGAGGGCTTTATCACCGTGGCCACCACCCGGCCGGAGACCCTCCTGGGCGACACCGCGGTGGCGGTGAACCCCGACGACCCCCGCTATCTGGCCTATCATGGGGCCAGTTTGCGATTGCCCATCCTGGGACGGAAAATCCCCCTGATCACCGACCCCCATGTGGCCCCGGAATTCGGCACCGGCGCTCTCAAGGTTACCCCGGCGCATGACCTTCACGATTTCGAGATCGCCCAGCGCTGGCACCTGCCCGCGGTCAAGGCCCTGGACGAAGAAGGTCTCATGACCGAAGCCGCCGGCAAGTACCAGGGGCTGGACCGCTTCACCTGCCGGGAAAAAATTCTCAAAGACCTGAAACACGACGGGCTGCTCGAAAAAATGGAGCACCACAGCCACGCAGTGGGCCACTGCTACCGCTGCCGGGCCGTGGTGGAGCCCATGATCTCCAAACAATGGTTCGTGGCGGTTAAAACCCTGGCCGAGCCCGCCATAGTCGCGGTTGAGGACGGGCGTCTCAAGCTCATTCCGGAGGCCTGGGAAAAGAGCTTTTTCGACTGGATGACCAATATCCGGGACTGGTGCATCTCCCGGCAGATCTGGTGGGGACACCGCATCCCGGCCTGGACCTGCCAGGCCTGCGGCCAGGTGATCGTCCCCCGCCAGGACCCCAGCACCTGCCCGGTCTGCGGCGCCGCCGACCTGGTGCAGGAAACCGACGTCCTGGACACCTGGTTTTCCTCGGCCCTGTGGCCCTTTTCCACCCTGGGCTGGCCGGACGACACCCCGGAGTTGCGCCTGTTTTACCCCACCAGCGTCCTGGTCACTGCGTTCGACATCCTGTTTTTCTGGGTGGCCCGCATGATGATGATGGGGCTGCATGTGATGGGCGACGTGCCCTTCCGGGAGGTGTACATCCACGCCCTGGTCCGGGACCCGGAAGGCCAGAAGATGAGCAAATCCAAGGGCAACATCATCGATCCCCTGGAGCTCATGGACAAATACGGCACCGACGCCTTCCGCTTCTCCCTGGCCGCGTTTGCCGCCATGGGCCGGGACATCCGCCTGTCAGAAGAGCGCATTATCGGCTACCGCAATTTCGTCAATAAAGTGTGGAACGCCAGCCGCTTCACCCTGATGAATCTGGGGGATTACGACCCCGGGCGGGCGGACGCCCTGCCCCTCAGCATGGTGGAAAGCTGGATGGTGAGCCGGCTCCAGCAGGTCATCACCGAAACCGTGGGGCACCTTAAGGCCTACGATTTCGACCAGGCGGCCCACGTGCTCTACCAGTTCACCTGGCATGAATTCTGCGACTGGTACCTGGAGCTCCTCAAACCCGAACTGGCCGAGGGCGCCGCCCCCGTTGCCCGGCATCACACCCAGCGGCTGCTGGTGGAGGTGTTAAGCGCCGTGCTGAGGCTTCTCCACCCCTTCATGCCCTTCATCACCGAGGAAATCTGGCATAAATTGCCGGGGGCCAAGGAGAGCATCATGACGGCCCCCTACCCTGCCGCCGACCCGAGTCTCAACCATCCGGCCGCAGAGGCGGAAATGGGCCTGGTGATGCAAAGCATCGTGGCCGTCCGCAACATGCGGGCCGAAATGAACGTGCCGCCGGCCTCCCTGGTGAATATCCTCATGTACAGCCAGGAGCCCGCGATTCTTGACAAGCTGCAGTCCCACCAGCGAGCCATCCGGCTCCTGGCCCGGGTCCAGGACCTGCAGTTCCAGCCCGAAGGCGAACCCCCGGCCGCGGCGGCCAAGGCCGTGGTCATGGCCCCCGACGGGGGCAGCCTGGACCTGATCATGCCCTTGACCGGCCTCATCGACTATAAAGAGGAGGCCCGCCGCCTCAACCGGGAGATGGATAAGCTCTCCCGGGAACTGGCCGGGGTCCAGAAAAAACTGGCCAACGAGGATTTCTTGGCCAAAGCCCCCGAGGAGGTGGTCTCCCGGGAAAAGGAACGTTTGCAGAACCTGAACGAAAAGTTGAGCAAACTCAAAAGCCACGAAAAACGGCTGAAAACCCTGCTGGCCTGAGGGCTCCTGCGAATGCCTGACCATACCCGCCCCGTCTGCCCCATCCCCTACCTGGGCCATTGCATCTCCGAGCGCTGCACTTTCTGGGACGACGAGCGCCAGGAGTGCTCGGGGCTCTGCTTCGGGGAGTATGAGGCCCTGGAGGATACCGCCTCGCCCCGGCCGGACAGCCCCTGCACCATCTATTGGACCGAGGATGTTGACTGATAAAGGGTTTTGCTCAAATCTTTTGTCTAGGCGGGTCTGGCCACAAGGCGGGTTTTAAGCTTCCTCCCCACGGTGGGAGGAGGTTTGGGGCAAGGGGGCAAATATCTTCCGCTGCTGGTAACGCCATATTTAGGTCGAACAACACATGCAGGCTATTTTCCTCTCTTTCTCCCCTCTGGTGGACCGGCTGATTGAGCTGGCCCTGGAGGAAGACCTGGGTCCGGGGGATGTCACCACCCAGGCCCTGATTGCGTCGGAGCGCACCGGCCGCGCCCAGATCCGGGCCAAAGAGACCCTGGTGCTGGCCGGCCTGCCGGTGGCCCAAAAAGTTTTCCAAAAACTCGATTCCCAGGTGCAGTTTGCGGCGCAGGCCGCCGAAGGCCAGGAGGTGGCCCCGGGCGACACCCTGGCCGAAATTCAGGGGCCCCTGGCCGCCATCCTTACCGGCGAGCGCACCGCCCTGAATTTCCTCATGCGCCTGTCGGGGATCGCCACTTTTACCAGAAAAATGGTGAGCGCGGTGTCGGGCTTTCCCGCGGCCATCGTGGACACCCGCAAGACCCTGCCGGGGTGGCGGACTCTGGACAAATACGCCGTGCGCCTGGGGGGCGGCGCCAACCACCGCTTCGGCCTCTTTGACGGCGTGCTGATCAAAAACAACCATCTGACCGCAGTGGGCTCGGTCAGCCAAGCGGTGCACCTGGCCCGGCAGAATACCCATCATCTCCTGAAAATCGAGGTGGAGGTGGCCTCCCTGGACGAACTGGAAGAGGCCCTGGCCGCGGGGGCCGACATCATCATGCTGGACAACATGGACGACGCCGCCATGTCCCGGGCCGTGGCCCTCACCGCCGGCCGGGCCTGGCTGGAGGCCTCCGGCTCCATGACCCTGGAGCGCCTCCCCAGGGTGGCCGCCACCGGGGTCAACCTCATCTCCATGGGCGCCCTCACCCACAGCGCCCCCGCGGTGGATATTCACATGAAGATCGTCAGGGCCGCGGTTTTGGAGCCGGAGCCAATGCCGACGAGCGCTTAGTCGCGGTTTCCACGGCATTCATGACCAGACCCCGAAAACCGCCCTGCTCCAGGGCATGCAGACCCGCGATGGTGGTGCCTCCCGGTGAGGTAACCATGTCCTTGAGACTGCCGGGATGTTCATTGGTTTCCAGGAACAGGCTGGC
>JBGSLA010000241.1:0-2527 GCA_041740935.1 Desulfobaccales bacterium | reverse complement strand
GTGCAGAACTCCGCGCTGCCGGGGTCGGGGGGGTAGTAGAGGCCGCGCTCCGCCGCCGCCTTTTTCAGCGCCCCGGTGACCACCCCGGGCTCCGCCACCGCCAGCATATCCTCGGGGTTGATTTCCAGGATGCGGTTCAGGCGGGTCATGACCAGGACCACCCCGCCCAGGACCGGCACCGAGCCTCCTGCCCGCCCCGTCCCCGCGCCCCTGGGCACCACCGGGAAGCGGTGCTGATTGGCCAGCTTGACGATGGCGGCGATCTCCTCCGCGGACCCCGGAAACACCACCAGATCCGGCAGATACGTCAAATCCGTGGCGTCATAGGCGTAGCACCAGCGGTCTTCCTCCCGGGCGAGGACCTGCTCCGGGCCCACCATGGCGGCTATTTCCTGAATTATCGAGTCCTGCATGGACGGGTTTTCTGTTTTCGGTTTTCGGTAAAAAATGTGTCAGAGCTCGGCCTTGACCAATCCAGCGTTCCCCGGTACAACTTAGAAACGAGGATAAGAGGATAAAAGGTGTTGTCCTATGAAACCAGAAAGCAACTACCGAGAGCGCTCACTGAAAATCCACGGCATGGTTTGCGCCAAATGTGGGAGGGAATTTACCCATAAAAACAGGCAGCTACTTACCGTACATCACAAGGACGGCAATCCCCGGAACAACCCTCCGGATGGCTCCAACTGGGAGAATCTCTGCCTTTATTGCCACGAGGACGAACACAGCCGTAAGCTCCTCGGCGATTACCTCAGTGAAGAATGATGGAAGCCCGCATTGAGGCTATCCTGCCATTATTGAAGCTTAATTCTCCTGCCCACGTTGTATTTGGGCACGCCGGGATTTTACCAGGCTGAGCTTTGCTTCCATACCCCATATAGGTCCCCAGCGAGAGATTGGGAACCAGAAAAATAAATTCCACTCCCCTCCTAATAAGTCACTTTTACCGGGAGCACGAGGCTCATGCCTGTGCCGCACAGGCGGTGCTCCCGAATCATGGGGTTGGGAGGGCGCGGTGAGGGCGCCACCGCTTTCTTTTTCCACAAGGTTACCTAAAAAATCCCGTTCCATAGCGCGGTAGAACGGGCTTCCAGCCCGTTCAGACACGGGCCGGATGCCCGTGCTGCCGCTGCCGGGGCTTGGGAGAGGAGTTTGAGGGGAGGGCGGGGGCCCTCGGTCCCTGACCCCCTGTCCCTTTCATATCAACATACTATCAAACCGGTATTTGTCGTAGGGGCGCAATTCATTGCGCCCTTCAAGGGCTCGATGAATCGAGCCCCTACAATTGTTTCTCTTTGATGGCGACCTGGTAAACCGCACACCACCTTACATCATATCATGCTCCGCCAAACTAAAATACCCGTGGCGGCTGATGATCAGGTGGTCGTGGACCGTCAGGTTCAGGGCCCGGCTGGCCTTGACCACGGTCTGGGTCAGTTCCTTGTCCGAGGCCGAGGGGCTGGTGTTGCCGCTCGGGTGGTTGTGCACCAGAATCAGGCCCGCGGCCTTGTGTTTCAGGGCCAGCTCCAGAATCTTGCGGGGATAGACCACCGTCTGGTTGACGGTGCCTTCCTGGATGATCTCCTCGGCGATGATTTCGTTCTGGCTGTTCAGATAAAGCACCCGGAACTGCTCGTCCTTGAGGCCCCCCATGGCGGTGCGGCAGTAGTCCACCAGCACGTCCAGGGAGGGAATGCGCATACGCTTCAGGGCCTTCTCTTTGAGGTAAGCCTCTGCCGCAGCCTTGACCATGAGAATGAGGGTGGCGCTGAGCTCCGTGAGGCGTTGGGTGCGTCCCCTGGTGTCCTGGGCCCGGACCTCCAGGAGGGCTTCCATGGAGGCGTCAAAAACCTGACCCAGGGAGCCGAACCGGGCAATGAGGGCCTTAGCCAAAGGTTTGACATCTGACATGGGAATGGCGAAGGTGAGGAGAAGCTCCAGGAGTTCATAGTCCTGGAGGGCTTCGGCCCCCCCCTCCAGGAAGCGGGCCCGGAGGCGGCCGCGGTGGCCGTAATAATGCGGCTTTTCGGTCCTGGTGGTGGTCTGGGAGCTCATAAGGGCGTAAAATGATTAATTTCTGGCCGTCATTGTATGCGCCAGGAAATTTTTGTCAATTTGCCGATGAGACGCCTGACAAAAAAGGGCAGGGATCCCGTTTCCCTGCCCTTCCTGGTGATTACGTCTTACCCGGTTGCCGACAGTTGGCGTTGCCGCGTTAACCTAATCTTTCTGGCCGCACGGGCTGGATTTCATGCTACCGCGCTTTTCCAGAAAAAACAACAAACTTTTGAGGCCCAACCAAGCTTAATACTTGTGCAAGTATATTAGTGGGTTAGGGAAGTGGGCAGGGGTCCGCGACCCCTGGCCCCCTTCCCCAATCAAACACTCCTTTTAATGCTCTTCGCCGGCGGCGGCGGCTTCAGCCATTTCCCGGCGCATATCCATGTCGAAGAGCACCCGCTCCCGGGCCTTGTCGATCCCCAGGGCGGCGCGCTTTTTGTCGATATGGGCGATCATCTTCTTGGCC
>JBGSLA010000240.1:0-12489 GCA_041740935.1 Desulfobaccales bacterium | reverse complement strand
GGCCGCGGCCATCCTGGAGGCCTGGCCCCGGCTCGAAGCCGAGTTGCACACCGAAGGACTCATGTCCCTCTATGAGGACCTGGAGCTGC
Organism: Desulfobaccales bacterium; assembly: GCA_041740935.1. Taxonomy (GTDB): domain Bacteria; phylum Desulfobacterota; class Desulfobaccia; order Desulfobaccales; family 0-14-0-80-60-11; genus JBGSLA01. Next base: position 12,400 of record JBGSLA010000240.1, on the reverse strand, counting down.
CGCTCCTGGCAGTGCTGGCCCGCATGGAGGCCCGGGGCATCGGGGTGGACCGGGATTTTCTCAGCCGCTTCGGCCAGGACCTGGAGCGGGACATGCAACGCCTGGAGCAGGAAATCTACGACGAAGCCGGGGAACCCTTTCTTATCCAGTCGCCCCAGCAGCTCGGGCGCATCCTCTTTGACAAACTGAAGCTCGCCCCCCAGAAAAAGACCAAGGGGAAAACCGCCTACTCCACCGACATGGAGGTGCTCCAGAGCCTGTCGGAGCAAGCCCCCATCGCCGCCAAGGTGATCTCCTACCGCAGCCTGGGCAAGCTCAAGGCCACCTATGTGGACGCCCTCCTGAAACTGATCAACCCCAAAACCGGCCGGGTGCACACCACCTTGGTGCAGTCCGCGGCCGCCACCGGGCGCCTGTCCAGCCGGGACCCCAATCTGCAAAACATCCCGGTGCGGGGGGAAATGGGCTCCCAGATCCGCCAGGCCTTCGTAGCCGACCCGGGGCACATGTTCCTGTCCGCCGACTATTCCCAGATGGAGTTGCGCCTGCTGGCTCATTTTTCCGGGGATGAGGTTTTGCTTAAGGCCTTTCAGGAGGGCATGGACATCCACCGCCAGACCGCCGCGGCGGTGTTTGACATACACCCGGAACTGGTGTCGGCCGATATGCGTCGCCAGGCCAAGGTCATCAATTTCGGCATCATCTACGGCATGAGCCCCTTCGGATTGGCCAAGCAGTTGGGCGTCAGCAACCGCCTGGCCCAGGAATTCATCCAGCGCTACTTCGCCCGGCACCCCCAGGTCAAGGCCTATCTGGACCAAACCCTGGAGGAGGCCCGCCGCCAGGGCTGGGTGACCACCCTCATGGGCCGCCGCCGCCAGATTCCCCAGATTACCAGCGGCAACCGCCTGGTGCGCCAGGAAGCCGAACGGAGCGCGGTCAACACCCCCCTGCAGGGTTCGGCCGCGGATATTATCAAGAAGGCCATGCTGGAGGTGGAGTCGGCCTTGCACCAGCAAGGCCTGAAGGCGCTGATGCTTCTCCAGATCCATGATGAATTGCTGTTGGAAACGCCCCGGGAACAACTCCCCGAAACCGCCAAAGTGGTGCGCCGGGTCATGGAAAACGTGGTGAGCCTCAAAATTCCCCTGGTGGTGGATTTGAGGGCCGGGGCGAACTGGGGAGACCTGTATTCCCTCGAAAAAGTGGCTTTTAGTAAATAACCAATTGAATTGTTTGTCATATTTTTTTAGAGAATCCGGTTTTTTAGAAAAATCGGCGGTTTTGAACAAAAAAAAAATCACTGAGGCCATAATTTTTCTTGATATTTTCATTCCCCTGATATTAAATTAGTCCAGCTTTATTAACCCTTAAACCATTCCTTACGAAAAGGGGGGATAGATGATGAGGAAAGCTTTGGTAAAGAAGGGTTTTGCTCTGGCAATTCTCTTGGCGTTTGTAGTCGCCATGGGAGCTGGCTGCTGCGGTGCTTGCAAAAAGTACGCAGAGGAAGGCAAAGCCTTCGCCGACCAGGCAGCTGCTGCTGCTGCCAAAGCCGACCAGGCGGCTCGGAATGCGGAAATGGCTGCGGCTGATGCCAAGGCTTCGGCCGATAAGGCTGAAGCAGCGGCTGACCGCGCTGAGGCTGCTGCGGCTAAGGCTGAAGCATGCTTGATGAAAAAGATGCGGAAGTAAAGCACCTGGGACAAATGAAAAGAGAAGAGAACATTCTCTCTCTGAAAGGGGGTAATCGATGAGGAAGCCGTTATTGAAAAAAGGCTTTGCATTCGCGCTCCTCGCGGTCTTTGCCCTGGTGCTGGGAGGCGCTGGCTGCTGCCAGAAGTGGATTGATCAGTGCAAGATGTCCAGGGATCAAGCCAAAGCCTCTTTCGAACGGGCACAGGCCTCCGCCATCAAGGCGGAAGCTGCTGCTACTGACGCCAAGGTACCTGTACCGAGAGCCGCTGCCGCAGCCAACAAGGCTGAAGCTGCCGCCGCCCGGGCTGAAGACGCAGCCGCTAAGGTGTGCGCGATGGTTCCCTTCGGGAAAGTGAAAGCCATCAAAAAGAAGATCAAGAGCAAGAGAGCAAAGAAAGCGAAAAAGTAACCTCAATCAGGGCTTAAGCCCGAGCGCGCTTTTTGCCTGAAGGTGTGGTGTGCCAATTTTATGGCGTCCCACACCTTCTTTTTTTACCGCCGGCTCATCACCCCGCCTTCCCCTCCCCGGCTGATGTCCATGGCCACCCCGGTCTGCTCCTCCACCGCCTGCATCACCCGGGTCATATTGACCAGGCCGGTTAGGCCGCGGCTTTCCAGCATGCTCAGGACATGGAAAATCATGGAGCGGATCCTGAAATAATAGTCCTCGTGCACCGACAGATAGACCCGGCCGTTTTTAAATCCCACCAGGGCCGGCTCATAGATGTATTGCACGCCGGTCCCCATGGGCACCAGGGGGAACAGCGCCTTGATGTGCTCCGGATACATGCGGGTGCAGCCGTGGCTTACCAGGCGGCCCACCCCCCAGGGCATGTGGGTGCCATGGATGCCATAGTCGCCCCAGGACAGGGTGAGCTTGTATTCCCCCAGAGGATTTTCCGGCCCCGGGGGCATGACTGACATGCCGTACTTGGCCTGGAGGGACTTGGGAATGTGCCAGGCGGGCTTCACCTTTTTCTCTATTACCCTGAAATTGCCGGCCGGGGTTTTGAAATCCAGCACTCCCATGCCGATGGGAAAGGTGTAAACCTGGCTCACGTTTTGGGTGAAAAAGTACAGACGCATGGCCCCGGTATTGACGATCATATTTTGGCCGCGAAACTCCGGGACGATCCACTGGGTGGGGATGAAAATTTCGGTCCCCACCGGGGGCAGAAAGGGGTCCCAGTCCCGGTGCATCATGCCGATGGAGTTATAACCCAGGCCGTAATGCCGGGCGATTTCCAGGAGATCCTCCCCTTTTTTGATGACATGCCGCTGGGGAGTGCCCACCACGGTCAGGGCCCCGGGATCGATCCCGGTTTTGGCGGCCGGAAACCTGACGGGGTAGGGGCCGGACCCCAGGGCCGGCAGGGCCGCCCCGGCCAGCATGATCAAGGCCAGCAGAACAGTAAGAAAACGCATGGGTGTATGCTTTCCTCCCTTGGAAAAATATGCTGCCTATTAGTTTAGGGCAACCGCGCCCGCCTGTCCAGGCGGAGATTGGCCACCATAGGCCCCGAGGCCCGCAAAATATGTCATAATCAAGGTCAAAACCACGCGCCAGGAGCCCGAACCCATGTCAAAGGATTTTTTGGCTGAAATGATCTTACAGGTCGAAGGTATGGAAGAACAGGGCGGCTTCCTGTGAGTCGGCTGCCCCGACGCCGTGAGCGTCGAAATCCGCAATATCCCCGGGGTTGTGCGGGTGGAGTTCCACCAGGAGACCAGGCTTTTCCGGGTGGAGTTCCACCAGCGCTTCGTCACCCCGGAGGCCATCTTTGCCGCAGTCTGGCAGGCGGGCAAGAAGATGGGGAAGGAATACCTCCCCCAAATCGTCACCTGACAATTGCTCAAGAGCCTGCGACTCACCCACAAAGCCTGAAAAATCTGGCGCCGGTGCCTTGGCCTTCGCACGAACCGCCGAGGGCGGCGGTTCCACACAAACACTTCTCAGCCGCGTAGGGCGGACACCGCCCGCCGTTTTTTCCTGATTAATTGGTGCGTGAAACGCACAGAAAAACTTTTCAGGACAGACATCCCCGGTGTAAGGCCAGACATCCCTACCCAAGGGAGAGGCGTCCTTTCAGGCCCACACCCCGTCGATGGCCGCCTGGCATTTGGGGCAGGCGCCCTCCTGGAGGATAAAGCCCCGAATGCTGTACCCCACCCGCTCGATCAAAAGCTCCCCGCACTGATAGCAATAGGTGCTTTCCCCCCCCTGCCCCGGAATATTGCCGGTGTACACGTAGCGCAGGCCGGCCTTAAGGCCGATATCCCGGGCCTTGAGCAGAGTGGCCGCCGGGGTGCGGGGCCGGTCCAGCATCTGGTGGGTAGGGTAAAAGGCGCTCACGTGCCAGGGGATCCCCGGGTTTAAGTCCTTGATAAAATTGGCGATGTCGGTGAGCTCCTCGTCAGAGTCGTTCAGCCCCGGGATCACCAGGGTGGTCACCTCGATCCACAGCCCCAACCCCTTCAACCGCTGGATAGTGTCCAACACCGGCTGCAGCCTGGCCTTGCAGACCTTGCGGTAAAAATCGTCCCGAAAACTCTTGAGATCGATGTTATCGGCGTCGATGACCCCGGCCAGGGCCCCGGCCGAGGCCTCGGTCATGAAGCCGTTGGACACAAACACGTTCCTGATGCCCTGTTCCTGGGCCAGCCGGGCCGTGTCCAGGGCGAACTCCAGGAAAATCGTGGGTTCGGTGTAGGTGTAGGAAATGGTGGAGCAGCGGTTGGCCTTGGCTTCCCGGACAATGGCTGAAGGCGGCCGTTCCGTGCCGGGAATCCGGCCCTCGTGCCTTTTGGGATACTGGGAGATGTCAAAGTTCTGGCAGTGCAGACACATGAAGTTGCACCCGCCCGTGGCGATGGAATAGGAGCGGGACCCCGGCAGGAAGTGGAACAGGGGCTTTTTCTCGATGGGGTCGATATTTTCCGCCACCACCATGCCGTACACCAGGCTGTAAAGGGTGCCTTCCCGGTTTTCCCGCACCTGGCAAATCCCCCGTTTGCCGGGGTCGATCTTGCATTCATGGGCGCAGAGGCGGCACTGCACCTTGCCGTCCTCCACTTTTTCATAAAACCTGGCTTCCTGCATGGCGGCTCCCTTCGTCTGACCTGAAAAGGTTTTGTGGGGGAGGGGGGTTCCCACGGGCTGGAAGCCCTTGCTACCGGGGCCGGAGGCCCCCTGCCCCCTCACCCCTTCCCCCAACCCCTTAACGCTCCTTTACGGGCCGGCAAGTAGGGGCGCAACCCGCCTTGCCTGCCCCCGTTAAAGGGGGTTGGGAGGGGGTCTGGGGGGAGGCTGGGGGAGCCACCGCTCCCCCAGCCCTACCCCCAGAAAGGCATTTCATGCCTTGCGGGTGACCCGCAGGCTCATAAGCACCTGTTGTAAAGGTAGGCACTTTCCGGAAAAATGTAAAGGGAGAACCCCGCTCCGGTCCCGGGGATATTTTTCCCACCGAGGCTTCCCTTGCCCAGGCCGGGGAATTATGATACATTTTTGCCGGATGGTGGGCGTAGCTCAGCTGGTTAGAGCACCGGGTTGTGGCCCCGGAGGCCGCGGGTTCAAGTCCCGTCGCTCACCCCAACCCCGGCTTGAGGCGGTCATGCGGATTTATCCACCACCGGTTTGCTCGCCATTTCACTCCAAAACCCCATAATCTACCAAGGTGTCATTCTGAGCGCAGGGAAGAATCTCGGATTTTATACGAGCAATCCTGCATGTCGTTCAGGGGGACAGAAACAGGGGTTTTGACACCAAGTTGCAGTCAAACGGCGGCCAAGGGTTTCCAGTCTAGGCAGGCGCAGGCTTGAGCCTCGCGGCTACAGAAAATCGCCCTTGGCACGCTCCCTGGTATGAAAGGAATCATGGTTTTTCGCAGTTAAATTTAGATTTCTGAAGGGAACTTCGGCTTCAGGCCATGAAGATGAACAGGCGGGCGTAAACCAGGGCGGGCGCGACAAAGAGCAGGCTGTCCAGGCGGTCCAGCATACCGCCGTGCCCCGGCAGGAGGGTGCTGGCGTCCTTGACCTCGGCCTGGCGCTTCAGCATGGACTCGAAGAGGTCGCCGGTGAGGCCGATGACCCCCAACACCAGGGCCAGCAGGGCCAGGCTGATGATTTTGGCCTCGGGGAAAAACCAGCGGCCCACCAGGACGCCGGCCGCCAGGTTGGCCGCCAGCCCCCCAAAAGTACCGGCCCAGGTTTTGCCCGGGCTCACCTGGGGGTAGAATTTTTTCCGTCCAAAAGTTCTGCCGGTGTAGAACGCCGCGGTGTCGCCGGCACAGATGACCGCCAGCAGCCACAGCACCCACCACTCCCCCTGACTCATGTAGCGCAGCCAGACAAAATGCCCCAGGAGCAGGGGCAGATAGAACAGCCCCAGGGTGTTGACCGCCAGATCCCAGGCCAGTCGGTGCATGTGCTCATAGCTCAGAAGATAAAAGAGGAACAGGGAAAACACACACCCCACCAGGACAAACAGGATCACCGCCGCGCCCCTGGGGCTCATGGCCATGACGAAGCTCAGGATCAACAGGGAGCCCAGGCAGATGATCTTGATTTTGCGGGCCTGGTCCACGTCCGGCTGAAAAAGCTGCAGAAATTCCCATTGGGCCAGCCCGTTGATGAGGAGCAGGACCGCCACAAACAAGAGGCGCCCCCCCTTGACCAGCACCAGAACGATGAGGGGGATGAGCACCAGGGCGGTGAGCCAGCGTTTCAGGTGCATGGCGAGTCCCTAAGCCGAGGTTCGGGCGCTGCGGCGCCAGCCCCACCACAGAAAGGCGCCGCTGATCACCGCGATCCCCAGGGCCCCCACCTGGGTGGAGGGCATATTAAAGATGAGAGCCGGCCCCCGGGGGTCCAGTTCGGTGGAGGCCCGGAAAAATTCCACGAAAAACCTGACCAGTCCCGCCAGGCAGAAATAGCTGAGCAGCACCTGGCCGTTAAAGCGTTTACGCTTCCTCAGCCACAGAAGCACGAAAAATACTCCCAGGGCCAGGAAGGCTTCGTACAGTTGGGCCGGATGCAGGGGGTCGGTCACCGGGCACAGGGTCTCCGGATGGGTGAAGCGCACCGACCAGGGCAGGTCGGTGGGGCTGCCGAAGCAGCAGCCCGCCATGAAGCAGCCGAGGCGCCCGAAGAACTGGCCCAGGGGCATGCCCAGCGCCAGGGCGTCAAAGGTGGCGCCATAGGGCAGAGCGTGGCGCCGCATAAAAAAGAAGGCGGTGAGCACCGCGGCGATGAGGCCGCCGTGGAAAACCAGCCCCCCTTCCCACATGGCGAAGATCTTCAGGGGATTTTTGATAAAAAAGCCAAGATTGACAATAAGATAGAGCAGCCGGGAGCCGATGAGGGCGGCCAGAATGATATAAAAACACAGGTCATAGAAGCGCCCTTTGGGCAGACCCAGGCGCTGGGCTTCCCGTCCCCCCACCAGGATGGCGGCCAGAAAGGCCACGGCCAGCATAAAGCCGTAAGTATATATGTTTATGGGCCCGAGCTTATACAGAATGGGATACATTGTGCTCTTTTTCCTCCTGGAAAATGCACCACAGCAAAAAGCCGGCGCCGATGCAGACCAAACTGTCGGCCACATTGAAGGCCGGCCAGTGAAAGCGCCCCCAGTGAAAGTCCAAAAAGTCGATGACTTCCCCGAGGCGCACCCGGTCGATGAGGTTCCCCACGGCCCCGGCGAAAATCAGGCTGTAGCCCGCCACCGCCAGGGTTTCCCTCTCCGGCAGACGCCACCACAGGTAGGCCACCACCGCCAGGACCAGGGAAGTGGTGATGATGAAAAATATCCAGGTGAATTCCAGGGACAGGTTGGCAAGCAGGCCGAACGCGGCGCCCCGGTTGTAAATCAGCACCAGGTTGAAAAAACCCTCGATGACCGGCACCTGGGCCTGGAGAGGCAGGGCCCGGACCACCAGCAATTTGGTGATCTGGTCCAGGAGCACCCCCACCACCAGGATCGGCAAAGCGATGGCCAGCTTGCGGGACATGTCCGCTAACCCTCCAGGACCTGAAGACAGCGTTGACAGATGGTGGGATGGCGGCTGTCCTGGCCCACGCTGGTTTGGGTAAACCAGCAGCGTTTGCACTTTTCCCCGGCCGCCTTGTCCACCTGGACCAGGAGTCCGGGAATCTCCTGGGCCGCCGGCGGCTGGCCCCCGGGGGCCGGTTGGTCGCTCACGGCCAGCTCCGCCACCTGGGTGAGGGTTTTAAGGTCCGCAGCACATTGGCTCAGGCGGGTGAGCAGGTCGGCATCCGTCGCCCGCAGCACCACTTTGGCCTCCTGGGCCGTGGCCAGGACCTTCGCCTTTCTGGCCTCCTCCAGCCCCCGGTTGACCTCATCCCGCACCTTGAGCAGAAACTCATACTTGGCCAGCAAGGCCTCGTCGGGCAGTCCCGGCCGGGGCGAGGGCTCGCCGGCCAGGTGCACGCTGTCCTCGCGCCCGGCCCCGGGCAGATAACCCCAGACCTCCTCGGCCGTAAACGACAGAATGGGGGCCATGAGCCGGGTGAGATCCAGCAGAATTTCATAAAGAGTGCTCTGGGCGCTACGCCGGGCCGGGGCGTCCGGCCGGGAAATATAGAGGCGGTCTTTGAGGATATCGAGATACAGGGAAGACATTTCCACCGCGCAGAACTGGTGCAGGCGGTGAAACACCAGGTGAAACTCATAATCCTGATAAGCCCTTTTGACCCGCTCGGCGAGTTGGGCCAGCCAGGACAGAGCCACCCGGTCCAGCTCCTCCCGGTCCTCAAGGGGGACGAGGTCTTTTGCCGGATCAAAGTCGAACAGATTCCCCAGGATGAAGCGGGCGGTGTTGCGGAAGCGCCGGTAGGCGTCGCCCAACTGTTTGAGAATGCTGTCGGACAGGCGCACATCGTCCCGGTAGTCTTCGGCCGTGACCCACAGACGCAAAATCTCGGCCCCGAATTTGGCCATGACATCCTGGGGGGCGATGACGTTCCCCTCGGATTTTGACATCTTGCGGCCGTCGCCGTCCACCACGAAGCCGTGGGTCAGGACCCCCCGGTAAGGGGCCTCCCCCCTGGTGCCCACCGCGGCCAGCAGACTGCTGTGGAACCAGCCCCGGTGCTGATCCGAGCCCTCGAGATAGAGGTCGGCCGGCAGGCCGAGCTCGGGGTTGGGCTCCACCACCGCAGCGAAACTCACCCCGGAGTCGAACCAGACGTCCAGGATGTCGGTTTCCTTGGTGAAGGCTTCGCCCCCGCAGCCGGGGCAGCGGGTCCCCGGGGGCAGGATTTCGGCGGCCGGCAGGGCAAACCAGAAGTCCGCGCCTTCGCGGCGCGCCCGAGCCAGGATGCCGTCAAGAATCTCCCGGGTCAGCAGCACCTCTCCGCAGCCCTGGCAATGAAAGGCCACTATGGGCACGCCCCAGGCCCGCTGCCGGGAAATGCACCAATCGGGGCGGTTTTCGATCATCAGGTAAATTCGCTCCCGGCCCCAGCGGGGGATCCAGCTCACCCGGTCGATGGCCGCCAACGCCTTTTCCCTGAAACCCTGGTGCTCCATGGAAATGAACCATTGCTCCGTAGCCCGAAAAATGATGGGCTGCTTGCAGCGCCAGCAGTGGGGGTAGCTGTGGCCGGCCTCTTCCGCCAGGAGCAGGGCGCCTCGTTGGCGCAGGAGGGCGATGATGCCCTCGTTGGCGTCCCACACCCCCAGGCCCTGGAACTCAGGCACCTCCCTGGTGAAGCGGCCGTCGTCGTCCACGGGAGAGTAGGGCGCCAGGCCGTAGCGGCGGCCGCTGTCATAGTCCTCCTGGCCGTGGCCCGGGGCGATGTGCACCAACCCCGTGCCTGCGGTCACCGTGACATAATCCGCCAAAATAACCTGGGAGGTGCGGTCGATCCAGGGGTGCCGGGCGATGGCGCTCTCGAGGAGCCGGCCCGGTATCCTCTGGACTTCTTTGCCGGCCAGCCCCCAGGCCGCGAGCAACATTCCCGCCAGGTCCGCGGCCACCACCAGCTTCTCGCCGTTGACCTTAAGAACCGCATACTCCAGGTCGGGGTGCGCGGCGATGGCCAGGTTGGCGGGCAGGGTCCAGGGGGTGGTGGTCCAGATGACCAGAAACACGGGGCCGCCGCTCCCCAACTCCGAGAGGCCCGGGGGCGGGCTCACCAGGGGAAATTTCACATAAACCGAAGGGGTGCGATGGTCCTCATACTCCACCTCCGCCTCCGCCAGCGCGGTGCGGCAGGTGGCACACCAGTGAACCGGCTTTTTGCTGCGGTAGATGGCCCCGCTCAGGAAAAATTTGCCGTATTCGGCCAGGATGGTGGCTACATACTCCGGGTTCATGGTGAGGTAGGGCCGCTCCCAGTCGCCCAGCACCCCCAGGCGCTTGAATTCCTCCCGCTGGATGTCGATGAAGCTCCGGGCGTAGGCCCGGCAGCGGGCCCGCACCTCCACCTGGGGCAGGACCTGCTTTTTGGCCTTCAACTCCTTGTCCACCTGATGCTCGATGGGCAGGCCGTGGCAGTCCCAGCCCGGGATATAAGGGCAGTCAAACCCCATCATTTGGCGGGATTTGATGATGATGTCCTTGAGGATTTTATTTAAGGCGTGTCCCAGGTGAATATGCCCGTTGGCATAGGGTGGGCCGTCGTGGAGGACAAAGCGGGGCCTCCCCCGGCTTTGGCTGCGGATGCGGCCATACAGGTCCATGGCCTCCCAGCGTTTGAGCATCTCCGGCTCCCGCTGGGGCAGGGAGGCCTTCATGGGAAAGTCGGTGCGGGGCAGGTTCAGGGTTTCTTTGTAAGGCATCAAGGGCCTCCCGGAACATTAACAAGTAATAATATCCCTTCTTTGCCAAAAAACCAACCCGAACCGCGGTCTCATCGAATACTTACCTCTGTTACGAAAAGTTCCTTAGGCGGCCATCTTCTGGTGGGGCGGCCGTCCCTGGCCGCCAGGGGTTCTGGCAGGCACGGAGGCCTGCCCCACCGATTTTCTCCGGTTTTAAGGGAGTCAACGGTCCATGAGCGGCTGCCCTGCCGCCAAGTCTGTGCTCTTGACCGGATTCAGCCCTTCCGATAAGATGAGGTATGAGCCCCGCAGTCAAAGCCTTCCTGTTGTCTGCTCTCATTTTCCCCGGTCTGGGACAACTCTATAAACACGATCGGCGCAAGGGCATCATCCTGCTGTTTGCCGCCAATATCCTGCTGGCCCTGCTGGTCCTGGCGGGGGTCATGGTCCTGTCCGAGTTGTACATGACCCATGTCTATCCCGAGGCCCTCAGTGCCGACAATCTGCGGCCGCTCATGCGCCAGGTGGCCGCCCGGCCCCTGTTTTTTATCCCCGCCGCCCTGTTGCTGGCGGTGTGGGGTTTTGCGGCCGTGGACGCGCTGCTGGCGGCCATCCCCAGTTCTGAGGAAAACTGATGAATGCCACGGATATCTTTTGGATTTTTCTCATCGTCATCGCGCTGCAGCCGCTTTTTCGGCAAAAGGCCCTGGAATATAGCCGGCGGCGGTATCTGGCCCGCCTGGAAAAAATGCGCTCCTCCCGGGTGATCATCCTGGTGCACCGCCAGGAAACCATGGCCTTGCTGGGCTTTCCCATCTTTCGCTTCATCGACGTCAACGACTCCGAAGAGGTCATCCGGGCCATCCACCTTACTGACCCGGACGTACCCCTGGACCTCATCCTCCATACCCCGGGGGGCCTGGTCCTGGCTTCCCTGCAAATCGCCCGGGCCTTGAACCGGCATCCGGGCAAAGTCACGGTCTTTGTCCCCCATTACGCCATGAGCGGCGGCACCCTCATCGCCCTGGCCGCGGACGAAATCGTCATGTGCGAACACGCGGTCCTGGGTCCGGTGGATCCCCAGATCGCCCAGATGCCCGCCGCCTCCCTGCTTCGCACTGTGGCCAAAAAGCCCGTGGAGCACCTGGACGACAAGACCCTGGTGCTGGCCGACCAGGCGGAAATGGCCATCGTCGAGGTCAGGAACAGCGTCTATGAACTGCTGGCGGACAACTTCCCCGCCGACAAAGCCCAGGAGTTGGCCAATATCCTCACCGAGGGCCGCTGGACCCACGACTTTGCCATCACCTTTGAAGTGGCCCAGGCCCTGGGCCTGCCGGTGTCCAAGGATATGCCCAAAGAAATTTTGGAAATGATGAGCTTTTTCCCGCAGCCCACCCGGACCACCCCGGCGGTGGAATATCTGCCCATCCCCCGGCGCAGCAAGCCCCTGTGAAAAGTGCGGGAATGAAATGACGCCTGGGGCCGAAGGAGCGCCGCGCCTTTTGCCCTTAGGTCTTTTTAGGAGAACACATGCGCCAATACCTGCTTGACGAAATCAGCCGGTCCGACTATCAACGCTTGCAGGACTATCTGACCGAACACGCCCAGGCCTCCGGCCTCCAGGATATCTGGTGGGTGGATCTGCCCGAAGACCTCCTGAGCCCCGAACAGTTCGAGCATCGGGACTGCCAGCCTTTCCGGTTCGCGGTGGAATTGGGGGACACTCTCCTCCGCCTGGAATTCCTCATCCGCAGCCGCACCACCATGCGCTGCTCCTGCATCGGCTACGCCACCCGCGCCCAGCGGGATTTCATCCTGGCCTTTGCCGACCGCCTGGTGGAAGAGCTGGGTTTGCAGACCTGAATGATATTTGGGGGGAGGGCTGGGGGAGCGGTGGCTCCCCCACCCTCC
>JBGSLA010000239.1:0-38075 GCA_041740935.1 Desulfobaccales bacterium | reverse complement strand
GCGGCGGCGGCAGGAGCAAACCATCCTGCGCGGCCTTAATGAGGCGGCGGCCCTCCAACCGGCGGCCGACCTGGAAGACCGGACCCGAACCCTCCAGCGCCTGGAGTCGGCCCTGGCGGCCAACCGGGACCTCGGGGGCGTCCTGGAGGATCTCCAGGGGCCGCCCCGCCTGGAAGATTTAACCCCCTTGGAGCGCCTGGCGGACGCCCTTTCCGCCGGCGAACCGCGGGTACACCTGGCCCGCCGCCGCCAGGCGCACCTCGCCCGGCTGGCTTTACCCCCCGAGGCGCCCGAGGTCGCCCCACTCCTGCAGCATATCGGGGAAATCTCCCGAACCCAGGCCGGACTGCACTCTGTTGGGGCCCTGGCGGCCGCGGTGGCCGGCCTCGCCGCGCTCCCGGACGCGGCCCCGACCCGGCCCTTCGAGGACCTGATCGACGCCCTGGCCGGGATCGGGCGCCACCTCTCCCAAAAGGAGCAGGAACGGCAGGCCCTGGAGCAGGCCCTGGGGCAGACCCGCCTGGAGCTGGAAAAGCTCATTCAGGAAACCGGCCTCTGCCCCCTGTGCGGCAGCCCCATGGACCTGACCCACTTTCTGGAGGCCACCCATGCCTGAAGACCGGCCATGCCCCCCGGACCCCCATACCTATGCGGGCCTGCTGTTCATCGGCGATCCCCATGTGGCGGCCTCCCCACCGGGCTACCGGCTGGACCGCTACACCCAGGCCATTTTGACCAAACTCGCCTTTTCTCTGGATATGGCCCGCGACCACAACCTGTTGCCCATTATTCTGGGCGACCTCTTCCACGTGCCCCGCAACAACCCCAACTCTTTGCTGGTGGATTTAATCGAGCTTTTCCGGCCGCACCTGCCCCTGGTATTGGTGGGGAACCACGATAAACATGAAGCCAGGCTCACCCGGGACGTGTCCCTCATGGTCATTGAAGCCGCCCGGGTTATCCGCCTCATGGACCGGTCCGGACCGGTGTGTTCCCTTAAGGTGGGGAACTACCGGGTGCTCCTGGGGGCCTCCCCGGATTGGACCCCGCTGCCCTCCCGGGTCGAGCGGGGCGCCCATGATTTCGTCATCTGGGTGACTCACCACGACCTTGGTTTTCCGGGCTATGACGGTGCCCGGACGCCGCTTCGGGAAATTCCCGGGGTTGATATGGTGGTCAACGGCCACCTGCACACCCCCAAGCCGCCCCGGCAGTGCGGCGCCACCCTGTGGTGCAATCCCGGCGGCATCGCCCGCCTGACCCTGGGCCCCTACACCCGCCACCTCACGCCTTCGGCCTTCATGTGGCGGCCCCCGACCCTGGAACTGACGCCGCTGCCTTTGCCCCACCTCCCTTTCGGGGAAATTTTCCCGGAACTGGACGGCCAGGAGGACGCGGGGTCTGAGCAAGACGCGGAATCCTTTTTCATTAAGGGGCTGGAAAATCTCTTGATCCGCAAAACCACCGAGGGCGTCGGGCTCAAGGCCTTTTTGGCAGCCAATCTCGACCCCGCCGACCCGGTTGATGCCGATATTTGGGAATTATATGAGGAGGTTATGCATGTCGAAAAGTAAGGGCCGGGAGCCCCGGGCCGAGGCCGTCTCCCCCCGGGACCAAGCGGTGCAGGATAAGCTGGAGAGTCTCAAAGGGGACTTCAAGGAATTGGAAACCAAAAAAATCCAGACGGAAACCAACATCCAGACCCTGGAGGCCGAACTGCAAAGGCTCCGGGAACAGGCCCGGCAGACCTACGGCACCAGCGACCTGGAGGAACTGAAGGCCCTCCTGGAAAAGCGCCGCCGGGAAAACGAACACCTGGTGGCGGAATACGAGCAGCACATCCGGGGAATCAAGGACCGGTTGGCGGACATTGAGAGCCCGCCGGAGCCTGAGGCCCCATGAGCGCCCACGCTGCCCCCGACCTGCCCCTGCCTTCGGGGCCCGAGGACCTCCGCCGGCGCTTTGAGAAACTCCGCTGGCAGGCGCGCAGCCTCGCCGAGCACCTGGAAAAAAACCGCCGGAAATTGGCGGACCACGGCGCCTTCCTGACCCGGGCGCCCCAGATCGCCGACCGGCTGGACCGCCTGTCCCAGCAGATGTTCGGCGACATCCTGGATGAAGTGGAGCGCAACCTCACCTATGCCTTAAGGGAAATCCTCGAACAGGACCTGAAGGTCATCTCCAGCCGGGAGGTGAAAAAGGGGAAGGTCAACATCACCTTTGCCATTGAGCGCCAGGGGGAGCAGGAGGACATTCTCACCGGCCAGGGTGGGTCGGTGTGCAATATCATCTCAGTGGGGCTCAGGCTCATCGCCCTGTCCCAACTCCACGAAAAGGACCACCGCCGCTTTTTGATTCTGGATGAGCAGGATTGCTGGCTCCGACCCGACCTGGTGCCCCGCCTGATGCGCATCATCCACACCATCGCCCAGAGGCTGCAGTTCCAAATCCTGGTCATCAGCCATCACGATGTCAATCTCTTTCGGGAATACGCCGACCGCATCTACCGTCTCCTGCCGCCGGCCAGGGAAGGGGAGGGGGTGAACGCCGAACTGATCGAGGTTGCTGATTAAATTGTCTTTTTCCCAGCCCAAAAGCCTTTTGCCTATCCCTGACTCCCATCAGAGTTATTGGCTGCTCTAATTAATTAAGCCTCCGATATCCCTGGAGCCGGCACGGGGATTCGAACCCCGGGCCTGCTGATTACGAATCAGGGCAGATACCGTTTCAGGCCGTCCCTTACCTCTCCAGTAAAATTCATTTAATCTATTAAATCCCTTGACTTTATGCAATGTTAGCCATATTCTTTGTTCCAAGATGTTTCTATATGTGCTTTGCATTGCCAAGTAAAAAGTGCTAGCCAAAATGCTAGCCACGATGATAGCCAGAAAGGGGGCGATAGAGATGAAACTGACGGACATGCTCCTACGGAATCTGAAACCCCAGGCGCAGCGCTACCTGGTATGGGGAGATCACGGACTCGGGGTTAGGGTTTCCCCCAAGGGAAAGAAGAGCTTCGTTTATATGTATCGGCATGAGGGAAAAGCTCGGTTTTTGACGTTGGGAGACTACCCCCGGATGACCCTGGCCGACGCCCACAAGGCCCATGCTGAGGCCATGAAGAAGGTTGAGGAAGGCATTGACCCGGGGGCCGAAGCCGTGGCCGAACGAGCAGAGGATCGGCGGGCCCCCACCATGGATGTCCTGGCCGATGAATACCTGGAGAAGTGGGCCAAGCCCCGTAAACGCTCCTGGCGGGAAGACGAACGTATCCTGAAAAAGGACGTGCTCCCGGAGTGGGGCCGACGCAAGGCCCGCGAGATCACCCGGCGGGATGTTATCCGACTGCTGGATGGAATTGTTGACCGGGGTGCCGGCATCATGGCAAACAGAACCTTAGCTGCCATCCGCAAGATGTTCAACTTCGCCGTGAGCCGAGACATTGTGCCGATATCTCCATGTCTGGCGGTCCGCTCCCCGGCGCCGGAGCAACGCCGGGACCGGGTGTTGACTACGGATGAAATCCGCGCCCTTTGGCATGGCCTGGAAGGGGCAAAGATGGCTGAGGGGACCAAGTTTGCCCTCAAACTGCAATTGGTGACCGCTCAGAGGAAGGTCGAAATCGTTAGCGCGACCTGGGAAGAAATTGATTTGACTGACAAGTGGTGGACGATCCCACCTGAGAAGGCCAAGAATAAGATGGCCCACCGGGTGCCCCTTTCACCCCTGGCCCTGGAACTACTCCAGGCGGCGAAAAATATCGCTGGTGACTCACCGTGGATTTTCCCATCACCCCAGACCGATAGACACATCACCCCCGAAGCCGTCGATCATGCCCTCAGGCGCCCCGGCCTGGAACACCTGGGCTTTACTTTTTGGGTCCACGACCTAAGACGCAGCGCGGCCAGCCATATGACCAGCCTGGGGATTTCAAGATTGGTGGTCGGAAAGTTACTGAATCATGCTGAGCGTGGGGTTACTAGTACCTATGACAGGCACTCCTATGACAAAGAGAAGCGTCAAGCCCTGGAAACCTGGGGGCGCAAACTCAAGACCATTATCGAAGGTACAAAAAGCAACGTGGTCTCGATGGTTCGTGGGGCTTGAGAAGGGAAATCGAGTTTCCCAGAGGAGTCGCTATGTCAAAAGAGCAGTATAATAGATTGCTGCAATTACGGGATGAATTGTCTATTGAAGACCATTCTGATTTGCCGGAAGATGGCGGTTCTTTCCCAATAGCGGAATCGGTATTAGAACCACTTCCTGAATATCTATTCAACGTTGTTTTAAATGAGTTGAACATCATCTTGGAATCAAAAATATTCCGCGATGGTCAATTCAACGTCAATAGACGCAAGTATTTTCAAATAAATGATTTTGAGGAGTTTATTTATCTTCTCTGCAAGATAATACAAGACTTTACTATTCCAATTAATGAAGATGAACACATAAAGGACGTTCTTTCAAGTCTTTTGGGAGCCATTGAAAATGCTAATTCGTACATTCGACACCTCTTCGGGAAGCGTGAAAGCTCAAAGTTAGAGGCATTAAAAAAGAAACTGGAGACTTGGCTACACAACTCACCGCAATCACTACCGATATTGCCTTCAATAGAGGAGGAATTTACGAATCACATTTACGATCTATTCAAGAAACATATTCCTAATGTTCCTAAATCAAATATATCTATTGGGGTAAGTAAGGTTATCGAACTTTTTGGTATAAAGTGCAAACCAAAAACAATCACAATGAGGGTGTATCGAAAATGAAAGCTCTGCCTATTAAATAATATCTTCTGATACTGCTGCAATATCCTGCCTGCTACATTTTCACCAAAAACACTCATTTTTTATCTATCCTGTAGTAGTTTTACTACATTTTACGCGGTTTGACCTATTTCTGCTTAAATTGTTGTAGCGTTTCTTACACGTCATAGCTATTCTTCCTGGCTTATTGGAAATCGTTATGATTCAATCGAAGCATGGCTGTTCAATAAAGGAGATTGCCATGCAAGAACTTATTTGGCGGGAACCCAGGGTAAAAAAGGAGACAGGGCTTTCAAAAAGCACCCGATGGAGGATGGAGAAGGCGGGCGATTTCCCCCAAAAGGTACAGCTATCCCCACGCGCTGTTGGGTGGAGAGCTGAATCAATCATCGAATGGTGTAGGAACAGGGAAGAAGCAAAGAACGGGCCCGTAGGTAAGCACAAAGGGAAAGCTGGCCGGATCACCCCCGAGGCCGGCGGCGCCTGCCATGAATGTTAACGCTAACCCCAGCACCGAAACCACCGGCGGTCCGGAGGCGGCCCAAGGCCGGGGACAGGCTGGCGGCGGAACGTACCAGGAGCCCCTCCTGGACCCCAAGGCCACAATAACGGCGACCTTGGCCTTCCTGCACTCTGGCGGCGAGCTGTTCGAGTTGTGCATCATTGGACCAAAGACCCCCAAGAGCCCCCTGTGGAAGGGGTTCGCCGGCGGCAAAAAGGCCATCATAGCGGGCTGGTTCCGGGACCATGACAAAGCGGCGGCGCTGGCGGCACAAGTCGAGGCGACGGGGGTGTATATCACCCTGAACCCCTGCCAGGAAGCATTACTGGCCCGGGCGAACGAACATCTCGTGGCTGGGGTGGGACGCACGAAAGATGCAGAAATTCAGCGCATCCGGAACCTCCTCATCGACATAGACCCCACCCGGCCCGAGGGCATCTCCAGCACCGACTCCGAACACGAGGCTGCACTTGAGATGGCTCAGGTTATCCGGGCTGACCTCGAAGGAGAAGGCTGGCCTGACCCCATGGTGGGGGACTCGGGAAACGGTGGGCACCTGGTGTACCCCCTGGACCTGTCCCTCGAAGAAGGAACCTCGGCGCTCCTGAGGGCAGTGCTGCACGGCCTTGCCCGACGCTACGCTGACCAGTTGGCCCGGTTGAACCTTGAATTGGACCAGGCGGTTTTCAATCCGGCAAGGCTCACCAAACTTTACGGCACGATGGCTCGGAAAGGAGACCATACCCCCGACCACCCACACCGGCTGTCCAGAATTATTTCCCTACCCGAACCCGAAGCCAGGACTCCCGTTCCCATCGAATTGCTAAAAACCATTGCCCAGGAAGCCGGGAAGCAAGATGCCCCCCGAGACAAGCGGGACGGCAGGGCGGACGGCAGTTTTGACCTGGCGGCCTATCTGAACCATTACAAAGTGGACGTGGTGAAGGTGAAGCCCCACGGCGACGGCCGGTTGTACTGTCTGGAGCATTGCCTGCTCGACCCGACCCACGCCGGCAATGAGGCGGCCATTGGACAGGCGGCGGATGGGACGCTGTTTTATCAGTGTTTCCATGACAGTTGCCAGGGGAGAACATGGGCCGAGGCCAGGAGGATCATCTCCGGCGAAGCAAAATTGGGGGAATTTATCATCGGCCGTAGTGCGAGGTATGCGCCGAACGGCAACGTTAAGAACCCAGGCAAGCTCCCCCCCATAACCGATTGGCGAGACCCCGGTCATCTGCCTGAATCACATACCCCGGCTGTCCTCGGTTTGCCCGCCGAACTGGTTCCGGCACCTTTGGCACCTTGGGTCCAGGATGTTTCCGAGAGAATGTGCGTTCCGCTGGAACTGGTGGCCGCCCCTGTTCTGGTATCCCTTGGGGCGCTGGTGGGGCGGGCGGTTGGGGTACACCCGAAGAAATACGACGACTGGCTGGAGATTCCCAACCTCTGGGGAGCCGTGGTCATGCGCCCTGGAATGTTGAAGACCCCTGCTATCGCTGAAGCCACGAAGCCCCTGAGGGACTTGGCCAGCCAGGCATGGGAGGTATATGAGGTCGCCGCCAAAGAAGCTGAAAGCCGGGTGGAAGTCCTGGAGGCAAAAATCGACAGGATGAAGACCACCATGCGGAACCCCAAGAAAACGAGTGACGTGGAACTCGACGGTTTAGGCGCGACCTTAGGTGGGCTTAGGCAGGAAGTTAGGGATGCCAGGGTCACGGAGCGAAGGTATTACACTCAAGACCCGACCACCGAAAAGTTGGGGGAACTGCTCCGGGACAATCCTCGGGGACTCCTGGTGCTACGGGATGAACTGGCCGGATGGCTACGAACCCTTGATAAACCTGGACGCGAGGGCGATCGTGAATTTTACCTCGAGGGCTGGGACGGCAAGGGAGCCTACACCTTTGACCGCATAAAACGGGGGACTGGCCACATCCCCTGTCACACTATATCCGTCTTTGGAGGGACCCAGCCCGGTAAGCTCCGAGCCTATATTTCCGGGGCGATTGATCCCGAGGGGGCCGGGGCCGATGGACTGTTACAGCGGTTTCAAATCTTGGTCTGGCCTGACGAGGCACCACCGTGGGAGAACCATGACCGCCTCCCGAACCTCGAGGCCCGGGCCGGGGCATGGCAAATTTTTCAGTCCCTCGACAAATTGACCCCTGAGGCCCTGGGGTTGGACTCCCCGATACCTGGAACAATCCCAGCTTTGCGGTTTAGTGATGAGGCTCAGGACTTCTTCAACAGTTGGCGGGATCGGCTTGAGCGGCGGCTCCGGTCTACGGAGATGGCAGGCCGGCCTGCCTTCGAGTCCCACCTCGCCAAATATAGGTCTTTGATGCCCACACTTGCCCTTCTGTTCTTCCTGGTTGACTGGGCGGCGGGGCATGCAGTCACTCCCCGGGTTGGGCTTGACCACGCCACCCTGGCGGCGGCCTGGTGTGACTTCCTTGAAATGCACGCAACGAAGGTTTATGCGCTGGAAGGACCGGAGAACGCCGCTCAGAACCTCGCAGACCGCATCCGTGAAGGGAAGGTGACGGACGGAATGTCTTTCCGAGAAATTTACCGTCACCATTGGGGCGGACTGGACACACCGGAAAAACTACGGACAGCGGTTGAAGTCCTCGAGCGGGCCGGATGGGTGAAGGTGCAAGACATCGCCCTCGGGACCCCTGGCCGCCCATCCCCTGTCCTGAGGATTAACCCAAAGCTGAGGGGACGCCATGAGTGAAGAGCGGTTCCCTTATCTGAAAAATTTTTTAAAACCCACCAGAGAGGTGGGTGCCAAAAGTGACAAAACCCCCTCTGCGGAGTTGTCGGCACTTTTGACACCGGGGGGCTTAGTGCGTCCAGAAAATAAAATTTCTTCAGGGGAGGGAGATACTGGGGGCTTGCTTGAGGAATTTCATCGGGGGGAGGTGGACCTCGACGCTACCCCAAACACAGCCCCCCAGACCCCTGCTCCCGGGGAGCGCGTTTTAGCTTGCGCGGACTGCCCACAATTTCAGGCCAATAGCGGCCCGAACCCCAGCCAGGGCTGGGGGCGGTGCCTAAAACGAAACAAGGGCCGGTACGGCTGCGCCATGGCGTGTGAGGCGGCTTTAACCGATGACATCCACTAAGGCAGTCCAACGGACCCTGGCAGGTCCTGCGGCACCCCAGGAGCCATTCAGCAGCCACCAGCTAACTCCGTGCAGGAGCGTCCTTTAACGATTATCGAAAAGGAGAGAGACCATTTAAAGCGGCCCTGGCCCAGGTTAAGGTAGCAATGATTAAAAAGTAGCAAAAGAGTGAGAGAGCTCAGCATAAATAAACCCATGTTTCTAAAAATTACATTTAAGAGGAGATAGACAAAATGAGCCATTTTACAGTCTTAGTGGTGGGTAGCCAATTTGGATGGGAGGAAGTTGATGAGCTTCTATTTCCGTATTGGTTATATCCAAATGTGCTTTCTCAAGAACAACTGCGAGCTGATCCCAGGTTCGTGTTTGAAAAAGAGAACCCTGAAGAATCATTTGAAGAATGGAAATTAAGGAACCCCAAACATATAAATTACTATAAAGACGCCCAAGAGTATGCAAACCAAAATCTTTGCTGTGAAAAAGACCTTGGTTGGGGATATTGGATTAACCATCAAAGTAAAGGGTATAAATGGGACTGGTATAGGATAGGAGGTCGGTGGAGCGATTTCTTTATTTTAAAGCAAGGAGCAGAAGGACTTGTTGGCAGCCCGCCTCTTTGTACTGAAAGCCCAACAGATCTGCGAGCAGCAGATCAAGCGAGAAAATGCGACATTGATTGGGAGGCCATGCAGGAAAGAGGCAGACGGAATGCCGAAAAAATATGGGATCTCGCCATGAAAGCGGCATACCCGTACCGCGAACAGTGGGGTTATGGTCTTTATCCAACCGATACTAAAGAATCATTTACTGCCAGAGAAGGGAGGCTTGCCGGCACAACTTTCGCGGTGCTGATGGACGGAAATTGGGTTGAGAGGGTCGAAGGGGGTTGGACGCCTGAGGGGCCAAGTGAAAAAAGCATGTCCGAATGGCACCAAAAGTTTATGTCGCTCCTCGAAAAAATTCCTAATGATGCAGTTTTGACTCTTGTGGATTGTCACACATAACCAAACTGTCGGAAAAGCCCCATGACCTGCCCCCTTTATCCCTATTGGTCTGGGCGGAACCCGGCCCCGGATCCAAAGGCGAAATTATCGGTGTTCTTCGGATAATTGGTAGGGCTTTATATACTTGAAGTAAATTTAATAAATATATCTTTAAGAAGATGTAAGCTTTACCAATATCGGGGGAATATTTGATTATCAATATTATTAATAATATTGATAAGTTATCCTAACCTCAAAATTTTTAATAATCAGGATAATTTCATTTAACGCACTATAATTATTGTGAATATTAAATAGTTTTTATCAAAATTATTTTCTCAAGAACTCCCATATAGAGCCTGTTCATTCACCTATCTGAAAAAATGAGGTTTCATTGACGATTTGATTTTTAACAGCTAATAACGAAGCTAAGCAGAAGTTGATATTGACTAAATTTTCAAGATTACAGCCCTTTTTTATAAGATTACGATTGTCTTAAATTTTGTTAGGAGAACATCAATGAAGAAACAGCAACAAGAGATGATGAAGGCAAGGCCCAGGGGGCGGCCATTTCCGTCGGGAGTAAGCGGCAATTCACGAGGACGACCGCTGGGGGCACGGAATAAGCTCAGTTTAATGGTGGAGGAAGGCGTAAGGCGGGCTGCAGAAGAGTTGGCAAAGCCCAAGGTGCTCGATAAGAGCTTACCCTATGAAGCATGGGGAGACCGCTATGTTCAGTTTGGGCGGATATTTCGGAAAGATACCTTGCTGGAGAAAAACCCAGGTGCCCCTGTTCTACCACAACCGGAAATGCTCAATATCCGAAAGCTCCGGCAGGAAATCGCCTGGAATAAACGGCTTTATTACATTCAAGATGGCTGGCTCTTCGACCGGGCCACTTGGGTGGCAATAGAGCGTAATGGTAAATAACTCTCTGAAACGGCCCAGGAGAGGCGATTGGGGGCGATCCCCGGCCCCCCCCTAACCATTAATCAACCGCTCAGGCAACCGGCCCGACTATGGCCCGACTCATGGAGGCCAGGCGGGGGACCCCTCACAAAGGGGCCTATGGCCACCCACAACCTCTCTGTGAGCGCCTGAGACGGCCCTGGGTGAACGCTCAGGGCTAACTCCTCCGGGGGGTACCCCCCCCTTCCTTCCCGCCTTGGCGCCGTGGCGCCCCCCCCATGAGCCGAGATTTGTTGACTATGAGGCCCATTTAGGAATATAGGTATAAATGTCGGATATTCAGGTTGCTGACCGGAAACTTTTGTGGAAGGGCATAACCGGGTAAAGGGGACCATGGCATGAAAAACGTCGAGATGACCGTGGAGGGGAATATCCTCATCATCAAGGTGGACCTGACCAAGGACTTCGGCCCGTCGTCGTCGAAGAAGAGCATCATCATCGCCTCCACCGAAGGGAACGTCTTCGTCCCGGACCGGCAGGAGAAGGTGGGGTTGAACGTTTACCGCACGAAGTAAGGAGAAGGATCGGTAATGGCAGAGCCCCTTGCAGATCAGGTGACACGAAAGATCGACCAGGCGGCTGAGCTTTACCAGCGACTTTTGATGGTGGTGGCACCGGCCGGCGCAAGAAAAAATAGCTATTGGACGAACCTGCGAGTGAACCCATCATTCCATGCCATTCCAGACATCAAGACGGTGATCGATTGCAGCCAGTTGCTCGAGTCGCTCATCCAGCAGGCCTGTATAAGGCCCACCTACAAACCCATGGCGCTTCAACTTATCCACGCACTATCGGCCACCGGCTCAAACATAACAAATGAAGGAATGATGGCATGAAAACCGTCCGCGACGCCTGCCAGCTTCAGCCGAATGCGTTGTCGATTCAGCTCGGCGACCAGATCGAACAGCTCGATGAGTTAATCACCGCCGAAGGGCATGGCGAGGCCTTCTTCGAGAAGACGCACATCACCCAGGGAATGCAGACGCTGATCAGCGAGGGCATCGCCCGGCTGGCGGGAGCCTCGTCTCAGGCCATCTTCCACCTCAAACAAGCCATGGGCGGTGGCAAGACCCACTTGCTCGTCGGCTTTGGCTTGCTTGCCCGGCATCCGGAATTGCGTAGGACTTACTGTGCCGGCATGCCCCACGCATCAGACTTCAAAAGCGCCAACATCGCCGCCTTCAATGGACGGAACAGCCCGCATCATTTCTTCTGGGGCGAGATCGCCAGCCAGCTTGGGAAGGCGGATCTCTTCCAGGAGTATTGGGCCTCCGGGCCGAAGGCACCCGACGAGAAGGCGTGGATCCAGCTATTCGATGGCACCGATCCCGTGCTGATCCTGCTGGATGAAATGCCGCCTTACTTTGAGGATTTGGCAACCCGCCCGGTAGGTGCTGGCACAGTTGCAGACATCGCTACTCGCGCCTTTGCGAACCTGCTCACCGCGGCGGGCAAGAAGTCCAATGTGTGTGTCGTGATCTCTGATCTATGGGCCGCATATCAATCGGGTGGCGCCCTGATCAATCGAGCCCTCGACAACGCTCGCCAGGAAATCGGTCGCCAGGAACGCAACATTACGCCGGTAGACCTCGCCGCCAATGAAATCTACGACATCCTACGCAAGCGTCTCTTCAAGTCTCTTCCCGAACAGGCCGAAATGGGAGACATCGCCGCAGCCTTTGGCCGCAAGCTGGAAGAGGCTGCCAGGTCCAAGACCGCCAGCCGCGGCGCTGAGGCGATCGCCGACGAGATTGCCGCCACCTATCCTTTCCACCCACAGCTCAAACACGTCATCGCCTTGTTCAAGGAGAACGAGCAGTTCAAGCAGACCCGCGGCCTCATCGAGTTGGTGTCCCGTCTGCTCAAATCCGTCTGGAGTCGGCTGGCCAACGACGTCTTCTTGATCGGCCCACAGCACTTCGATCTCTCGGTGCCCGAGGTCCGCGACAAACTCACCGAGATCTCTGGGATGAGCGATGTCATTGCCAAGGATCTGTATGACGCTCAGCAATCCGCCCACGCTCAGATCATCGACCTGCAGACCGGCAAGGAAGCTGCCACCCAGGTTGGCGCCCTGCTCCTCACGGCCAGCCTTTCAACCGCCGTTAATGCGGTTAAGGGCCTGACGCGCGAGGAGATGGTCGAGTGCCTGGTCTCGCCTCTGCGTGAACCATCCGACTTCCTCGCGGCCTTCGAGGAATTGGAGAAGGTGGCGTGGTACCTGCACCACACGCCGGAAGGCCGCTACTACTTCGATCGGCAGGAGAACCTCACCAAGCTCCTGCAGAGCCTGGCCCACGACGCACCCGAGAACCAGGTCGACGACCTCATCCGGCACCGCCTGCGCGAGATGTTCAAGCCGGTTCGTAAGACGGGATACGAAGAGGTTCTGCCTCTGCCCAAGCTGGAAGATGTGGCCGAACGCGTGCGCAAGGGGCGCGTGCTGCTCGTCGTGAGTCCAGATTCAAAGATCCCGCCGGAGGAAGTCCAGAAGTTCTTCGAGGGCCTCAGCCAGAAGAACAACCTGTGTGTGCTTACGGGCGACAAGACGGCCATGGGCAGTGTAGAGAAAGCCGCTCGCCATCTCTTCGCGGCGCAGAAGGCCGATGGCCGTATCCCTCAGGGCCACCCCCAGCGGGACGATCTCGAAAAGAAACAGCAAACCTACGCCCTGGATTTCACTGCCACCATCCTCAACCTCTTCGACAAGGTCCTCTTCCCGATCCATCGTGCCGGCCGAGACCCTCAGCTCGCGTCCAAGCCGCTGGACATGGCCCGAGATACGAATCAAGATTTCAACGGTGAGGAGCAAATCGAGAAGACCCTGACCTCCAATCCGCTGAAGCTCTACCTCGATGTCGAGAAGGAGTTTGACGCCATCCGCGACAAGGCCCAGGATCTGTTGTGGCCCGAGAACCAGGACGATGCGCGCTGGTCAGACGTTGCCGATCGTTACGCTGAGCAGGCTGGCATGGTGTGGCTGCCGCCCAAGGGCCTCGACGCACTCAAGGCTATCGCCTGTAACCGTGGGCTGTGGGAGGACCTCGGTAACGGGTACGTTACGAAGCAGCCGAAGAAAAAGCGCACCTCGGTTCAGGTCATCGCCGAGCCCGAGCTCGGTGACGAGGGCAGGGTGCGCCTACGCGTCAATCCACAAAACGCCGGACCGGTTCCCCGCATCTACTACGCTGAAGACGCCCCGGTCAGCGACTCGAGCGCGCAGCTCAAGGATCAGGAATACACCACCACGGCGCTGCGCGTGAACTTCCTGGTCGTTGATCCGTCGGGCCAGTATGAGACCGGCGATCCGGAGCCATGGTCCAACAAGCTCGTCCTGCGCAACAAGCTCTCGGAGCACGGCGGCAAACGCAGCATCGAACTCTTCGTTGCTCCCCGGGGATCGATCCGGTATACGCTCGACGGCAGCGAGCCGCGCGACGGCACTCCCTACGAAGGCCCCATCCCCATCGGCGACGGCGAGGTCCTCCTGCGCGCCTTCGCCGAGGCGGACAGGCTTGAGGCCAAGGCTGAGTTCCGCTTCCCGGCCAAGGGCAAGAAGGGCGTGCAGATCGACGACGTCAAGCCTGCGCATCTCGTCTCACGTACCGGACGCAAGCTCGACTCCCGGGGCAAGACCTTCGAGGGGCTAAAACAGGCCGTTGAGAAGTCCGCCACCTTCGAGGGCATCGTGCTCACCGTGGGCCAGGGCAACCAGATGATCGCCGTCAACGTGGGCGAGATCGCCGTGGACGGTGCGTTCATCGAAGCGCTGCTCGTCAAGGTGCTGGAAAAGTTCACCCCGGACACGCCGGTCACCATGACGTTCCGCAAGGCCCATTTTGCCTCAGGTCACGACCTCAAGGACTTCGCCGGGAAGCTCGGCCTCGAGTTGCAGTCAATGGATGTAGAGCAGTGAGCGAGCAAAGGCCCGTGACCGTCGACTTCGGCGCACCTGACAAGTTCGGGACGCATCTCTTCCGCGTCGAGATTCCGGCCTCGCGCCATGAGCCGGTCGTGATCGTCGAGGACTACGGTTATCGCGGTCTTGAGGGGGGGATTCCGCGCCATGAAGAGCGCGTCGTCCTGAAGCGTCCGGTATGGTCCGCCATCGCCGACATTGCCCGCCGCGAGTTCAACGACCGTCTCAAGGCGGCCAAGATTCTCACGGGCCGCTGGCACACCGGCACGAATCTGGTGGACCGGCTCCTTGGCAAGGAGCTGTGCGTGCTCGCCTGGGCAGCGGAGACGGCCAACCCCGAGCAGCTTCCGATCATCTGCAGCAAGTGGGCCGCGCTGCGTCCGGAGGAGCGCTGGTGGCTCTTCTCCATGACGGTGGCCGAGGCCGGGTTGCCGGAGGACAGCCAGCGTGGCTGGCGGCGGGCCCTGTTTCTGGCGCTCTCTGACGGTGAGAAACCCGCGTCCCGGAAACGGCGGCCGCGGCCCATCGAGCTGGATCTGTTCAAGCTACCGCTGTTCGAGGACTCACAATGAGCGACGACGTAACCCCATTCTCCCTCAAGGACGCTCCCGCGCTCATCGAGCGGCTGCTGCCCGTGCAGAAGCTCTCGGCGGAAGCGTACAAGGAACAGATGGCAGTGCAGAGCAAGACGCTCACCGCCTTGGGTAGCTACTGGAAAGGCCGCAAGCCGCTCATCCTCGCCAAGGCGTGCGTTCTGGGCTGCTTGCTGCCCGCCACGGACGACCCAGCCCGTGACCTGGAGATCTTCGAGAAGCTGATGGCCATGGATGACGAGTCCTTTGTCGCCCGTTGGAAGCGCCGTCCAAAGCCCAAGGAAATCCTCACCACGCTTTCCATAGCGCGCATCGACGATTACTTCGTGGTTGAGCCGGACGGCGTGGTCCCTGCTTCCGCGCCGGTGGATTGGTCGAACCCGGATTACGACAAGGTGAAGGTCGCATGGCGTGAGGACCTCACCGAGCTGGAGCGCCGCCGCCTGGAAGCGCAGATGCTGCCCAGGGTGCCTTACCGCGAACGCGTGAACGAGGCCAAACGACCAGAGGAGGTTATGGATGTCGTCCATGATCACATCTGGGACGCCGTCAACACCCACCTCGGCACGCAGGCCCATTCTCTCCCTGGGCTCGTCGAGCAGCTCGGTATCATGCGTTTCGGTCACCGGCCTCGCCTGGCGGACACCTTCTGCGGTTCGGGTCAGATCCCGTTCGAGGCGGCGCGACTCGGGTGTGATGTCTACGCCTCCGACCTCAACCCGGTGGCCTGCATGCTCACGTGGGGTGCCTTCCACATTGTGGGCGGATCGGAGAAAAGCCGAAGACAACTTGCCGAATTGCAGCGGGAGCTGGTACGCAAGGTGGAAGAAGAGATCGATCGGCTGGATGTGGAGACCGACGGCAAGGGCTGGCGTCCGAAGGCCTTTCTGTACTGCTTAGAAGCCCGTTGTCCGCAAACAGGGTGGATGATCCCGCTTCTCTCAACACGAATTGTCAGCAAGAGTAAGGGTGCAATTGCTGAATTTGTGCCCGACTCCATGACCAAAAGCTACCATATCGCGATCCGCTCCGGGGTGACAGAGAAGCAACTGGCGGCGGCCACCCACGGCACTGTTGACCGCGAGGGCAAGTTCAGCGACGCATACTTGATGCACCAGGTAAATGGTGTGAATTATAAGACCAAAATCTCAACACTACGTGGTGATTATCAGAAACCCGATGGAGCAATCGGCAACCGCTTGAGACTGTGGGAGAAGCACGACTTCAAACCCCTGCCCGACGACATCTTCCAGGAACGCCTCTACTGTGTGCAGTGGAGGCGCCCGAAGAAGAATGGCAAGGGCGACGACTACGAGTTTCGTTCCGTCACGCCCGAGGACTTGGAGCGTGAGCACGTGGTCGAGGTCTACATCGCAGAGCACCTGGCCGAATGGCAGGCTGAGGGTTGGGTGCCCGACATGCGGATCGAGGTCGGCGGCCCACCCCGGTAAGAAGGGCTTAACTTGATTAGAGCGCGCGGCTGGACGTACTGGCACCACCTGTTTTCTCCGCGTCAACTGCTATTTTTAGGGTTATCAAAGAAGTATATCCAAGAAGCTGGAGAGGCGGAAGCTGCGCTATCCGTGCTGTTTGCGCGCCTTGTGGACTGGTCGTCGAAGCTCTGCAGATATGGGACTGGAGCAGCCCGCGAGTCGATTGCACAAACCTTTTACAACCAGGCTCTGAACACGCTCTTCAACTACGGAATCCGCCCGTTCAAATTTGCTAAGTCGTATCTGCTGGAAGAGCTAAACTCCAGTTGCATCAGCGCATCGACAACGGTTATGTCGCGTGAAGCCCAAGACATTGATTCGACATGGGACGTATTCATCACCGACCCGCCCTACGGCGACGCAGTGAGGTTCGAGGAAATACTCGAGTTCTTTATCGCCTGGCTGCGCAAGAACCCGGCGCCGGAGTTCGCCGACTGGGTATGGGACAGCCGCCGCTCGCTCGCCATCCAGGGGGCAGGCGAGGACTTCCGCCGCAGCATGGTGGCCGCCTATAAGCGCATGACCGAGTGCATGCCCGACAACGGCCTCCAGGTCATCATGTTCACCCACCAGTCCGGCTCCATCTGGGCCGACATGGCCAACATCGTCTGGGCCTCCGGGTTGCACGTCACCGCCGCCTGGTACGTGGCCACTGAGACCGACAGTGCGCTGCGCGCTGGCAGCTACGTCAAAGGCACCGTGCTGCTGGTGTGCCGCAAACGGCAGGGCGCGCTCAAGACCACTCGGGACGACCTTGCCTGGGACCTCCAGGAGGAAGTAGAAACCCAGGTAGCCTCGCTAACCGGCCTGAACCAGGAAGCCAAGGGCCTCTACCGCGATGAAAACGTCTTCGAGGATGCCGACATCCAGATGGCGGGCTACGCCGCAGCGCTACGGGTGTTGACCCGCTACGCCACCATCGACGGCCGCGACATGACCGCCGAGGCGCTGCGCCCTCGGGTGAAGGGCGAGACTACTTTCGTGGATGGCCTGATCGCCTTTGCCGTAGACACCGCCAACCAGTGCCTAGTGCCCCAGGGCATTCCCCAGGACCACTGGGACAAGCTCAGCGGGGCGGAGCGCTTCTATCTCAAAATGCTCGAAATGGAGGTCCGCGGTGCTAAGACGCTGGATAATTACCAGAACTTCGCCAAGGCGTTCAAAGTGCGCAACTTCGGCGCGCTGATGGGGGATCAGCGGGCCAATCACGCCCGGCTCAAGAGCGCGCTCGAGTTTGCCCGCGCCGAGATGAGCGAGGGCTCGGAGCTTTACCAGTCCACGCTGCGCGCCGTGCTCTACGCCGTGATGGAACTGCAGAATAATATGGATAGCGACGAGGTGCTGGCTCACCTGATGCTCAACATCCCCAACTACTACGCCGACATGACCCAGCGCCAGCTGGCCATCGAGCTGGCCGACTACCTCGCCCGGCAACTCGACGGCCTTCGCCCCGACGAAGCCAGCGCCGCACGGGTGCTGTGCGAGCGGGTGAAGAACCAGCGGCTGGGGTAGGAAACAGGGGACGGATACGATGGCCACCGCTTCGATATTCATCAGCAGCGTCCAGAAAGAACTGGCAGAGGAGCGCCGGGCCATGAAGAGCTTTATCGAAGGCGACCCTCTGCTCCGCCGATATTTCCGGGTCTTTCTGTTCGAGGACCTGCCCGCCAGCGACCGTCGGGCAGACGAAGTATATCTCGACGAGGTCGATCGGTGCGCAGTTTTTATAGGCATCTTCGGGAATGAATACGGCTTCGAGGACATAGAAGGAGTGTCCCCCACGGAACGCGAGTTCGATCGCGCCACACTGAGAGGCAAACCCCGGCTGATCTTCGTCAAGGGAGCGGACGACAGTACCCGCCACCCGAAAATGGGGAGCTTGGTCCACAAGGCGGGCGCTCAACTTATTCGGCGGCGCTTCGGCAGCATCCCGGAGCTTACCACCGGGTTATATGCCAGCCTCGTGGAGCATCTCGATCGCCAAGGATTCCTCCGCGTGCGACCTTTTGACGCATCCGCCTGTCCGCAGGCAACCCTCGCCGACCTCTCGGAGGAGAAAGTTCGGTGGTTCCTGAAACTGGCACGTCGGGAGCGGCAATTCGCGCTGGCTGAAAGCACTCCTCCAATGGAGGCGCTCACTCATCTTAATCTACTTGACCGCGGGGAGCTTACGCACGCGGCTATACTCCTCTTTGGCCTGCATCCCCAGCGGTTTCTGGTTACCTCAGAAGTCAAGTGCATGCACTTCCACGGTACGGAGGTGCGCAAGCCCATTCCTTCTTACCAGATATATAAGGGGACAATCTTCGACCTGGTGAATCAAGCTGTCGATTTCGTCATGTCGAAAATCGCGCGCTCGGTAGGCACGCACGAGCAAGGGCCTGAGGCTCCCGTCGATTATGAGCTGCCGCGAGACGCGGTTGTTGAAGCGATTGTCAATGCCGTAGCGCACCGCGATTATGCAAGCAGCGCCAGCGTTCAGGTGATGCTCTTCGCTGACCGACTGGAGGTCTGGAACCCAGGCGAATTGCCGCCGACTTTGACCATCGACAAGCTGCGATTGCCGCATGCTTCTATTCCTCGTAATCCGCTGATTGCAGATCCTCTTTTTCTCGTCCGCTACATCGAAAAAGCCGGCACCGGTACCCTCGACATGATCGCCCGTTGCCGCGAAGCCGGGCTGCCTGAGCCTGAGTTCCGGCAGGACGGAGGCCAGTTCGTACAGACGCTGCGCAGGGATTGGCTGACGGAAGCGGTATTCAAGGAACTCGGCCTCAACCCCCGACAACGTAAAGCGCTAACTGCCGCCAGGGCGGAGAGACGCCTGACTACTGCACTCTATCAAGAGTGGACCAAGGCAAGCCGCGCGACAGCGAAGCGCGATTTAGATGAACTGGTGAAGAAAGGGGTTTTGATTGCGACTGGCGCCGGAAGGGGGGTGGGCTATGAAATTTCTGTAAAACGGCTCAAGAATGGCTCAATCGTCTCATCGGCCGAGAAAGGCGTAAATGGCTCATAAGTGGCTCAAATGGCTCAGCCATCCGGATGGAGGAAAAGGGAAGTCAATATGGACGTGCATAGTATAAACCGCTTCTCCTCCCGCCGCCAGCGCCTCGATCACGCCTTCCTGAGCGCCAAGCTGAAAGGCGCCCAATCCTACAAGCGCATCGCCGGCTACTTCCGCAGCTCGATTTTCGAGCTCGTCGGGGAAGAGATCGGCGCCATCCCCAAGGTTCAAATCGTCTGTAACAGCGAATTGGATGCGGCCGACGTAGCCGTTTCAAAGCACGTCCGCGAGACCGCGCTCAAGGAACGCTGGAATGAAGCCCCAGCCGAGGTCGAGGCACTTTTGCACCGGGATCGCTATCGGCGGCTGCACGAACTGCTGACCAGCGGGCGGGTCGAAATCCGGGTGGTGCCCAAGGACCGTGTGTTCATCCATGGCAAAGCCGGAGTTATCGAAGCGGCCGATGGCTCGAAGACCTGTTTTCTGGGCTCGATCAACGAGACTAAAAGCGCTTTCGCACAGAATTACGAAATTCTGTGGGAGGACCCCTCGCCCGAGGGTGTCGCCTGGGTCGAAGAGGAGTTCGAGGCGCTCTGGAAGGACGCCTACCCGCTGCCGGATGCCATCGTCGAAGAAATCAAGCGCGTCGCCGACCGCGTGGAGATCCGCTTCGAGGATGTCAAGACCGAGGAACTGCCCGCTGCGGCGTTGGCCGAGAGCCCAATCTATCGCGGCGGGGAACAGCTTCAGCCATGGCAGCGCTCGTTCGTGACAATGTTCCTGCAGCACCGGGAGACCTATGGCAAGGCCCGTCTGCTCCTGGCTGACGAGGTGGGCGTCGGCAAGACGCTGTCGCTGGCGGCCAGTGCCATGATCTCAGCCCTTCTGGACGACGGACCGGTGCTCATTCTCTGCCCATCAACATTGACGCTGCAATGGCAGGTAGAACTCACGGACAAGCTCGGCATCCCGAGCGCGGTCTGGTTGTCTGCGAAGAAGGTATGGATCGATCCCAAGGGCCACATCATCAAGACGCGCGGGCCGGAGGACATCGCCCGCTGCCCTTTTCGTATCGCCATTGTCTCCACCGGACTGATCTTCCACGATTCCGACGAGCGCCAGCACCTTCTTGGACGCAAGTATGGCACCGTCGTCCTCGACGAGGCCCACAGGGCTCGGCGTCGCGGCGGGTTGGGGGAGAAGAAGCAGGCGCCGAACAACCTGCTTGACTTCATGCTCCGCATCGGGCCCCGTACCAAGAACCTGCTGCTCGGAACGGCAACCCCAATTCAGACCGAGGTCTACGAGCTTTGGGACCTACTGGGCATCCTGAATGCGGGTGCGGACTTCGTGACCGGTCGCGAGCTTCACGCACGCTGGGTTGATTGGGAGAAGGCGCTTCCCGTGGTGAAGGGCGATGAGATGCCATCAGACGAGAAAGACGCCTGGGACTGGCTGAGGAATCCCCTGCCCCCAGGGAGCGAAGACGCTCTCTTTGCGACACTACGTTTACAGCTTGGGCTCCCAGACCTGGCCTTCTTCACGGATCGTGGCTTCGGGTCTCTGGGATTCCTGGAGCAGCAGGCGGTCAGCCATGCCCTCTCACCCGGGTTTCTTCGTGAACACAACCCTGTCGTGCGCCACACCGTGCTGCGCCGCCGGCAGACGCTGGAAGAGGCAGGTCTCCTGGAAAAGGTCGGCGTAGACGTCCATCCGAATCCAGATTCGCCAGCGACCGCGTATGTGGGGGTCGGGTTCAGTGGCCTCGGTCTGCTGACGAATCACCCCTTCAATCTCGCCTACAAGGCCGCCGAGGCGTTCACAGAGGCCCTGAAGAGGCGCACCAAGGCGGCCGGTTTCATGAAGACGTTGCTGTTGCAACGTATCTGCTCGAGCTTCGCCTCCGGGCGGGCCACTGCGGAGAAGATGCTGCGCAAGGAAATACTCGAGGACGAGGAACAGACGAATCTCATGGCAGAAGCCCTCAGTGCCCTCACGTCCGACGAGGCCGCGCACCTGCGCACGATTGTCGAAGAGTTGTTCCGGCCAGAGGCGCGCGACCCCAAGCTGGCTGCGGTCCGGCACTTCCTCACGGAGCATCGCACCGAAGGCAAGACCTGGCTCGAGCATGGCTGCATCATCTTCAGCCAATACTACGACACAGTGTACTCCGTCGGTGCAGAGCTCGCGAAGTTGCTACCGGGTGAGCCCGTGGGCGTCTATGCGGGTTCGGGTAAAAGCGGTCTATTCCGCGATGATAACTTTGCTTCCGTCGAGCGTGAGGACATCAAGGCGGCCGTCAAGAAGCGCGAGATCCGGCTCCTCGTGGCCACGGATGCCGCGTGTGAGGGCTTGAACCTGCAGACCCTCGGCACGCTGATCAACGTTGACCTGCCCTGGAACCCGTCACGGCTTGAACAGCGACTGGGCCGGATCAAGCGGTTCGGTCAAGCGCGCAGGACGGTGGATATGCTCAATCTGGTCTATCATGATACCCAGGACGAGAAGGTCTACCAGGTCCTGTCGCGCCGAATGAAGGACCGCTACGACATCTTTGGCGGACTGCCGGACACCATCGAGGACGATTGGATCGAGACCGTGGAGAAGCTGGAGGAGATGATGAACGAGTATATCCATCTCCGAAGGCAAGCGCGCGATGTCTTCGAGATGCGCTATCAGGAGACCATCGATCCCGATAAGGATCACTGGGAGCTGTGTTCGAGGGTGCTGGCTCGGCGGGATGTCGTTGACCGTCTATCGATACCATGGTGAGGCGCGGAAACCGTGGAACTTCACCCCCTACGGGCGGTGGGGCAACGGGAGCCGAAAAAAGACCAAGAAAGCGGCGGGGCCGGCCTCCAAGAGCATATATGGATAGAATATCGAGGCATTTTGCCAGCACCCAAAGGTGCGGATAGAGGGCATCGATCTTGCAATCAGATAAAAGACTTTTGTAATAGCCGATCCGCATAAGATACCATAATAATAAACCCCAGGAGGCTCAATTGATTGGTTCTGATGAGATTCTCGCAGTCGCAGTGGCTATTTCAACGGCGGGTTATACAGACTGGAAACTGGCGTTCCAGATCTTATGCGGACCAATCTGATTGTTGTTAGATTTACGGTGAGCAGATATGGATAAGAGGTTCACTGATAATCATGGACGAACAATAAATATCATTGAAGAATATCCAGATATTTGTGCTTTTTATAAAGATAATAAAATAGGCGAAATACAGTTTGATGAAAGAGATGGTCAAATCATTCTATTAAGCATGGATGTAACGGAGAGTTACAGAAGAGCTGGTATCGCAACTGAAATGATGAGACTCGCTGTCGAGATTCATGGCCCAGATTTCTCAAAGCCAAGCTTTAGTGCTGTTGGTGGAAAAAACGCAAATGCTGAAGACTACTACACCCAAGAAGGGGCCGCTCTAATACGACATTGTATTGAACAAGGAATATTGGAAGATACTGAATCACGTGAAGATGAAGAGTTGATTTTTTAGTATAAATCCAACAAACTCTTCCAGCGGACACTCTGTGAGGCGCCGCTGATGCCCGGCGTTATGAAAGGCAACTTTGGTGAGACGATACTTCCCAAGAGACAGGATTCCTCCGCTATCCGCCAGGAGGAGTCAGTCCAGTTTTTTGAATCCCATATCCGTTCGACCGAGTGTCTTTTGATAATTTCCTACTGCACAGCCTGTTGATTGGGGCCTTAAACTGCATTGAATGGCGAAGAACGTGAATTCCATTGATAAAGTAAGAGCATCCCGCGACGGGCATGAGTACCACGAGGCGTGGACCGCGCGCAAAGCCTTGCAACTCCTACTCCCAACCGACAATCTAGTCGGGATTGCCGTTGAAGGGCTTCACCCTACTGATCAGGCGGCGGCTGCATCTAAAACCGTTGAAATCGCCGATATCGTTCTTTACTACGGAAATAGATCGACGTTTAAGGGTGCAGATAATGTCAAAATCACTCAGTTCAAATACTCTGTAAGCAGCAGAGATGATTATTTTCGAGCTAG
Source organism: Desulfobaccales bacterium (assembly GCA_041740935.1). Classification (GTDB taxonomy): domain Bacteria; phylum Desulfobacterota; class Desulfobaccia; order Desulfobaccales; family 0-14-0-80-60-11; genus JBGSLA01. The sequence continues at coordinate 14,678 of JBGSLA010000239.1, read as the reverse complement.
TCATGCCAAGAAAACAATAGCCAAGTTCGCAGCGGCTTATCTCGATCATAAGAAGAGGTACGGCGCAAAGGAGGTTCGAGACAAGCTTGAGTTCGAACTGATAACAAATAGACCCATCTACCCTGCACTCGAGCAAGCGATCGCAAGCATTGCAGATCGAAAGCCTTTGTCCGGCGAGGTCAAGAAACAGGCGGAGCAATTCAAAGCGGCGTCTGGTCTTGATGATAGAACGTTAGCTGAGTTTGCTGGTAAATGCCTGTTCACGGGTTTGGCGGGAAGTCTTACTGGCACCAAACGAGACTTGTCGAGAACTCTGGTGGATTGGTCCGCCGCATCTGATGCCGTGGCGAGAGCGCGCATAGGCGAAATGAGAAAGATGGTGCGGGACAAGGCGGGTTATGCTGGGGCGAACAGAAACGTTATAAAACGCGCAGACGTTCTAGCTGCTCTGGATGTACAGGACCCAGACGACCTATTCCCTTGTCCTGCCAGTTTTCCGAAAATCGGCCCCATAGTTGAGCGCAAACAAATAGAAGAGGCCATTGCGCTTATCCCCAGACTTGACAAACCCCTCCTCATTCATGCTGCTGGGGGAGTTGGGAAGACCGTGTTTTTGGAGAGTCTGGCGAAAACGATCTCTGAAAAGCACGAGATGCTACTTTTTGATTGTTACGGCGGTGGGGCTTATCGCGCACCGAACGATTCAAGACACCTTCCGAAGCGTGGTTTGGTTCACATCGCAAACACTCTTGCATGCCGTGGTCTGTGTGATCCCCTGCTACCGGGCAATGACAACGTGGACCTGGTAAGAACCTTTCGGCACAGGCTTTCTCAGTGTGTTAAGACGCTGTCCACAGCTTCCGCTGAAAGGGAGCTCATACTGTTCATTGATGCGATAGACAACGCGGCGCTGCATGCAGAAGACAGGAATGAGGATTCTTTTCCAACCATGCTTTTGAAGAGCTTTCATCATGGCGGACCAGTCCCTGGGGTAAGATTGGTTGTTTCGTGTCGCTCACATCGGATCGACATATCCACGAAGGATGTTCCCTGCCACGACTTCAAATTGGAGCCGTTTAGTCTCTCTGAGACGGAGATATATCTGCGGGACCGCCTTCCAAACGTGACCCAGACAGAAATACAGGTGGCTCAGGCAAGATCAGGCGGCAACGCTCGAATTTTGGAGCATCTTGTTAGGAGCGACAGAGGGTTGCTCGATCAATCCGAAATTGGGAACAAAATCGAACTGGACGATCTGTTGAAGAAGCGTATTGAATCAGCCCTATCGGAAGCTGAGAAACGCGGCTATAAGAAAAAAGAAACGAACGCCTTTCTCGCGGGATTGTCCGTATTGCCTCCCCCGGTGCCGCTTGATGAATATGCAGGTGCCCACGGGATGGAAATCAGTGCTATAGAGAGTTTCGCGGCGGACTTGGCGCCTTTGCTGGAGCGGACAAAGTTTGGCCTGATGTTTAGGGATGAGCCGACAGAAACTCTGATTCGAGAAAATTTCGGGTCTGATGAGGACGCATTAAAGCGTGTTGCAAGAAACCTTCTGAATCGACAAGACAGCTCCGTCTATGCCGCTCGAGCACTGCCTGGCCTACTGCAGAAGCTTGACGACGGAAAGCAGCTGTTCGAGCTCGCTTTCGACGAAAGATTCCCTAAATCAATTACAAGCACAGTCGGACAACGAAACATTCGCTATGCCCGGCTAAAGGCGGCCGTCCTTCACGCCGCGAACAAGCAGGATTTCAACCAGTTGGTTCGTCTTTTGGTGGAACTCTCAACGATCGCAGCTGTTGATCATAGAGGTGCTGACTATATTCTGGATTATCCCGATCTCGTGATAGCAGCGCAGGATGTGGATGCGACGAGGCGTCTTTATGAGACCCGCACAACCTGGCCAGGGGCAAGGCACGCTAGGCTTGCAATAGCGAGTGCTTTGTCGGGTGATCTTGATGATGCATATAGACATGCAGTTAGCGCAGATGAATGGATTTTGCACTACCGGCAACAAGACCGTGAGCATGTCATGGACCGCGCCGGTCCCGAACGGCTTGATATTGCAGCAATTCCCCTTTGCCTAATCACCCAAAACCGTGCCAAGCATGCGATTGGTTTTATGCGAGGGTGGAAGAACTGGTATGCGTACGAAGTTGGGGAGCTTCTATTTGGCTTGTTGGAGCAAGCGGACCCGACAACATCCCAGTCCGGCAGCGCTATTAATAAAATCTTGGCCAACGCTACAGATAACATTGGAGTTGCCGCTTCTGCCTTGTCATTCCTGGAGATAGATGACACCCAACGGAGCCTACTAGTCAAAAAGCTATCGAAGGCCTGTAATAAAAGAAAGAAACTGGAAATGAATGATAGCTTTCATCGAGAATCGGCTTATCGTCTTCAGGATGGTCTGCTAAAGGCTTCAGTTATCGCCGCCTCACTTGGCCTCGGCACAGAAGCATTGAGAATTTGTCGTCGTACGCCGTACGAAAGGCCGAGGATATGGTCCTACCAGGATCACTTTTCGGGTCATAAGTATGTTTTTCCGCTCCTGGTACATGCGGCTTTGATCTCAGCCGTTAAGGGCCTCGACCTCAGAGAACGAGACATCCTTCCAAAAGAACTGTACGAAATCTGTTCCGGCATGAAGAATGCTGGCAGCGGTATTGAGTTTAGAGAAAAACTGAAGAAGCTCATGGAAAGCCGCTTCCGGTCCAGTCAAGAGCAATCAAAGGAAGACAAAAGATCCATCAGCTACGAGCTAAAACGTGATGCCGATAGTTTTATCGATGATCGGCTAGAGCCCTTGCTGACATTAGCCAAGGCATTCGCTGGGTTGATAGGCGCACCTGTTGGGCAAGGTGACGAGGCGTTTCTGGCTCTGCTAAAAGCGTGGGCAGAGACGAGAAGGAAGCGTGCTCGATACACTGCCGAGAAATTCGATCATTTCTTCCAATTCCTGGGGTGCCAACTTGGCGTGTTTGCTCTGTGGGCTCGCGCCGATCTAACGGCAGCATCCGTTAAAACATTTATAGAACGATTACACGAACAACAGATACTTGGCGCTTCAACCTTAATCGAAGTGGTGGCTATCCTCGCAAAGAGAAGCCGTCTGCACGTGCTCGCCGGCGAGCAGGCCTCAAAAGCCAGCTCTTTGATCGAGAAGGAGTACGACGTCGACTCCAGAGCCACTCTCTATGCGCAACTCGCAAGGGCGATTCTGCCAGCCAGCACACACGAGTCGACAACATACTTTAAAGCGGGTCTTGAACAAATGGACGCCATCGGTTCTGGCGATTATCAATTTACGAATGAGCTTCTAATATTTGCTTCGTCTCTAAGAGGAGATGAACTCGCCGAACAAGACTTTCATACGCTCACAAACATATGTGAACTCAATATGCCTGGCGACGAAGAAAAATTCCCTTGGTTCGCATTTGCGAAGGGTCTATCAAAAACTTCGGGCTGCAAGACCCTCGCAAAACTATCTCGCTGGGACGACCGATCGAAAATATCGCTGGATTACACGCTGTTGCCCTACCTCACGGCCCTCATTGACGAGGGCAAAATTGCGCCTGAAGATGCGTTGGCATTACTGAGGCTATCAAATCCTGCGGAATTGTGGAGTTGTAACACGGAGACATTCGCCAAGGCTATTGACGACAAGGGTTATCCAAATCATGAGAAATTAATTAGCGAATTGATCCAGCAATTCGAGGACAACAACCCCGGCGTGCATATGAGCAATACCGTGAAGATGCTGGCGTCCATCTCAGAAGGAGCGTTGGGTAAGGCTTCGGAGACGACCGCTTATCTTTCTGTTGCTCATGAGCATTTCGCCAAAGTTAGCGCTGAGCTCAATGAGCACATGAATTATCACGGAAGATCAGACGCTCGATTGTCGAGACGAGTGGATAGTACCGACAGGCAGAATCGAACGAAGCTTAGAGGACTGGCTGCCAGAACCAAGCCAGATGATGAGGTCTCTATGGGGAAGGCGATAGATGAGCTAAATGAGATGCAGCACATCTACGATCTCAAAGGAGAATTTTTCGAAAACCTGCGTTCAAAAGTTCCTTTCTCAGCTAGAGCCCAGTACATAAATACAATCTCCCGACTTGAGAATCTCGACATAAACACGAAATTGCGCGAACTGGAGAAGTGTAAAGGCGAGTGGGAAAATTCGATGGCAGCGTTGCCATCAATCTGCGAGTCGATAGGAGTGCCGATATTGCAGTTTCATGCGGAAGATTTCGTAGGTTTCAATCAACTTTCGGGGTACAAGTTAAAAGAGTTATCCGATCTTTCGGGGGTCCCAATTGCACGTTTGGCATTAGAACTCATCAAGATTTTCGCGTCGCCAGATTCCTATACCGGCGCCTCCGTATGGATAGGGCTATCTTCGATTATTTGCGATGAAACTGACGATGGCGTAGGGCAATCGGCGCTGAAAAGATTGTTAAACAGTAATTCTGCCAAGCTGGCTTCCAAAGTTACTGATGGCGAATGGAAAGATGGACTCTATCCAACTAATGACACAATAGAAATCGCCTCCGGGTTAGTATGGCGAATGTTAGGCTCCCCTAATGCTTCGGAGAGGTGGAGAGCTGCACATAGCGTAAGATGTTTTGCAAAATTCGAAAGATGGAAGGTCATAGATGAGCTGGTTGCGAGGTTCCCAACAGGAGACGCCCATCCTTTCCAGGCTCCCGAATTGCCCTTCTACTACATGCATGCGCGGCTCTGGCTTCTGATAGCATTGGCCAGAATTTCGATGGATTACCCCAAAAACATCGCCCGATATCAGAAAGTCCTCAAAGAAATCGTTCTGGACGAAGATTCGCCTCACGTGCTCATGAGGCATTTCGCCTCGAGAGCAATTCTGGCATGCGTTGATAGCGGACACCTCAAACTATCGGCCAGAATGGAGAAGAAGATCAGAGCTATTGATCTCTCACCATTTCCTCGGTTGAGAAAAAAGCTAAAGGAAAAAGGTTATGGTTCTTTTTATCAGGGGAGGCCAGAAGATGTGCCAAAACCGGAAACGGAATTTCATTTGGATTATGACTTCGACAAATATGATGTTCATAACCTGAGTGACGTTTTCGGAAAGCCGGGTTGGGAAGTCAGAGACCTGCTATCAGAAGTAGTCCGCGGGTTTGATCCCGATATAAAAAGCATGTGGGAGACAGGCGGTCGCGAAGTAAGCCGTAGATATCGTATGATAGGAATGACTTCCAGGTATCATACTTATGGTCAGCAACTTGGATTTCACGCACTATTCCTGGTTGCTGGCCGACTCCTGCGGCAGTATCCAGTAACAGATGATTGGTACTACGATGATCCATGGACAGAGTGGTTGAACAGGAGCTTGCTCACCAGAAATGACGGCTTTTGGCTATCGGACGGTATGGACAGACCACCCCTTGGAACCAAAATTAATTTGCTCGAAAAAGGCCAAGAAGGTCTTATTTTAACCGGAGACAAAACCAAGATTTTGAATTTAATTGGCGTAGATGCTACGGTAGGCAAAGAGATTGTTGTTCAAGGCAACTGGAGCTCGCCAGACAATATTATGGTCTACATAAGTTCTGCGTTGGTGGCACATAGAAAGGCTAAAGCTCTAGCAGATCAAATGATCCAAGAAGAACCCATGCTTGTATGGATTCCAACCTACGACAAGCATAAAAATGAGAAAGAGTACGTTATGAACGTTAAGAAAGACTTTATTCCTTGGGTTATCTGTCCTTCATCCGAAGGCAAACTTGATGATAATGATCCTCTTGGTTCCATTTGCACGGTGCGTCGTCCTCACTTCGCTGAAAAAATTTTAAAAACCTTCTCACTCGTCAGTGATGATCCATTCAGACGATTTTGGAAGAATTCTTCTGGCAATCCAATGGCGCATGCAGATGCGTGGGGTTACGAGAACAAATATGGAGAAGGAGCATCCTACTCAGGCGTCCGCCTTATGTGTTCGGGTGAGTTGTTGAGAGACGTGTTAACCACACAAAAGGTGGATTTGCTGGTGCTTGTTAAATTGCAAAGATACGAAAAAGAAATTGACAGCAGGGGTAGTAGATTTTCCCACACGGTAGCTGTAGTCCATATAAAGAAAACGCTGGATTTAGAGTTCTATGAAGGTCCAGTGAATAAGATTCACAAAAATAGACATTAGTTCAATGATACTGACATTCTAAATTAACCCGAATGGTAATTAATTTATGAGCACTCACTTGCTCTGCCAAGTTACAATGTAGTGCTATCTTTGCTGTGGATCTATAAAGAAATCCGCCCAAGGTCCGCTGGAAACGGCGACGATGAACGCATTGTCCAATGCCCATAAAGGCTGATCGCAAGCAAATGGGGCCACAATGACAAGCACTGCCTCAATTAAAACCGAAGCTGAGCTTCAGGCGCGTCTGGAGGCTCGCATCCGTGCGGCACTTCCCCTGCTACCAGCGCAGATCAAGCTGGAACGCTATCTCCACCTTCAGCTAGGCCATCATGCCGTTGTTATTGACGGCTTTAAATCAGACAGAGATGAAATTCGCGGTCGTTACGACGTACTGGTACTTTTGGACGGCAAGCCTCTGCTAATCGCCGAACTCAAAGCGCCTGAGGTCGCCGTGGGTGAAGACGATTTGAAACAGGTTCTGTCCTACACACGCTCGCATGAGCCCATGGTTCCTTTAGCGCTGGTGACCAATGGCACAAGTATTCTACTAAGGCGTACTTACGATGGCGCCGAACTTCAGGCATCGGATGTTTCGGTGGACCGTTTACAATCGGTACTGGGCGCCGCCGCAAAATTGGCAGCGTCGGCAACAGAAGACGCAGTGCGCACATTGCTTGGCGCATCACAGGATACATGGGCTCAGGTTCTGGGTGCATGGAGCCATGAAGCTATTACTGCGTTGACGGGGAGCGTCCAGGATTTCAAGTTCCCGATCGCTCGCGAACTCAGCATCCTGCGAGCAACAGTTAAACAGTTGGAGGATCGATTGGTCGGCGGAGCGAGGGTCCTTATTCTTCATGGGCCACCCCTTTCGGGAGTGACGAACATCCTTGCTCAACTTGTTCGCAACAAAACCAGCGTCCCCATCTTATTTGTCGATGGCAATGCCAATCCCGACGTCCTACAGTTTATTGCCAATCGCCTTAGCCGCGAGCTTTCATTCGGTATCTCTAAGGACGATGTTCGCAGTTGGCTCAATACACGCCGTGGTTTACTGGATGTAACTCTCGTAATCGACGGCCTCCCGAGAGACGGTGTCGATGAGCTTATCGAGAACGCTGCGTCCGGGCTTCTTCGACTGGTGATCGGCATGGACTCAGAGACACATAGGAGATGCTCCACAGTAGCTGGTCGTGTTCAACAATCACTCCTCGGTCGATATGGCGATTCACTCGAGCTCCTTCCTCTTTCTGACGATGAATTCTTGGGGGCGATCAAAGCGTTCGAAAATTCTTTTGAGGCCTATTTTTTCAACGGGGCGCAACATATTCCAGAACTGCGGTTGCCACGGTCGCTGCGTGTTATCGCTTCAGCGCTACCGGAAAGGATGGTTCCCCCTGCCGATGCAGAAGGTTATGAGACCTGCCTGATGATTCCCCCGATCCCAGGGCCAAAGGTGTTGGATGCGTGTAGCCGGGCCTTCGCCTCTGAGCCAATGTTAAAATTCGACTTACAGAAGCTTACCGGTGCGTTCCTTGCGGATGCGGCGGAACACGGGGAGGATCCGGACTGGTTGGCTGCAACATGGGGACGACCGTCAGTTGACCCCCGTGTTCTTGAACAATTACTCGGAGAAAAAAGAGTCGCGCGGTTGCAAGAGTACGGGTTTTTGTCTTGGATAGACACACAGGCCCTCGGTCCCAGGTTGCTAGTTCGCGTTGAGGAGTTATTGGCACACCATGTGGCTGAAGAGTGGTCAAATAGTCTTGCCAGTCTCGCCGATCGAGATGCAATTGCTGCGAAGATCGAACGTTTGCTCCAACTAACTTTGGCTATTCCGGCAGGTGATTTAGCGCTTTCTGCCGCGATTTGGCGCGCCTCGCAGAAAAACGCAACAGTTTTGACCGTAGCGATTTGTTACCTGAGCCAGCATAAACCGACAGTGTCAAGACTCAAGGAAGGTGCCAAAGTTGATCTGCTTTTGAAGGGCAACCCAATTCGTCTCCACTTAGGTGAAGGCACGGATGAGGAGGTTATCGGCGACCTACAGCCCTGGATCGTGCTAAGCCACCTTGCTTCTTGGCCGATGACTGTGGCCGGCTACGAATTGTCCGCGAACTTCTCTATCTTCGCCGAGCTTGGGGCGTCTCGGCACTTACTCTACCAACCGAGGCCGACCGAGCTTGTGCATATGCCCAGTCTTCACTGCCATGATATTGACGGTATAGGTTCAGTTCTTTGCTTGGCGACAGGGATCGTGGAGCCACTCCTACAGGCAATGCTAAACCACGCACACACATTTCCAGACGAACTCGTGTACTTGGCTCAACTTGCGATGGACACGAAGGAGGTCCACCTTGCCTGGCGCGTGCTCACAGTCGCCATCGCTTCTATCACAAGCAATGATGAAGCCGTGGAACGAGCTTCTGAGGGTGTTACGAAAGTGCTTGGCGACTGGTGGAGGAATGCGCTGAGGGAAGCCTTAAAAGAAACCCGGCCGCGACGCTGAGTTGCCATAACAGGTGCTGGTACTTCTCCTGCGTGAAAGGCAAGTAGGCAAGGTGCCCCGGTATTCCTGTAGGATCGGAGCAAGTCTCTTGTTCACTGTTCTCCGGTTCCCCGCGCGGGTGAAACCCCAAGTAATTATGCCGGATTCATAGGATAGAGATCGATGCGTACTATCTTCCCATGACAATAACTTATCGGAATTACTTCAATATATTTGATATGATTTGAATAGCGGTGCTGCAAGACCAGAGGTGTGGGACCAGGCAGGGCTGACGCCAGAACAGAAGGTATCCAGAAATCGACACGGCTGTCGTCGTACTCCTCCTGGCCAATGCTGCCCGGCGGGAGCACCGGCACCCCGAAATGCGCCTCCAGACCTACTCCCGCGAACGATAAATCTGCGGCGCTGAGGGCCACTCACAGCCCCACCACGGCCCGCAAAGGGGGTACCCCCAGGCAAGGGAAATGCGGGGGGAGGGCCTGTGAAATGCTTAAATCGCCCCCAGGAGGCCCCGCCAACCGGCCATACTTGGCTTATAAAATTTTGGCGCCGGGTCCCATCACCAGGGGGTAGGAATTTCCCCGGATTTATTAAAAATGATATTTTGAAAAATTTCCGTGCACAACCTTTTATACCCGGGGGGTAGGAGTCCCAGTCTCGGGGTTCCTCCTGGGGCCGGGAAGAGGGAGACGTGGCCAAAGCCCCGGCGAGGTGGGACGACTGTCTATGCTCATATAAATCTACTTACAGGAGTCTCAGCACCGATGGGACATTAATTCAGAGCTATTTCTACCCCGTAGATATGCTCTAAAAAAGTGTGGTACGGTTTCTGCGGCGTGATCACGCTTCGACTTGGATAATAAAGCGGCTTCCTTTTTCATCGGAATTTATGCTACCCTGCTGTTAAAACGTAATTGCGACAATTTGATAACATATTCAGGGACAACCAATGGAACCAAAAGGGAAATTGCTCCAACGACTGCAATCCATCCAGATGCCGATAGTCAACCACGTCCCTGGTGGAGGTTTTAGGGGTGGACACGGACCATGTGATGTCACTTATATTCTTTCTAAAGATGGTGTCTATAAATTTTATGATGGATATTATGTTGGCCCCTTCAAATTGACTGCAGAAGGTGTAATTCAAGCAGAAAAAATTATCCTTGATGAACACCGAGAGACAGACTTGCGCAATGGAGAAATCAATAACTTGGAAGATTCTTTGGATGATTTGATCTCAGAATTTGGGGTGGACATCCTCTTAGAGATGATTTTTCAGGGTTGCCAACCGAACATTAATTATTATCGCTACCCATCATCAGAAAATGCGGATGGAAGATATTATGATAGTTTTGACGCGGTAAATAAGGCATTAATTTCGGATATTCTGAAGCACTACAACAAGATTGAATGGAAACCATGGATTGAATTTGAGGACAATGATCTTAAAGCCTGGGATGACACTTTAGCAGAAATCGAAAGAGACACGTGGAAAGAGCAAAAACGACTGAAGTTAATTAACGAAATTCGAGATGGAACAATATTTGCCGACCCAGCATATCTACAAATGAGAGCCCAGAAAGAGCCTCATATGGCTCCGGTTGTCTGGATTCCCCAATGGTTAATAAAAAACAGTAGCGCAAGGGTGTTATTAGGAGTAGTAGTTCCGAGTCAACTTGCTAAAGAACTTGACGATCCCAAAGATCGGGAGCAGGCAGCATTCCAGTACTCGGAATCTTGGAAGGAAAAGTTCCTTTTGCTACTCCTCAAGAGACTGGAAGAGGGAATATTAGAAGGAATTAGTGATTCGGTCGAGTCGATTTTTTCGAAAACTGGGTGGCTTTTCGGAACATGGGGGTGGGAAGCACTTTTTAATGAAGTGAGAGGTCATGTTAATGCTAATGGGTGTGAAACGACCTTGCGGCAATGGTTACGTGAGGGGAAATTGGAATTGAAGGAGGAGTTATTGGAAATATTTCCTCAAGAGGAGGAACCAGTGAGCCAGGAAGAGATGTTAAGAGAGCAAAAAGACCTTTCCTTAGGGGAATTTTTAGAAATGATAACCTATTAATTTTAAGTGCAGGTGGAAAGCAGCCTGTAGCTAATGGTAAACCAAATTTTATCATTGGCGATCCCTCTGGCTTCTTTGTTAGCCCTGTCCGGCAACAGACCGCCTCCCCTAATACCAGAAAAATCCCACAAACGTTGTTGACCCCTTAACGCCTTCTTTCGGGTCCCCCCGACCCGACAATCCGTTGTATTAAGCTAAAAATTATGAAGTTTGGCAGGGGGCTATATAAAGACCAGGGGGGAGGAGTCCCGGCCCCCGGTTTTTTTCCATTCTTACGACCTAAAAGAAAGGGCACAAATCGAACCGAACTTCTGCGCTGGGGGTTGAGGGTGCGTCCGGCCTTGCTTCCATATATACCCCGAACTTTCTGGTGCGCCTCCAAGGAGACGACGGCCAGGAGACGGAGCTCATTTTAGAGATAAAGGTTTTTGAGACGGAGCAAGACCACCAAAACGGCGCAGCCGCCCTCCTAAACGGGGTCTAAAAATCCGTCTAAGGTCCGTGGTGGGCCGTTTCCCCCATGGCCAAGGGGGTTAGTAGGGCCACCGCCTGAAACCACAGGTTTTTCTGCTTTTCCCTTTTTTCGGGTTCCAGGAGCGGCCTTAGACGGCTCCGTATGCCCCGCAGCCTCCGGTGGCGCAGCTTCACTGGCCACAAGGGGGCCACCTTCCGGGCGTCGTGGGAGTTCGGGCGGTAGCCTTCCGGGTATGCCGCAACCCTCAGAATCTCAAAACCATCCTCAAAGAATTTTGAACCACGCCTCCTTCTCAGTCGCCCCCTCTTGGGAAACAACCTCTTCAGAGTCCCCATGAACAATGATTTTGGGGTAGCACAGGGGTAAGATAGGTCCCCCTATTTCAATCGACAGGCGACCTTACAACGATTTTTCGAGCCAACTCCCCCCCAAGGGAAACACCTTCTCCCCCATGACCCATCTTTTTTTTCAGAGCCACTCGTGGTGATAGACTTAGTTTTTTTAATTTTCCCCACGGCGGGAATATTGATACCGGGGGAGGGACTCCGACTCCCCCAGTTCCTCTTTTCTTGCATGTGTGTGCGGCGGGGGCGTGGTGCGCCGTGGTGGACCAGGCGGGGTGCTCCAGGCGGGGCCTCATGCTGGGGGTGCGGGGGCGTGGATCCAGGTGTGGGGGGGGCGGGGGTGGCAGGCCGGCCAAGAGGGGCGGGGAGTCGAACGATCACCCCAGGGGAGGGCTCTCATCGCCTGTATGACCTGCCTTTAACCCCTGGGCAAGTACGTGTCCTCCAAAAATTATGGTTCCCAGCACTTCTGATTATGCTAGCCAAAACGCTAGCCAAAATAAAAATAGGGTTAGGCCGATTGCCTAACCCCTTTATTTCACTGGAGCCGGCACGGGGGGTCGAACCCCGGGCCTGCTGATTACGAATCAGCTGCTCTACCACTGAGCTATGCCGGCTGTCATCAACTGTAATCGGGAAAACAGGTTTTGGCAACCGCTGTCGAATACTTTTGCCAGTGTATCAAAAAATGGAAAAAATACGGCCTGGTTGCCGCAATTTTTCTCAATCCCGGGCCTGCCGGGCGGCATTCTTAAGTTCCCTGACCACCAACTGCAGCAGGGCCAGGACCGCGTCCAGATGCCAGCCGCGCTCCAGGTTGGCAGGCACGGTAAAGGAAGCCTTGGCCGGGAATTCCTCGTCAGCCTCCCAGAGAATCACTCCCACGGTCAAGCCCGGAAAGACCTCCAGGTCCAGGGCCGCGTCCCCGGCCTGGCGGGGGGGCGCGCCAAGACGCCCCCCGGCTGCCAGAAAGGCCGGCAGGTCGGAGCCGAAGGTCCTTTCCAGGGGCTGGGTGGGCAGGGCGTGGGGCCCCCGGGCCTGGAAAAAGGTGGTCGCGCCGGTCAATTCCATGGGGCTGACGGGGCCTCCCAGGATGGCGGGGTCAATTTTGAGCAGATAGAGCAGGGCCGTCATGCAGGTCAGAAAATCCGGCTCGGGGGCTCCTCCCTCCGTCCCCTCGACCTGCCGGTGCACAGGGTCCAGGCGCAGCTCCCGATTCAGAAAAGGCAGATATACCCTGCCGTCCCGGAGCAGTGCCCCGGTGCGCCGGCAAATATCCTGCATATCCGCGTGCTGCAGTTCCTGCCAGTATTCCGAGCTCACTTCGGAGCACTTTTCATAGAGCATGGCTGTTCCCTGGGCTTAAGGTCGTTCAGGGCGAAAAGGCATTTCTCCAGGAGCCGCCCTCATTAAGCCTGCCTGGGCACAGGCTGGAAAGCCTGTGCCACCGGGCTTATCAGGCCTGGGGGAAACACCGGCATACCATAAAATGACTCTGGCGGGAGCCTCCCAGGCGATGAATATCAATTCAGGGCGTTGAAAAAATATTTTGAAACTACCATAATAAACAATTCGGGTTGAAGACATTTTTGCGCCGGGCGCGGTTTTGTGGCGCCTTGTGACAAACTCGGGTCGGCGTTCACTCCTTTGGTGGAATAATTATATGAAAAAATTTTATTATCCGGAAACAATAGCGGTGGTGGGGATTTCGGACAGCCCCACGAACCTGGGTCAGGGAATCATTTTGAATCTGCTGGCCGCGGGCTATCAGGGCAGGATCTTTCCGGTGGGACGGCGGGAAGGGACCGTTTCGGGGCTTCCCATCTACACCCGGCTGGAGCATCTGCCCGAGCCCCCGGACCTGGTGGTGATCCTGACCCCGGCCCGCTTTGTGCCCGGCCTGGTGGGCGACTGCGGCGCGCTGGGCCTCACCCGCATCGTGGTGGAGTCAGGGGGCTTTTCGGAGTTGGGGGCCGAAGGCAAGGCCCTGGAAGAAGAAATCATCCGACAGATCAAAAAATATAACATCAGGCTCGTGGGCCCCAACGGTCTCGGGGTCATGAACATGGAAATCGGCCTGGCGCTGCCGTTTTCCCAAATCACCCCGATGCCCCGGCGGGGCAACATCTCGGTCATCGCCCAGAGCGGCGGGGTGGGCATGCACGTCATCGCCTGGATGACCAAAGAGGGCCTGGGCCTCAACAAATTCCTGAGCCTGGGAAACAAGCTGAACGTCAAGGAGAACGAGGCCCTGGCCTATTTTCTGGAAGATCCGGGCACCGAGATGATCTATCTTTATCTCGAAGGTCTGGAGGATGGGCGGGAGCTGCTGGAGGTGGCCAAAACCGCGACCAAGCCCATTTTCTTGCAGATGCCCAACGTGGTCTCCGAAACTTCGAGCATCGCCATGTCCCATACTGCGTCCCTGGCCACGGACGAAAAGGTGGTGGACGCGGCCTGCCGCCAGGGGAATATCTTCCGGGTGCTGCGCCAGGCCGACTTCCTCAACGCCGCCAAGCTGGTGGGCCAGACCCCGGTGAAGGGCAACCGCATGGTGATTCTGTCCCGCAGCGGCGGCGAGGCGGTGGTGGGGGCCTACGCCTGCAAACGCCATGGCTTCAGCCTGCCGTCCCTGCCGGTGGACCTGGCCGATCTTGTCCACGAGGGGTCCCGCTCCAAAATCATCAAGCCCGGCAATCCCATTGACCTGGGGGACATTTTTGACTTCCAGATATATTCCCGGGTGATGGACAGCCTGTGCCGCAACCCGGAGGTGGACGCGGTGCTGTTGAACTACGGGCCGGTGTACGATCCGGAGCGCCAGCCGGCCCGGGAGATGCTGCAATATTTCATGGAGGTCTCCCGCGCCACCCGCAAACCCCTGGCCATCAGCGTCTGCGCCAGCCTGGAGGAGGAGGACTATATCCGGGATGATTTGGGTGTGCCGGTGTTCCATTTTCCAGGGGATGCGGTGCGGGCCCTGGCCTACAGCCGGGATTTTGCGCTGCGGCCCGACGCCGACGATCCGCAGCAGGAGCGGCCTGACCTCCCCGAGGCTAAAATTGCCGCCATTCTGGATAGCGCCCCGGCGGGCTTTC
>JBGSLA010000238.1:0-25224 GCA_041740935.1 Desulfobaccales bacterium | reverse complement strand
CGCGCCCGGCCGGCCTGCCGCCGGACTTCTCCCGTCACGCCCCGCCAATTCATGTGCCCTCCGCCCTTTTCAGAACCTGGTGCTGAAGCAGCCAGTCATACACGGAGCGGGCCAGGAGGGCGTGTCCCTGGTCGTTCAGATGGTAATTGGTGGCCGCGGCATAGAGGCTTTCCGGCGGGGCGTCGCCCAAAGAGCGCAAAAAAACGGGGCCCAGATCGAGATAATTCAGCCCTTCGGCCGCCAAAAAGTCGGTGATCGGCCGGTAAATCCAGGTTCCCCGGCGGCGGGCGCAGGCCAGGTCGACGTGGGTCGGGATGAGCAGGATCAGGGGCTTTTGGCCCCGCCGCCGGGCTTCCCGGGAAAACTCCGCCAGGATGGCCTGGGTCACCGCCACCGCCCGGGAAGGATGGCCGGGCCGGTACAGGTCATAATACATGCCCCGGCGCAATACCACATTTTCCCAGACGAAGGGCAGGGCCTTAAAGATCCCCCAGGTATAGGGGAATCCCACTTCCCGATACCCCGAGGGGCCCCCGGGTAAAAAAAATTCATGCTTCAGAACCAGTTCCGGTTGTTGCCGCAAGGTCTCATATTCCTGCTCAGTGAAGGGGGGCAGGGGTGCTAAGGTGAGTTGACCCTCTTCGTTCAACAAGAACCGGGGCTTGGCATGGCAGGTGGCGGCGTCGCTGATCAGATTCCGCAGTTGATTGACGTTGCGGATAATATTTTCGCTGAGGAACCCGAGGATGACCACTTGAGCCTGATCCTGGCGGTTTTCCAGAAAGCGCAGCAGGGCCTGGTCGGTGCCGTAGCCGGAGACCCCGAAGTTGGCCACCCGGCAGTGCAACAACTGCGACAGGAGGGAACTCCAGGACTGTGGGGGTTTGACGCCGAAACCCTCGATGAAGGAATCCCCGTAGGCCGACACGCAAGGCGGGGTTGGCTCCCGGGCGGAACTGGACGGCAGGCCGGCCGGTTCCAGATAATCGCCCCGGTCGTCCACCTGGTTTGACTTCCAGCCCAGGCGGGGGTCATGGCGGGCCTGATAGTCGGCATAGGATTCGGTGATATTCAGGGAGGTGAAGCCGATATTGTATCTGACCAGATAGGACGACGTGACATAGGCCATGAATTCGGCAAAAGCCGCCACCACCATGATGATGAGAATACTTCCCCAAAAAATTGTGGTACGTTGCATGGGAGAAAATTATAATGGTTCACAAGTTCGCTTTGCCGGGCAAAGAGCATACGCCTTTGGGGGTGAACCGGACGCCGGCTGAGTACCGGTAAAAATCTGGGGTAGTGCCGGTCCGCCCCCGGCCTTTTGCGCAAATTTTGCAATATATTACTATACCTGGAAAAAAAAAGGCAGTAAAGAGCCCCCCAGGGTTGGGGGGCAGGTTCCCGCAGCCGGTTTTTTGGGGGGGCGGGCGCCCAAAAGGTTGAACGTGTCGGACCTTCCCGGAAAATATCGGGTTTTGCATATTATCGACCACCTGGGCAGCGGCGGCGCCCAGGAGGCGGTCTGTCAACTGGTCAAGTACGGCCAGCGGGAGCGCTTCCAGACGGAAGTGGTGACTCTGCATGGCTTTGGCCACTATTGGGAGGTGCTGCACTCCTGGGGGGTGCCGGTCAGCACCCTGGTCCCCCAGGGCTTTGCCCGGGCCGCCATTCCCTTTATTTTTCTGCGGCTGCTCCGCCTGTTGGCCCGCAACCGCTATGATGTGGTACACACCCACCTCATCGGGGCCAACGTCCTGGCCGCCCCCCTGGCGGCCTGGTACCGGGTGCCGGTGCGCTTCACCCATGATCAGACCAACGATGACGTGCGCCAGCGCTCCTTGATCCATCGGGGGCTGGACAACCTGGCCAACCGGCTGAATCACCACGTCATCGCGGTGTCGTCCTCCATCCGCAATTTTCTGTGCCGGGAGGAAGGTCTGCCGGCCGACAAGATTTCGGTGATTTACAACTCCGTTGATCTGGAGCGCTTTTCCCCCCAAAACGGCCCCGGGGCGGGCCAGGATGCCCGCCGCCGCTTTGACCTGCCGCCTGAGGCGCTGATCGTCGGCGGGGTGGGGCGGCTGCACTATCAGAAAAATTTCCCCCTGTTTTTGGAGGTGGCGGCCGAGGTCTGCTCCAGAGAGCCCCGGGCTTATATGGTGATCGCCGGGGAGGGGCCGGAGCGGGCCGCGCTGGAGGACCTGAGCCGAAGGCTGGGGCTCGCCTCCCGGATGCGCTTCCTGGGGTTTGTCAAGGAAATGCCGGAGTTATATGAATGCCTGGACCTGCTCTTGCTCACCTCCCATTTCGAGGGGACCCCGTTGACGGTGCTGGAGGCCATGGCCATGGGGGTGCCGGTGGTGGCCTCCCGGGTGGACGGCGTGACGGAGGTCCTGGAACACGGCCGGGACGGCCTGCAGGTGCCGCCGGGTTGCGGGGACCTGTTTGTGGAGGCGGTCTGTCGGGTGCTGGCCGACCCGGGCCTCCGGCTGGGTTTGGGCAGGGCCGGCCAGGAAAAAGCCCGGGGGCAGTTCTCGGCCCAGGCCATGGTGCGCCAGGTGGAGGCCTTGTACCTGAAATATCTGGAGAACCGGATTTTCTGATCCAACGGCCGGGTTGGCCGCCAAGCGCCGGGGGCTGCCGGCCCGTGGGAACTCCCTTCCTCCCCACCACCTTATCATAACAGTCGCGCATGGGCCATTGCTCACCCATAAAGAATGAAAAGGCTTTTCTAATGTAGGGACAGCCGCCCTCGGCTGTCCAACCAGGGCAGGCGAGGGCGCCTGCCCCTACACGATACCAACTTTTCAAATCAGGACACGAGAGAAAAATCGCCGGACAGTGCAGGTCATAATGCCGCCGCCATACCGCGTTCTCCATGTTATCGACCACCTGGGTGCAGGCGGGGCCCAGGAAGTGGTCTGTCAACTCATCAAGCACGGCCAGGGCCGCCTGTTCCAGCCGGAGGTGGCGACGCTTTACGGCCACGGCCACTACTGGGATATCATCCGCTCCTGGCGCGTGCCGGTTTACAGCCTGTCCTCCATCGGCTTTTGGCGGGCCTTTCCCCTGATGGCCCCGCGGCTGCTCCGCCTCCTCATCCACAGGCGCTATGATGTGGTGCACACGCACCTCCTGGGCGCCAACCTTCTGGCCCTTGTCCTGGCGGCCTTTCAGGGTGTGCCCCTGCGCCTGACCCATGACCATACGAATGACGAATTCCGGGCCCACTCCTTTGTGCCCCGTTGGCTGGACTCCCAGGCCAACCGGCTGAATCATCACGTCATTGCGGTCTCCTCGTCCATCCGGGCCTTTCTCTGCCGGGAAGAGGGGGTGTCGGCGGATAAGATTTCGGTTATCCATAACTCAGTGGATCTCTTACGGTTTTCTCCCAAAAGTGACGTTGCCGGGCCGCAGCTGGAGCGGCGGAAATGGGGCCTGCCGGCCCAAGCCCTGGTGGTGGGCGGGGTGGGGCGGCTGCATTATCAGAAAAATTTCCGGCTCTTTTTGGAAGTGGCGGCCGAGGTCTGCGCCCGGGTGCCTCAGGCCTTCTTTGTCATCGCCGGAGAGGGGGCGGAGTTGCCCGCCTTGGAGGAGTTGAGCCGGCAGCTGGGCATCGCCTCCCGGGTGCGCTTCCTGGGGTTTGTCAAGGAAATGCCGGAGTTATATGAATGCCTGGACCTGCTCCTGCTCACCTCCCATTTCGAGGGGACCCCTTTGACGGTCCTGGAGGCCATGGCCATGGGCGTCCCGGTGGTGGCCTCCCGGGTGGACGGCGTGGCCGAAGTCCTGCAGGACGGCCAGGACGCCATGTTGGTGTCTCCGGGCCGCAAGGACCTATTTGTGGAGGAAATCTGCCGGATGCTGAACGACCCAGGCCGGCGCCAGGGGTTGGCCCGGGCCGGCCAGAAAAAAGCCCGGGGGCAGTTCTCGGCTGAGGCCATGGTGCGCCGGGTGGAGGACCTGTATCTGCGCTATTTGGAAAATGGCGCCGGCCCCCACCAGGTCAGTCCGGCCGCCGGTGAGCCGGCCTGAAGGGGGCCCATTGGCAGGGAGGTTGACAGCCGCAGGGTTTCCCGGGTTCTGTTAGCAAAAGTTTGCTTGGTGTAGGGGCAGGCGCCCTCACCTGCCCGGTTTGGACAGCCGGGGGCGGC
This sequence comes from Desulfobaccales bacterium, assembly GCA_041740935.1. GTDB lineage: Bacteria > Desulfobacterota > Desulfobaccia > Desulfobaccales > 0-14-0-80-60-11 > JBGSLA01. The sequence goes on along the minus strand of JBGSLA010000238.1, from coordinate 21,067 downwards.
TGTCCAAACACCAGAAAGGCTTTTCATGCTTTGTGGGTGGCCCGCAGCCTCATGACCAACTGGCCTTTTCTCTTACCATGTTCACGCCACAGGAACCTTCCTCAGCCATGCCGCAGTGGCTCCTGAAAACCCTGGTAATCTTCGGCAGTGTGCTCCTGGCCCTGGCCCTGGTGGAGGGCGGCTTGCGTCTGGGGGGGATCGAATATCCCCTGTTTTACGATTTCGATCCGCTCCTGGGAAACAGCCTGCGGCCGGGAGCGCAGGGGTATTTTACCACCGAAGGCAAGGGATACGTCCGTATCAACCGTGATGGCTTAAGGGATGATGAGCACTCCGTGGCCCGCCCCGACAACACCCTGCGCATTGCGGTTTTGGGGGACTCTTACGCCGAGGCCATGCAGGTTGATCAGGAACAAGCCTTCTGGGCGGTCATGGAAAAGGAACTGCAGCACTGCCCCAGCCTGGGCGGGCGACAAGTTGAGGTGATCAATTTCGGCCATTCCTCCTTCGGCACCTCCCAGGAACTCCTGATGCTGCAACAGCGGGTCTGGAAATACGCCCCGGACCTCGTGCTGCTGGCCTTCATCACCGGCAACGACATCAGCGATAATTCGAGAATCTTGAAAGGGGTGGAGCATCACCCCTACCATGTCTATCAGGGTGAGGCCCTGGTCCTGGACGACCGGCAGACCAGGGAATCATGGGAGGCCAGGAAAAACGGGTTGTGGAGAAGGGTGGTCTATCCTTTCTATCTCGACAGACTGCGGCTCATCCAGGTGGTGCATCATGTCAAGAACATTTGGGGGAACTGGAGTCTCCAAAATGCGGGGCTGAGTGCCAAGGCCTCCCCGCAAGCCAAGGAAGTGGGGTTGAGCGAGAGGGTCTATGAGGAGCCCGCCACTCCGGCATGGCAGGAGGCCTGGAGGGTAACGGAGGGGGTGCTCCTTCAGATGCGGGATGAAGTTGCCCGGAACGGGGCGCAATTCTCGGTGGTGGTCCTGACCAATGGCGCCCAGGTGGACCCGAACCCCAAAAGGAGCGCCGTGTTTGCCAAATCTTTGGGGGTGGAGGACCTGTTTTATCCGGACCGGCGTTTGGAAAAGTTTTGCCAGGCACACCGGATTCCCGTGTTGCTCCTGGGGCCCTCCTTCCAGGAATATGCGGTGCGGCATCAGGTGTATCTCCACGGCTTCGGCCCGACCCTGGGCACCGGACACTGGAATCAGGACGGCCACCGCCTGGCCGGACAATCCATCGCCCGGTGGCTGTGCCCGCAATTCAAGGAACTCCCTGTTCGGCAGCCATAAACAGAAAATAAGCACATCCTGTCTGTCATTCCAAGCCGCGGCCAGCGGCGCAGAATCTTGCCTGGGGCAACGCTCCCATGACCTTTGGCCGGCGTCTCCGGGCGGCTGCGGGGGCAATATTTTCTTGCCCCAAACCCCTAAGCATGTTCAATTGAACAGATTGTCATTCGGGGTAGCTTGCTTTCTTTATGAAAACCTTCGCCAAAGCGTCAGTGCTGGGCCGATGGTCGGGAAAAATCCTGCTGGTGGCCGCGGGCCTGATTTTTGCCGTCCTGGTGGTGGAGGGCGGCCTGCGCCTGTTCGGCGTTGAATATCCCCAATTCTATGAGTTCGACCCGGTGCTGGGCGCCCGGCTGCGTCCCGGTGTCCAGGGCTACTGGCTCAAAGAAGGCCGCGGCCGGGTCAGCATCAACCGCGACGGCCTCCGGGACCGGGAGCATGCCCTGGAGAAGCCGCCGGATACGCTCCGGATCGCGGTGCTGGGCGACTCCTATGCCGAAGCCCTGTATGTGAACCGGGAAGAGGCCTTCTGGGCGGTCATGGAGAAGGAACTCGAGGGCTGCGGGCAGTTGCAGGGGCGCCGGGTCGAGGTGATCAATTTCGGTCAATCGGGGTTCGGGACCAGCCGGGAACTCCTGGTCCTGCGCCACCGGGTGTGGAAGTATTCTCCGGATATAATCCTGTTGGCCTTTTGCACCGGCAACGACCTCGCGGACAATTCCCCCGTCCTGAATCAAAGAGAGGCGGAGCCGTTTTTTCGGTTGCAAAACGGGGCATTGGTTCTGGACGACAGCCGGGTCCGGCAGGCCGCGGCCAGGTGGGACTCTTTCGCCAAAAATCGCAACTGGCTGGGCGATTTTTACCAGTGGCGCCAGGAAAATCTGCGGCTGGTGCAGGTGATAAATCATGCCCAGGAAATTCTCCGGCAGCGGCGGGCGTCCCGGGAGGCGCCAAGCTCCCCGCCGGCAAAGAAACCGGGCGCCGAAGCCGGCATGTTCATCGACATCTATCGGGAGCCCGCAGATGAGGTCTGGCAGGAAGCCTGGAAGATCACCGAGGCCGTTTTGGTGCAGATGCGGGATGAAATCGCCCAGCACGGGGCCCGGCTGTTCGTGGTGGTCTTAACCAACGGCCCCCAGGTGCACCCCGAGGCCGCGGTCCGGCAAAAACTGGCCGATTGGCCGGGGGTGCAGGATCCTTTTTACCCGGATCGCCGCCTGGGCAGATTCGGTGAGAGCCACGGCATTCCTGTCCTGCTGCTGGCCCCGCATTTTCAGGAATACGCCGGCCGCCATCAGGTGTTTCTGCACGGCTTTCGCCAGGGCGTCCGGGACACCCTCGGGACCGGCCATTGGAACCAGCTGGGCCACGGCCTGGCCGGGCAGACCATCGCCCGGTGGCTGTGTCCTCAAATTAAATAATACCGTTTTCAGTTTTCAGTTTTCGGTAAGAGTGTCCGGTAAGTTTTTTCCAAGTATCAGCAAACCGGAGAAAGCAAAAATGTAGCCTCTACCGTCAACATTGGCGTCGGCGCTTTGGTGACAAAATTTTTGGGGCTGCCCCACCTCCGGTACCTCCGGGAATTCGGCTCTGAAGACCTTCAGCATGGATCGCGATACCAAGGAATTAGCCAACATTCTCGGCTAGCTGCCATGACCCGCGGCTCTCCCCCGGAGTGAAACGCTGTCCCGAGGGGCACCTTGGCCCCCTGTCCCCCCGGAAACTTGAAGTCCAAAAATTCTGCTGAATTGTTGGAGATTTCCGGATTTTGGTTATATTCTTACACAAACTTCAACCTCATATGATCCACCCCGGCGGACCGGGATCACCTGGGGAAAGGACACGGTTTCATGACGGCTAAAATCTTTTGCCACCCCTTGCCTCACCTCTTTGTTCTGGCGATGCTATGCCTTTATGGTTTGGTGGGAGGGAGACCCGGTCCGGCGATGTCCGCCGAGGTGATCAAGATCGGGGAAATCAACCCCCTGTCCGGACATCTGGCCCAACACGGCCTGGAGATTCATCAGGGCATCGTCTATGCGGTGGAAGAGGCCAACGCCCGGGGCGGGGTGGCGGGCCAGCCGGTGAAGCTGGTCAGCCGGGATGACCAAAGCAAGCCGGAGGTGGCCCTCAACCAGGCCCAGGACCTGATTATCCGGGAGAAGGTGCAGGGTCTGGTGGGGGGCTACGTTGATTCCCTGGTGGGCCCCATCAGTGAATTGGCCGCCCGTCATCAGGTGCCTTACGTGGCCTCCGCCAGCCTGCAGCGGGGGCTGACCGCCCGGAAAAACCCTTACTTTTTCCGGGTGTCCAAGTTGGATGGCATTGTCGGGCCGGTGTGCCGCTTTATTGCCCAGACCATGAAGCCCCAAAAGGCGGCGGTGCTGCATCTGTCCACCCCCGGGGCCACCGAATTCGGCGATCTGCTCACCTCCTGCCTGAAGGGTGAGGGGGTGGCGGCGCCCCTCCGGGAGAAATTCCGCCCCGGCTGGCCGGATTTTTCCGTGCTCCTGCTCAAGGTAAAGCAGGAAGGGGTTGATATGCTCGTGTCCGGCGGGTTTTTTGCCGACAACCTGATCCTGGTGCGCCAACTTCAGGAACGCCCCCTCGGACTTAAAGGCTTTCTGGCTCCCTGGGGAGTGGCTTATCCCACCTTTGTGAGGGAGGTGGGCGGGGCCGCGGAGGGCCTGTTCGGCACCTGCGCCTGGAATCCCGGCATCACTTATCCCGGCACCGAGGCCGCGTCCCAGGCCTTTACCGAGGGGTTTCGCCGCCGCTTCGGCGAAGAGCCCAACACCACCTCCATGCACGGCTACGCCTCCGCCCGGGCCTTGTTGAGCGCCCTGGACGCGGTCCTGGCCCAGAAAGCGCCCCTCACCGGCCAGACCCTGAGCCGGGCCCTGGCCGCTCTCGATCTCACCCTGCCCCTGGGCCGCCTGGCCTTTGATGAACACGGCGATCCCCGCTATTATGAACAGGTGGTGGTGCAGATTCAGAAGCAGAACATGGTGGTGGTCTATCCCCCCGAGCGGGCCACCGGACAGGTGGATTTTTCTCTGGCGGGGCGTTAGGATGGTGGTGGTTTTTTTATATAACATAATGAAATAAAACAGGTTATCAGGCGGTTCGTGCAGTACCTTTCAAAGGTAACTTGACACTTGATGAGACTGCCTGGAAAAGTTTTCAGGGCACCGCCCACCAACCACCCGGTGGCACAGGTTTGCAACCTGTGCCGGCACAGGCGGGACGCCTGTGCCACCTGGCTTTTCCTGGTTTTGAGAGAGCCACATTTTTATAGGGCGGCCCATGGCCGCCATAACCGGCGTGCCTGGCACGGCCCATAACAGTCTTAAAAAGTTTGGGTGGGGGCAAGGGGCCTGGGGTCTTAAGACTCTTGCCCCCTTCCCTCCCCCCAGAGAAATCCTGCAAAAAAATCGGTGGTCATGTCAAGCAACGCCTGGCCCTGGGCCTATATTTTCACCACCGGCTTTTCCCTGGGATCGTTCTACGCCCTGGTGGCCCTGGGGTTTTCCCTGATTTTCGGCATTGCCCGGGCCTTCAACCTGGCCCACGGCGAGTTGATTGTGCTCTCCGGCTATCTGGCCTTCGCGTTGTGGAAATTCTGCCAGGTCCCCTTTCTGTTGACCCTGCCCCTGTGCCTGGCGGTCATGGCCCTGGCGGCCCTGCCCCTGTGCCTGTTGCTCCGGCGGCTGGGGGAGCCTTACGGCCTGAACACCCTGGTGGTCACCTTCGGCCTGGCCCTGTTGCTGCAAAACCTCATGCTGGTGCTGTTTTCCGCCGACTACCGCCTGATCCGCCCGGAATTGCCCGGCCTCACGCTCCCGGGCCTTGAGGTCGCGGTCTCGGGAAGCCAGATTCTCCTGGTGCTGCTGTCGCTTTTGGCCACCGGGGCGGTGCATCTCCTGCTGCACCGGACCTTTCTGGGCAAGGCCCTCAGGGCCACCATCCAGGACCCGGAGGCGGCCCAGGTGGCGGGCATCAATATCAACCGCATGGCCTTCATCGCCTTCGGCCTGGGGGGCATGCTCATCGGCCTGGCGGGGCCGTTGTACGGGCAAAATATGTATCTTTTTCCCACCGCCGGGGTCGACGCCACCCTGATTGCCATTATTCTGACGATCTTTGCCGGGGTCGGCCGCATCCGCACCCTGCTGGTGGGGGGCTGGGTCCTGGGCCTGGTGGAGTCGGCCGCCATCCTGGCCATGGGCAGCCGCTGGCGGGAACTGGTGGCGGCCGCACTTCTTCTGGCCCTGTTGGCCTGGCGCCCGGAGGGCATCGCCGCCCGGAAGCAGGAGTAGCCCCGGCGTGGTTAATCGACGCCCATGGTTTTGTGGAATGATCGCCGTCACCCTGCAGGTCTTTGATAATGTCATGACTGCGTGACCTCCTTATGGAGAAACCTCATTGGTCTTCCATAGGGCCGGCGGCCGCGGCCCTGGCCCTGGCGGTCTGGCCCCTGGTGTTCCAGGATGCGTCCCTCTACCTCCAGGTGATGGGCATGGCCTGCCTCTACGGGACCCTGGCCCTGGCCTGGAATCTCTATGCCCTGTCCGGTGCGGTGTCCCTGGGCCACGCGGCCTTCTTCGGGCTGGGAGCCTATGGCTCGGCCCTCCTCAGCCACCACTGGCAGTGGTCCACCGTGGCCACCATACCGCTCGGGGCCCTGGCCGGTCTGGCCTTCGGTATCCTGTGGAATCTCGGTTTCCGGCGGCTTCGGGGGGTCTACCTCGGCCTGGCCTCCCTGGCCGCCATGGAAATACCCAAAGTCATTCTTGACAATTGGGACTCCCTGACTTACGGCTCCATGGGGATGACCGGCCTCAGCAAGCTTCCCGTCCTGACCCTGGGGGGCTGGCAGGTGGACCTGGGGTTCGACCTGAAGGCCCAATACTATCTGCTTCTGGCCCTGGTCCTGGCGACCGCCGTCCTCCTGAGGCAGATCATGGGCTCCCGCTGGGGCTGGGCCTTGCGGGCCCTGCGGGAAAATGAAACCGCGGCCATCGCCATCGGCATCCGGGCCGACCGGGAGCGGGCCAGGGCCCTCTTGGGCAGCGCCTATCTGACGGCCCTCTGCGGGGGTTTTTATGTCCACCTTTTAGGCCTGGTGGAGCCGCCCCTGGTGTTCAACCTGCACCTCTCCGCCCTGCCGCTCATTTTCAGCATCTTCGGCGGGCGCCGCCTGTTTTACGGCCCCGTTTTGGGAGCGCTCATCCTCTATCCCCTGGAGCAGCTGGTGTTCCAGCCCCTTTTTCCCATGGGCCACGCCGGGGTGTACGGGGTGGTGATCATCCTGACCATTTTTTTCTTTCCCCAGGGCATTTCAGCCTGGAGGGGGTTGAAATGACCACCTGTCTCAAGGTTCGGGGCCTGAGCAAGCACTTCGGGGAGCAGGGCGTGCTCCGGGAGGTGACCTTTGCCCTGGAGGAGGGGGAGGCCCTGGGCATCATCGGGCCCAACGGCGCCGGCAAAACCACCCTGTTCAACCTCATCGCCGGCTGGCTGGCGCCGTCCGGGGGGGATATTTTCTTTTATGGCCGCAAGATCACCCGCTGGCCGCCGGACCGCCGGGGCCGGGGGGGCATGGCCCGCACCTTCCAGACCCCCCAGGTCTTTCCGGAGATGACCGTCCTGGAAAATGTCATGATGGGCGCCTGGTTCGGCCGGGAGCCTCACCCCCCCGCAGCCCAGGCCCGGGACGCGGCCCGGGGCCTGCTGGAAGTGGTGGGATTGGCGGACAAAGAGGCCGCACCCGCCCGGGAACTCACCCTCATGCAGCAGCGCTTGCTGGAATTGGCCCGGGCCCTGGCCACCCGGCCCCGGCTGTTGCTGTTGGATGAAATTGCCGCAGGGCTGAGCCTCAAGGCGGTGAAACAGTTGACCGATCTGATGGCCAAACTGCGGGGCCAGGGTCTGACCCTGGTGTTGACCGACCACCTGCTCAATCTGGTGGTGCCGGTGTCAGACCGCCTGCTGGCCCTGGATGAGGGGCAGATCATCGCCCAGGGCCCGCCCCAGACCATCATCCACGATCCCCGGGTGGAGGCCGCCTACCTGGGGACCGCGGCCGCGGCCGCGGAAGAGGGCTGATTTTATCAGGGTTTTCGGTTTTCAGGTTTCGGAAAAATAATAAGATAACAAAGCGTATCAGGCAGTTGGATACGTAGTGGGCGTCCCGCCCATAGAGCCTGAAAAGCCGCGTAGGGCGGGCTCCGCCCGCCGTTTTTTCTGATGAATGGGTGCGTAAGACGCGCCTACGAAAAACTTTTCGTAACAGCCTTTTCTGTTGTAGGGACAGCCGCCCTCGGCTGTCCACGGAGGGCAGGCGAGGGCGCCTGCCCCTACAACATGCCGACTTTCCATAACAGGAACTTGACGGGCAAGCCGGTTCCTAGGCGGGAGCCCGGGAGCAAGAATGAAAAACCTTTGGCGCCATGCCGAACACCACCCTGGATGGACCCCATGACCCAACCCGATCCTTCTCTCCCTCTGCTGGAGGTCCGCCGCCTGAATTTCGCCTACCAGGGGGTCCCGGTCCTGCAAGGCATCAATCTCACCGTCCGGCGCCAACACCTCACCGCCATCGTCGGGGCGGACGGCGCCGGCAAAACCACTCTCCTCAAGGTTCTGGCCGGCCTGCACCGGGGGGGTGCCGGGGAGATTCTTTGGGAGGGCGAGCCCATCCAGCACCTGCCGGCCTGGGAGGTGGTGCAGCGGGGTCTGGTATACGTGCCGGAGGGCATGCGGGTTTTTCCCCAGATGAGCGTGCTGGAAAACCTGGAAGTAGGGGCTTACCGGCAGCGACAGGGGCTCGGCCAGCACCTGGACCAGGTTCTGCAGATCTTCCCGGAACTGCGCCACCGGATGCACTTCCAGGCCGGCCTGTTGAGCGGCGGCCAGCAGCGCATGGTCACCCTGGGGCGGGGGCTGATGCCGGGGCCCCGCCTTCTGCTGCTGGATGAACCCTTCATGGGCCTGAGCCCCAAACTGGTGGGCCGGTTTTGCAATTCCTTCCGGGACCTGGCCCACTCGGGCCTTACCCTCTTGATCTCGGGGCAGCATATCCGCCGGGTCCTGAAGATCGCCGCGCAGGCCTATATCCTGGAGGACGGCAGAATAACCTGTTCCGGCGCGGGGGTGGACCTGTTGCAGGACCGGCGTCTCCAGGAGATCCTCTTTTTCGGCTAAAACCCGAAACCCATCCCCGGGGCGGGGATTGGTCTTGACAAGATTTTGAGAAATAATGCATACTTTTGCATCGGTTTCACGGGGGTCTGAGCCCTGCAAGGAAAAGGCGCCCCCATCATAGACAGCTTCGTCAGCGATTTCACTTCGGGAGAAAATTATGGCCAAATACAAGAAGCTTCTGGTGGGGGTGGACGGCTCCGCCTCAAGCCTGCACGCCCTGGAAGAATCCTTCCGCCTGTCAAAAGAAGGGACCCTGGTGGTTGCCGTGGCTCCGCCCTATACCCTTGATTTAAAAATCGGGATGGGGGAGGCCATTCAACAAGTGTTGCAGGAGCCCTGCGAAACCGCCCTGACCAAAGCCACCGAAATGGCCAAAGCCGCCGGCGCCGAGATTATCGGCATCTGCGCCATGGGCCTGCCCCACGAACGACTGGTCGATCTGTCGGAATCAGAAAACTGCGACCTCATCGTCCTGGGCGCCAAGGGCATGCTCTCTTTGGAAAAGACTTTGATGGGAGACACCACCGCCAAGGTCATCGGCTACAGCGTCAAGGATGTGCTGGTCTTTCCGGAAAAAGCCACGCTGGGCCTGAACCGGATTCTGCTGTGCACCGGCGGCTCGGAATATGGCCGGCGGGCCACCATCCGGGCCTTGGATTTTGCCGAAGCCTACGGGACTGAACTCCAGGTGATTTCCATCTTGGAGATCTCCCCGGAGATTTATTCCATTGCGCCCCAGGTGGTGGAGGACAAAATCGCCAAGCTGGAGACCTACGTGGCGGGCATCAAAAAACAGGCCGATGCCCGGGGCATCCCCTTCAAAGGCTTCGTGCGGGACAGCTCCGAGCCTTATAACATCATAATCGAGCTTGCCCAGAAAGAGCAGGTCGGCCTGATCGTCATGGGTACTCATGGTCTCACTGGATTAAAGAGACTTCTCATGGGGAGCACCACCGAGCGGGTCATCGCCCAGACTCAGAGTCCGGTCCTGGTGGTGAAAAGCTGAGGGCGTCAGGTTTTTGCTCCGAAAAGTTTCGCAGGCGGCCAGATTCTGGTGGGGCGGCCGTCTCTGGCCGCCCGATGTTCTGGCGGGCACTTAAGGCCCGCCCCACCGAATTTTTCCTGGTTTTGAGAGAGCGCAGGCCCATGGGCCGCCGCCCTGAAAAGGCGGGATTGTCTCACTCTTCTGTTGCCCTCAATCCCTCCGGTCATCCTGCAGGAAAAGGGTAAAGGTGCTCCCCTGGCCGGGGGTGCTTTCCACCTCCACCTTGCCGCCGTGGGCCTGGGCGATATGCTTGACAATGGCCAGGCCGAGCCCGGTGCCCCCCACCTTGCGGCTGCGGCTGGGGTCCACCCGATAAAAGCGCTCGAACAGCCGGGGCAGGTGCTCCTTGGCGATGCCCACTCCCTGGTCCGTGACCTTGACCACCACCTGGCCGTCTTCCTCCCCGGCCTCCACCCGGACCAGGCTGCCCGGGTCGCTGTATTTCACGGCATTATCAATAAGATTGATCAGGGCCTGCTCCAGGAGCGGGCCGTTGATTTTGGCCCGCAAATCTTCCGGGCAGCTGAGGCTGACGTCAATCTTTTTTTCCAGGCTGCGGGTGTTGCAGACCTGGATGGCGGCCTTGAGCACGGTCTTGAGCCTGCCGCCGGCCAGCAGGATTTTGCCCTGCTCCGCTTCCTGCTCGATGCGGGACAGGCTGAGCAGATCTTCGATGATGGCCCCCAGGCGGTCGGCCTGGCGGCCGATGATGCGCAGAAATTCCCCGGCATGTTTGGGGTCCGACATGGCTCCTTCCAGGAGGGTCTCCACGAAGCCTTTGATGGAGGTGATGGGGGTCTTGAGTTCGTGGGAGACGTTGGCCACAAAGTCCCGGCGGGCGTTTTCCAACTGGCGCAGCCGGGTGACGTCGTGGATGACGATGAGCACCCCGAAGGCCTTGCCGTAAGGGTCTTTGAGGGTGGTGCCGTGGGCCTGCAGGAAGCGGGTCTTTTCCCCCTGGAGGGTGATCTCCCCTTCGATGGGCTCGGAGGCCGCCAGCGATCGGGTGACAAACCATTGCAGGTCGGGGTTTTCCACCACCTCGGTGATGCTGCGCTGGATGGCCATGGCCGGCTCCACCCCCAGGAGGTGGGCCGCGGCCCGGTTCAGGGAAATGACCTGGGAGCGGCTGTCCACCGCGATCACCCCTTCCACCATGCTGGCCAGCACCGCCTCCTGCTCCTGGCGCTGCCGCAGGATGGTGCCGATGCGCTCATCCAGCTGGGAGGCCATGTGGTTCATGGTCTCCCCCAGACTCACCAGTTCCCCCAGGTCCGGCCGGGGCAGTTTGATGCTCAAATCCCCCCGGGCGAAGCGCTCCGCGCCCCGGCGAAACTCCTCCAGGGGGCGGGTCAGGCGCCGGGACAGCACCAGGCTCAAACCCGCGGCCAACAGGATGATCCCCAGGCTCCCCAGCCCCACCTTGACATACACCATGGTAAGGGCCTGGCGGATGTGGCTCAGAGGCAGGGCAGTGCGCACCACCGCCGGCGTCTGCCCCCTGGCCGTCACCGGCACGGCCACATACATCATGGACTGGTCCTGAATGGAACTCAGGCGCTGGGCCGACCCCACCCTGCCTTCCAGCGCGGCTTGAATCTCGGGACGGCCGCCGTGGTCGCCCATGGCGGCGATGTCCCCCTGGGAATCCCCGGCCACCCGGCCGTTTCTCAGGACCACCGTGAGGCGGGTTTGGGTGAGATTGCCCAAGTCCTTGCAGAGGGCATCAAGCTGGTCGGTTTCGCCCCGCTCCAGCTTCTGGCCCACCTGCACCGCGGCCAGCCGGGCCCGGGCCTCCAGGTCGCCGGCCAGCTCAGCCAGATAAAAATGGCTCCAGGACCGCGAGGTTATCCAGGTTATGGACACGACGGACAGTAAGGCGATGAGGAGCATCGCGGTATAAATCTGACTGAAATAGCTCTTCAGACGCACAGGTTATTCCTTGAAGCGGTAGCCCACACCCCGCACCGTCTCCACGAACTGGCCCACGGGGCCTAATTTTTTCCGCAGGCCCACCACCTGCACATCCACGGACCGGTCGGAGACGGGATAATCATCGCCGTGCACCCCCATGACGATCTGGGCCCGGGTGAACACCCAGCCGGGCCGCCGGGCCAAAAGATGCAGCAGGCGAAACTCGGTGGCGGTGAGGTCCACCACCTCCCCTTCGATGACCACCTCGTGCCTGCCGGGGTGGATGAGGACGCCGTGGATGCTGATGGGGTCCCCGTCTCCGGGCACCGTGCGGGTGCGGCGCCTGAGCACCGAGCGCACCCGGGCCAGGAGCACCCGGGGGCTGAAGGGTTTGGTGACATAGTCGTCGGCGCCCAACTCGAGCCCGGTGACGATGTCCGCCTCCTCCCCCTTGGCGGTGACCATGACCACCGGCAGATGCTGGGTGCGGCTGTCCTGCTTGAGCCGGCGGCAGATCTCCAGGCCGTCGATGCCCGGCAGCATCAGGTCCAGAAGGATCAGATCCGGAAGCAGGGTCTTGGCGGAGCGCAGGGCCTCCTCCCCCGAGGTCACCCCGGTCACCCGGAAACCCTCTTTGGTGAGGTTGTAGCGCAACAATTCCAGGATGTCCTCTTCGTCTTCCACCACCAATATATGTTCTTTGGCCATAATTCCTCCGGTTGGCAGCCCTTTTTGTAAAGATGATATTGCCAACCGATGTATTTTTCATTTGATTTTGATGAGTTTTGTATTTTTTGACACCTGTCCTGACAAGTCCAAAGTCCAGGGTCCAAAGTCCAAGGTTCTATCGGCGGGTGGCGCCCGCCCGACGCGGCTTTAAAAGTTCTTCTAGGAGCCGTATTCTGGTGGGGCGGCCGTCCCTGGATGCCCGGAGTTCCGGCGGGCGCGGAGGCCCGCCCCACCGAATTTTTCCTGTTTACGGGTGAGCCGCGGGCTCACGAGCGACTGTCCTGAAAAGTTTTTTTGTGAGGGAGAGGGGTTCCCACGGGCTGGAAGCCCGTGCTACCGGGGTCCCTGCCCCCTCCCCTAAGCCCTCCCCCCAGAGAAAAATTTTCCCCGACGTCCGGGCGGGCCACCGGCTCCAGAGGAACTGCCCGGCCAACCAAGTCTATATATTTTATAAAATTTCTCAGATTGTGCCCATGTAAAGCTCGGGAAGGAGGAAGGGAGACGATCCGGCGCCCTGAAAAGGCGACGCTGGCGCCCGTCGAAGCCCGGGCGGCCGCGTCTCGGGGGAGAGAAGCGCTGGCGGTGATGCAGGGCAAAGAAGGGCGGGGTCAGCTGTCCCGCCCTTCTCCCGTTTCAGGCCCTAACCGGTCTCGGCTGTAGCCCCGTGGGGCGTCAGCTCCGAATGCACCGGCAGGTACCGCATGCCGAAATCAAAGACCAGGATGGCCTGGGCCACCAGACCCACGGTGAGGATAATTTCGATGGCCGAGGGGAAATACCAGAAATCCCGGTAGCCGCCGTAGCTGGTGAGGCTGACATTGAAGCGGTTCAGCACCACCCCGAACGCGGCCAGGCCGGCGCACCACATGATCCCCCGGCTGGATTGGCGTATTTCCGGCATATAGAGCAAAATTGCCGGCAAGGCCACGGTGCCGAAGATCTCCAGGTAAAAAAGCAGGTGCGCCCAATCCAGACTCCAGACCGAAACTCCCCGGGCATAGAGATCCGTGACCTTCATGGCGAAATAAATCACCAGGGCAAACCCCAGGCCCTTGGCCAGACTGGAGATGAGCTCCATGTCGAGCTTTTTGCCGTAGGCCTTGGCGCTCAGGATGCTCTCCAGGGCGACCATGCTCATGCCCCCGATGATGGCGCTGGTGAAAAAGAGGGGACCGATGGCCGGGGAAGCCCAGAGGTTGGACATCTTCTCCGGCATGAGCAGGAACAAGGCCCCCAGGGAAGACTGATGGAGCGTGGACAGCACAATGCCGGCGACGATCAGAAACACATAGATATTACGGAAAAACCCCACCCAGCTGTGAGCCTGCCAGCGCTCCAGGGCCATGATGAGTATGTCAATGGCCAAGACCGTAGTGTACAGCATGACGCACCAGGACACCTCGAAGAGCACGGACTCGGGGTTCCACATGATCATGGGATGCCAGATGCGCCAGGGCTGGCCCAGGTCAAAAAACAGCCCGATGACGAAGATCAGATAGCCCACGAACGCGGAGAGCTTGGCCGGCCGCAGCAGGGGCTCGAATTTTTTCAAATTAAAGACATAAATGGCGGCGCTGATGGTAAAACCGCCGCCGGCCAGGGCTACGCCGGTGAGAATGTCGAAGCTGACCCACAGACCCCAGGGATAGGCGTCACTCAGATTGGTGGTGGCGCCCAGGCCCGCAATAAGCCGGATAATCCCGGCGACGATCCCCAAGGCGGTGAGGCCGATGAGGATGCCCCGTCCCAGGCCGATCTTGGCGTTTTGGGACATGTCCTAGCCCTCCCTTTTGTCGTGGTCCTGAACTTCACCCCGGCGCTTGTTATAAAAATACAGTCCGGTGCACAAGCCTCCCACGGTTAGCGCCACCCAGGGCACCTTGGCCATCCACTCCCGGCCGTGCAGGCCGTGGGGATAGTCGCCCAAGTCCGGGCGAAAACCTTGATGATCCAAGCCCAGGGTCTGGAAGGAAGCGGTGGTGAGGTAGAGCTTACAGGTTCCGCCGCCGGTTTTTTCCCCGTACACTTCGGGATAATATTTCCCGGGATGCAAACCGATGCGCCGGTGGGCCTCCTTAAGAAGCTGGTCCCGCTCCCCGAAAACCAGGCAGCCGGTGGGGCACGAAGCCGCACAGGAGGGCTCCTGGTTGTTGACCAGGCGGTCGGCGCAGAAGGTGCACTTGCGGATCAGGGGCACCGCCTTGCTCCATTCAAACTTGGGGACCTGAAAAGGGCAGGCCATCATGCAGTAGCGGCAACCGATGCAGATATCGTCGTTGTACACCACCGGGCCGTCGGGCAATTTTTTCAAAGCCCCCACCGGGCAGGCGCTGGCGCAGGCCGGCGTCAGGCAGTGGTTGCACTGGCGCTTGATGAAATTCCAGTGAAGCTCACCCTTGGGAGACGTGGTCTCCTGGAAAATAATCCGGGTGTAATTATCGGCGTCCAGATATTTGGGGTTGCTCCAGGTTTCGCTGAAGGTGCTGGCCTCGCCCGGCAGATCATTCCAGCTTTTACAGGCGACCTGGCAGGCCCGGCAGCCGATACACTTGGTGGTATCGATGAGAATGGCTTTCATGGATCGTCTCCTTCCGCCCGGCTAGGCCTTTTCCACGGCCACCAGGAATACCTTGTATTCCGGGATCATGGTGTTGGCGTCGCCCACCATGGGGGCCAATTGATTCGCGGCGTAATTTTGCTTTTTGTCCGGGCCGCCGGTGATCAAACCGGCAAAGCCGAAGTGCCAGGGCAGAGCCACCATCTCCACGGTGTTCTGGAAACCCGGCGCGCCGCAGCAGAAGGGGGCCACCCGATTGGTGACATTGGCCCGGGCCAGCACCTCCCCCCGGGCGCTCTTCACTTTGACCCACTCACCGGGACGGATGCCCTTGGCTTTGGCCAGGGAGGGACTGATCTCCACAAACATCTCCGGCATCATTTCGGCCTGCCAGGAGAGGTTGCGGGTCATGGCCCCGGCCTGCCAGTGTTCGGTGACCCGGAAGGTGGTGGCGATCACGGGATAGCGGGGATCGCAGATCTGGGCCACCTTATCCATGGCCGACTTCCAGATCTTGATCACCGGGTTGCTCTGCTGCTTGGACACCGGATTGACAAAGGGGCACTCCAGGGCCTCGTAATGCTCCGGCAGGGGTCCTTCTTTGCAGAGTCCCTTGGGCACAAACAGGCGGCTTTTCCCTTCGGGCAGCATGATGAACGGGGCCTTGAGGGACTCATCCGGGGGGAATTCCGCCTTGGTGGCCAGATCGATCCATTTGAAGTCCGGAACGTCGTTTCTGATCCACTTCTTGGCGTTGGCGTCCCAGCCCACCAGGGCCCGTTTCTGGTTCCAGGGTTGGCCCTGGGCGTCCACCGAACAGCGGTTGTAAATAATGCGCCGGTTCACCGGCCAGGCAAAGGACCACCCCGGATAGAGGCCCAGGCCGCTGGGGTCCTTGCCATTTCGAGCCGCGGCCTTGTTGTCCTTTTTGTCGGGGCCGGGATAAAAACCGGAGTAAATCCAACAGCCGCAGGCCGTGGAGCCGTCATCTTTGAGGGCCACGAAATTGGGCACCTGCTTCTTGTCGGCCCAGGTGTAGCCGTTGATCTCCTTGGCCACCAGATGGACGTCCGGGTCCTCGCCATAATTCCAGTTCAGTTTGACTATGGCCTCGGGGGCCGCGGCCTTGGGGTCTTCCTGGTACAGTTTCTTCAGTTCCAGGCCCAGGGCGTTGGCATACCATAAGTCGCTTTTGGCATCGCCATGGGGCTTCACCGCCTGGTGGCGCCATTGAATCCAGCGGCCGCTGTTGCTGGCGCTGCCTTCCTTCTCCAGGGCGTCGGCCGCGGGAAACAGAAAAACCTCGGTCTGAATATCTTTGGGGTTGGCCCCGGGACGTTTCCAGAACACCGAGGTGTCCGTCTCCCACAGGTCGAAGGCCGCCATCCACTTGAGCTTGTCCAGCGCCACATAGGTCTGATTCAGGTTGGCGGAAGCCACCGCCGGGTTCATGCCCCAGACCAGCATGCCCTGGATGTTGCCCTCTGCCATGTTTTCGAACAGGGGCAGCCAGGAGTAGCCGGAGCCCTGGAAGCCTTTGCCGATCTTGGGCATGAAGTGGTAGGCGAACTCATTTTCGGGGGTGGCCGCCTCCCCCCAGAAGGCCTTGAGAAGGCTGACAAAATACTTGGGCTTGTTCATCCACCAACCGGCCTTGGGGGTCTCCTTGTCCAGGTAATCCTTCAGGGTGGGGTGCTTGGCTTCGTTGGGAATGCCCATGTATCCGGGGACGATATGAAAAAGCAGAGCCATGTCCGTGGAGCCCTGCACATTGTTCTCGCCCCGGAGCGCATTGATGCCGCCGCCGGCAACCCCCATGTTGCCCAGAAGCTGCTGCAAGATGGTGTAGCTGCGGATAATCTGGACCCCGGTGGTGTGTTGGGTGCCACCCATGGCGTACAGCAGGGTCCCGGCCTGTTCCGGCTTGCCGGTGGCGCAGAACATATCCGCCATCTTGAGAAAGGTTTCTACGGGTATGCCGGTGACTTGCTGCACCATTTCCGGGGTGTACCGGGAGTATTGCTTCTTTAAGAGCTGGAAGACGCAGCGGGGATTTTGCAGGGTGGGATCCGTGACCGGCTTGCCGTCCTTGTCCGCCTCGTAATCCCAGGAAGCCGGGTCATAGGCGTGTTTTTCCCGGTTAAGGCCGGAAAAGACGCCCTCCTGTGGGTTGAAGGCAAAATCGCCCCGGACCAAAAACGGGGCGTTGGTATAATTGGCTACATAATCTTTATGAAAAAGTCCCCTCTCGATGGCATAATTGATGAGCCCGCCGAACAGGGCGATATCGGTCCCCGGCCGCAGCCGCACAAAGAGGTCGGCCTTGGACGCGGAGCGGGTGAAGCGGGGGTCCACCACGATGAGTTTTCCCCCTTTTTCCTGAACCTGGGTGATATACTTGAAACTGATGGGATGATTCTCGGCGGGGTTGCAGCCGACGATCAGGACGCAATCACTGTTGGCCAGATCGTTCCAGTGATTGGTCATGGCTCCTCTGCCGAAGGTGGGCCCCAACGAGGCCACGGTGGAGGAGTGTCAGAGCCGGGCCTGATGCTCCAGGTACACCACCCCCAAGGCCCGCATGAGTTTGGCAATAAGATAGCATTCTTCGTTGTTGAGGGAGGCGCCCCCGATGGAGGCCAGGGCCTCGGTGCGATTCACCGGCACCCCGCTGGGGGCTTTGGTGATAAAGGAGGCGTCCCGGGTGTCCTTGATGCGCTGGGCCACGGTCGAGACGGCCCAGCTCAGGGGTTTTTCTTCCCAATGGTCGCTTCCCGGGGCCCGGTACCGCACCTTTTTCAGGCGCCGGGGGCTGGTGACCACCTGGAAGACCGCCTGGCCTTTACTGCACAAGGTCCCCTGGTTGATGGGATGTTCCGGATCGCCTTCCACGGACACCAGCCGGTTGTTGGCCGTGTAGGCCACCAGCCCGCAGCCCACGCCGCAGAAAGGACAGATGGAGGTAGTTTGGGTGGCTCCTTCAGTTTTGGCGGGATGCACGAAGCCGGCCCAGCCCTGGCGGACGCAAATCACGTCCTTCAGGCTCAGGGCCGTCAGCCCGCCTCCCAGTCCCTTGAGAAAAGTCCGGCGTGAAATCCTCATTCGATTCCTCCTAATAATAGGGACTCACAATGGAGATCAGCGGTTGCTGGGTGTGCAGTTCTATAAAAGGTTTCCGGCACCCTCCTTTCTTGCACGTATTAGACTTAGGCTCATTTACTATAGAGAAAACCTATCCCTGAGACCTAATGAGATGACCATATTAGCAAATATTTATTAAGAAGCAACAATATTTTCACAATTTAACAAGCTAACTTAAGTTCATAACGTACAGTCCAAAAAATAAGAATCGATTTATTCTCTGAGGGAGGCAGAAGAGATAACATGTATAGCTTTCTTATTGTGTCGAACAATCGTTAAAAATAAGAATTGCTAAATTGAACAAATGCTTTCATTGGAAAAACCAAGAGGGATTAATTAAGAACAAAGTATTAAAACATATTTCAAAACCTCTTTTATTTATCACCCTGAGCGACGCGATCGATCTCAAGTCGTTGAACTTGCGGGATGCCTCGCGTCGCCCGGCATTCCCCTGAAAGGACCGGACCCAACAATGCAGATACGGATTTATCTCCCATGGTAAAAAGCGCCTGCCGCTGGATTGACCGGAATATCCTCGAACTCGGCCGGGAGATGCGCCTGTCGTATCTTCCGCCCCTGATGGTCTATCTGGCCGCAGGCATCTCCGGGCTGACCGCCATTGTGGGCACTTTTTTCGTGAAGGAATACCTCGGCCTGTCCGCCGAGTTCCTCGCCGGGCTGGGTTTCTGGGTCGGCATTCCCTGGGCCTTGAAAATGCCCCTGGGACATATTGTGGACCTGCTCTGGCGGTTCAAGGCGTGGCTGGTCTGGCTGGGCGCCTCCCTGATCGCCCTGAGCCTGTGCATCATGCTGGGGTTGCTGGCTTATACGGAGGCCATGCGCGGTATTATGGCGGTGGATTCCTGGTATGTCCTGAGCGTGCTGCTGGCGCCCCTCGGCTATGTCATCCAGGACGTGGTGGCCGACGCCATGACCGTGGAGGCGGTGCCCCGGCTGGACGAGGAAGGGAAGCCCTTCGACGAGGGCGCCACCCGCCTGATGCACACCACCATGCAGACCCTGGGCCGGGTGGCCATAATCGGCGGGGGCGTCCTGGTGGCGATGCTCAATATCTTCATGTTCGGCGGGGTGGAGTCCATGAGCGAGGCCACCAAGCTCCAGGTGTACATTAAGATTTACCAGCTGGCCCTGACCATCCCCCTGATCTCCGTGGCCGGGGTCACCCTGGGGGGGCTGCTCAAGATCCGCGAGGCCCGCCGCCTGCGCCGCCTGGGGCTCCCCTGGAAAGAGGCCTGGGCCGCCATTCGGGTCCAGACGGAGTGTCCGGCGGTGAACTGGTGGATTTTAGGGGGCGGCCTGGCCTTCGGGGCCTTCACCCTGACTTTAGGTCTCGGCAAATTCCCGTATAATCAGGAAATCATCTTTGCGGGCTCCCTGGCCATCGTGCTGTTTCTCATGGCCAAGCTGGTGCAGACCCTGGAGCCTCAGGCCCGCCGGGTGCTGGTGGGCACCGCCATCATTATCTTTATTTTCCGCGCCATGCCCTCGCCGGGACCGGGATCCACCTGGTGGATGATTGACGGACTGGGCTTTGATCAGCGCTTTCTGTCGGTGTTGTCCCTGATCAGCAGCAGCCTGGCCCTGTTCGGCATGTTTCTGTTCCGCCGCTTTATGGCGGAGCGCTCCATCGCCTATGTGGTGGCCTTCCTGACCATCGCCAGCACGATTTTGAGCCTGCCCATCATCGGCCTCTATTACGGCCTGCACGAATGGACCGCGGCCCACACCTGGGGCATTGTGGACGCCCGCTTCATCGCCCTGGTGGATACGGCCCTGGAATCCCCCCTGGGACAGGTGGCCATGATTCCCATGCTGGCCTGGATCGCCAATTCGGCCCCGGCCAACCTCAAGGCCACCTTTTTTGCGGTCATGGCCTCCTTCACCAATCTGGCCTTATCCCTAAGCCAACTCGGGACCAAATATCTGAACCAGATTTTTCTGGTGACCCGGGAGGTGAAAAATCGCGGCACCGGCGTCATCGAGGTGCCGGCAAACTACAGCGAGCTGGGGGTGCTCCTGCTCACCGTCACCATCATTGGCCTGCTCCTGCCCCTGGCCGCCATCCTGCTGGTCAGGAGGCTGGGTCTGAAGAGCGCTTAAAGCCTGTTATGAAAAGTTTTTTGTGGGGGAGGGAGGTTCCCACGGGCTGGAAGCCCGTGCTACCGGGGTTGGGAGGGGACCTGGCGGGAAGGGGTGGAGCCGCCTCCCCTTAGCCCTCCCCAAAAAAATTTTTTTCCTGACTTTACCCTCCCCTCAACAGCAAGCGCAGGACCACCGCCAGTTGTTGCACATGGCCCCAGGCAATCCGCCGGGGCTTGGCTATGGTTCTGAGAGTAATGGGCGCCTCGACGATCCGGGCTCCCAGGGCGTGGGCCTCCAGGACCGAGGCGCCGCAGATGCACCGGCCCGGAAAGGTGAGGTTCAGGGCCAGACTTCGCTTCATGGCCCGAAAACCGCAGCCCGAGTCCGCCACCGGCACTTTCCAGCCCACCAGCCAGGTGATCAAGCGCTCGGAGGGTCGGTCGATGCGGGGCCGGCGCCCCAGCACCAGATCGGCCCGGTCGGTCAAAAGCGGTGCCAGCAGCCGGGGGATATCCCCGGGGTCGTGTTCGCCGTCGGCATCCAGGGTCACCACCAGATCGCCGGTTGCGGCCGCGCAGCCCGCTTTAATGGCCCCGATGTATCCGCCCCGCTCCCGGCGCAGCACCCGGGCGCCGCCTTGTTGCGCCACCAGGCCGGTGCCGTCGTCGCTGCCGTCATCCACCACGATGACCTCATCGACGTGAGGCCGGGTTTCGGCAATGACCTGGGCGAGGCGCTCCCTTTCGTTATATGCGGGAATCACCGCTGAAACGCGGCCGCCCTGCCTCCCATTGAATTTCATTTCGTGGGGTTTTGCCCCTTCCCGGTGAAATTTTTTTTGAAAACCTATTCCTAAATTTATATTATCTGATATTCTGCGAAAGTTTTTAACGCCTTAAGCATACTCAGAACCTGGAGGTCCTGCTTGTTCAACCGTATAGTCATCCCGCTGCTGGCGACCGCCGTGGTGCTGGCCCTGGCCCTGATCGTCCTTCCACCTGTGGGGCACAGCGACCCGGAGACCACCGAAGCCAAACCGAGTCAACCCGCCGCGCCGGCCGCGCC
>JBGSLA010000237.1:0-9587 GCA_041740935.1 Desulfobaccales bacterium | reverse complement strand
CCGGGGGCAGGGCCTCGGGCAGGAGGCCCCCCCGGCCGTGGTAGCGCACGGTGAACAGGCCGCTCATCACCGAGACTTCCATGTTGCCGCCGGTTCTGGCCGCCTCCCGCATGAGGTCCTGGACCTCGCTGCCCTGGGCCGCCAGCCGCTGTTTGAAGCGGTTCCAGCCCCGATAGAGCCGCCAGACGGCCACGGCCAACAGCACCGCGAAGCCGGCGAAGATATAGGCGTTGAACCCGAGGATGCCGGTGAGCCACACCAGCCCCACGATGAGCACAAAAGGGATGGCGATGAGGAACAGCAGCAGGCTGTAAAAGCTGGCGACATTTCCCCAGGAGGCGTTGGTGGGGTCGGGTTCTGCTTTGGTTTTGACGCGGGTGAAAAATTTTTTCATGGGATCAAACCGGTTGAAACCTTACGGCAAAGAGGTCCTGGGGCTCTGAGCCTGAACCCTCCACCCCTCTGCCCAGAAGCTCTTGCAAAACCGGTTTTTCTGTCATCCTGAACGAAGTGAAGGATCTCAAGGCATTAAAAAGGCGAGATTCGCTGCGCTCAGAATGACATGTAAGGCGAAATCGAGTTTTGCAAAAGGTTATAGCCTTCTCACCCTCCCCCTCATTGGCGAAGAGTCGTTGCCGGAAGAAAGAAATGGGGGCCGGCAGTGCCCCCACCCCTTCCCGCGTCATATAATATACACCGAAAACCCCAAACCGAAAACCCCAAACCGCTGCTCACCGCCCCGGCGCCTCGAAAAAGGTCCGGTAGGCCTTGAGCACCATGTAGAGGTCGGCCTTGGAGGCCACTTCGAAGGGGGAGTGCATGGACAGGACCGGCGGCCCCGAATCGATGATTTCCATGCCGTGCACCGCCAGGTATTTGGCGATGGTGCCCCCCCCGCCTTCGTCCACCTTGCCCAGATGGCTGGCCTGCCAGATGACCCCGGCGTCATTTAAGATCTTGCGGAGCCAGGCGAGATATTCGGCGTGCGCGTCATTGGCGCTGTATTTGCCGCCGTGGCCGGTGTATTTGGTCAGGGAGATGCCGTAGCCCAGGCGGGCGGCGTTCCGTTTTTCGTGGACTTCCGGATAGTCGGGGTCAATGGCCCCGGTGACGTCCCCGGAGATGGCATAAGAGTTCATCAGCACCCGGCGCCGGGCCAGGGGGCTTGCGCCCTCCCGCTCGAGGAGCAGTTCCACCATGTCCTCCAACAGGCAGCTTTTGGCCGAGGTGTTGCCGTCGCTGCCCACCTCTTCCTTGTCGTAGAACAGGGCGAGCGCGGCGTATTCCGGGTCCTTGAGGGCCAGGATGGCCTCCAGGGCCGGGTAGGCGCAGGAGCGGTCGTCCTGGCCGTAGGCCGCCACCAGGGACCGGTCCCAGCCCACATCCCGGGCCGGGCCGGCGGGCACCACCTCCAATTCGGCGGACACCAGGTCCTCCTCGGTGAGGCCGTGGGTATCCTCAAGATATTTCAGCAAAGAGAGCTTGAAGCGCTCCTTGGTGTCCTTGTCGCCGATGGGCAGAGAGCCCACCAGGACGTTGAGCTTTTCCCCTTCAAAGGCCTCGGAGACCTTTTTGTCCATCTGGACCTTGCGGGCCAGGTGGGGCAACAGATCCAGCACCGTGAAGACCGGGTCTTCCGGCTTCTCCCCCACCCTGAACTCCACCGCCTGGCCGTCGGCCTTGAGCACCACGCCGTGCAGGGCCAGGGGCCGGGCCAGCCACTGGTATTTCTTGATGCCGCCGTAATAGTGGGTTTTCAGAAACACCAGGTCGGTGTCCTCGTACAGGGGATATTGCTTCAGGTCCAGGCGGGGGGAGTCGATATGGGCCCCGATGAGGCGCAGGCCGTCGGTTAGGGGCCGGCGGCCCGGCACCCCCAGGGCGATGGTCTTGCCCTTGTAGGAGTAAATCCAGGGTTTCCCCGGAGCCGAGCCCATGAGGGGCACAAAGCCCCGGTCCCGGGCCTGGCGCTCGATTTCGGTCACGGCCTGCCGCTCGGTTTTGGCCGCATCCAGAAATTGCTTGTAACGCTCGGCATAGTCCATGATGGCCCGGCGCTCGGCCTGGTCCACATGGTCCCACACCAGGCGGGGCGACACGCTGAGGCGCTCCCGCAGTTTGTCGAGTTCTTTTTTGTCTCGGGCTTTAGGCACTGTATTCCTCCAGATGAATGATCCTTAGGCCTCCTGCACAATGCAGCCGGGAGACCGCGGGCGGTTGAGGTCAAAAGATTCCCGGAATTCTCAGGCGTTCCGGTCTGTCAAAGCGCAAGCTGAAGCCTGCGGCGACATTTTGCCTGAAGCGTCCCGGCAACCGGACGGGCGCGATGTCGTTGTTTTAGGAAAAATAACACCGATTTGCCCCGGAAACAATATTTGAGGGACAATTTGCCTTGCCAGGCTGTCGTTTACCTTGACTTGCTTTCGGAGACTTACTACATTTAGGTATCATTTTTGCTTGCGAGAGTGGCGGAATCAGGCAGACGCACTGGACTTAGGATCCAGCGGGATAACCGTGGGGGTTCGAGTCCCCCCTCTCGCACCAGTTTTTCGGAACATTATCAGGTCTGCTAAATTTTTCTGGAAAGGAACCACGACAAGCGTGCAACCGGCCATGACGTCAACTCAGACAACCGTACAGATGGAAAATCTCAGCGACATTAAACGGAAACTTAAGATTGCGGTGGCGGCCGAGGAAGTCACTGCGGAAGTGGACCGGGCCTACAAAAATCTGGGGAAACGGGCCAAGGTCAAAGGCTTCCGTCCGGGCAAGGTCCCCCGCTCCGTGTTGGAGATGTATTACAAAAAACAGGTGCAGGAAGAGGTTTCGGACATATTGGTGCGCCGCTCTCTCGATGAGGCCCTGCGGGAGCAGGGGCTCACAGCCGTGGGCTTTAATTGGCCCGAACCCCTGCCGCCGGTGGTCGCGGGGGAGGAATTCCGCTATCAGGTGGAAGTGGAGGTGCCCCCCGAGTTCACCCCCGAGGGCTACCAGGGCCTGACCCTGGAAGACCCCGGAGCTGAGGTCGCGGACGAGGAAATGGAAAAGCGCCTGGACGACATCCGCCAGAGCAACGCCATGCTCTCCCCCCTCAAGGAGCCTCGGGCCCTGCAGGAAGGCGACTTCGTGGTCCTGGATTACCAGGGCTTTTTTGCCGGGGAGGCCCTCACCGAGGCCAAGGCGGATAATATTTATATGGAGTTGGGAAGCGGCAAGTTCAACCTGGATTTCGAGAAAAACCTTATGGGCCTGATGCCCGGGGCGGAAACCCGTTTCGCGGTGGACCTGCCCGGCGACTTTTTCAATCCCCTGATCGCCGGCAAGGTGATCGACTTTGAGGTCAAGGTGCATGAGGTCAAGGAGAAAGCGGTCCCCGAACTGGATGACGACTTTGCCAAGAGTCTGGGGGGGGATTTTCAAACGGCGGCCGACTTGCGCCAGGCCGTGCGAGAAGATATTATTAAGAGCAGGGAAAGGGAGCGACAGGGGAAGTTGGAAGACCAGGCCCTGGATCAGCTGATCACCGCCAATCCCTTTGAAGCGCCCCCGGCCCTGATCCGCCAGGAACAGGAAGCCATGCTTCAGGATCAGCTCGCCTTCCTGCAACAGCAGAAGTTGAACCTCGAGGGCCTGGATATTGAGAATATGTTGGAGCGCATCAAACCCCGGGCGGAGCGCCGGGTAAGGGTGCGACTCATTTTCGATAAAATCGCCGCCCAGGAAAATATCTCGGTGGAAACGGCCGAGGTGGACCAGGAACTGGCCGCCATCGCCCTGCGCAGCAAGCACCCCCTTACCGAGGTGCGCCAGTACTATCAGGAAAACAACCTGATGGCAGGTGTAGAGCGGCAACTCCGGGATAAAAAAGTGATGCAGCTGATCGTGGACGCGGCCAACCTGATTCCCGCATCCGGTTCCCCGGATGAGGAGACGTCATAATATGTTGATTCCCATGGTGGTGGAGCAGAGCAGCCGGGGCGAGCGGGCCTATGATATCTATTCCCGGCTGCTCAGAGACCGGATCATTTTTCTGGGCACCGGCGTCACCGATGAAATCGCCAATCTGGTCATCGCCCAGATGCTGTTTCTGGAGGCCGAGGATTCGGAAAAGGATATTCACTTCTACGTCAATTCACCCGGGGGTCTGGTGACCGCCGGCCTGGCCATTTACGACACCATGCAGTACATCAGGAGCCCGGTGGCCACCTATTGCATGGGTCAGGCGGCCAGCATGGGGGCCTTGCTCCTGGCGGCCGGGGAAACCGGCAAGCGCTTTGCCCTGCCCCATTCCCGCATCCTGATTCACCAGGTCATGGGCAGCTTCACCGGCCAGGCCAGCGACGTGGACATCCAGGCCCGGGAGATTTTGCGGCTCCGGGAGGAGTTAAACAACATTCTGGCCCGGCACACCGGCCAACCCCTGGAGCGCATCGCCCAGGACACCGACCGGGACTACTACATGTCGGGCGAGGAGGCCCAAGCCTACGGCCTGGTGGACCAGGTGATCACCCAACGGGCTGCCGGCCAGCCGCTGTGAACCTTTTGACCAAACGACCGCCGGGTTATGAAATCCCGGCCCGGTGCCGATATAACATCGTAAACCCTTCCAACAACACCAAGCCCACGGCAGGAAGCCCCCGCCGGGTTTGGGGAGGCCAAACTTTATGAGCAAACGCGGTGCTGACAAAGGTGCCGACCTGTTGTGTTCCTTTTGCGGCAAAAGCCAGAGCGAAGTGAAAAAACTCATCGCCGGCCCCGGGGTCTATATCTGTGATGAGTGCATCGAATTGTGCAACGACATCATCGCCGAAGAATACGAAAAAGAGGAAAGTAAGCAGACCCGGCTGTCCATTCCGGAGCCGGCCACCATCAGGACCCAGATCGACGAATACGTCATCGGCCAGGAACGGGCCAAAATGATCCTGTCGGTGGCGGTCTACAACCATTACAAGCGCATCAGCAGCCGGGTGGACCTGGATGGGGTGGAGCTCCAGAAGAGCAACATCCTGCTGGTGGGCCCCACCGGTTCGGGCAAGACCCTCCTGGCCCAGACCCTGGCCCGGATTTTGAACGTGCCCTTCACCATCGCCGACGCCACCACCCTGACCGAAGCGGGCTACGTGGGCGAGGACGTGGAAAACATCATCCTCAACCTCCTCCAGGTGGCGGACTATGACGTGGAGAAGGCCTCCCGGGGCATCGTCTATATCGACGAAGTGGACAAGATCGCCCGCAAGAGCGACAGCCCCTCCATCACCCGGGACGTCTCCGGCGAAGGGGTCCAGCAGGCCCTGCTGAAAATCATCGAAGGCACCATGGCCTCAGTCCCCCCCAAGGGCGGCCGCAAACATCCCCAGCAGGAGTTCATCAAGGTGGACACCACCAACATCCTGTTCATCTGCGGGGGGGCCTTCAACGGCCTGGATGACATCATCGGGGCCCGCACCGGCAAAAAATCCATGGGCTTCGGCGCGGACATCAAAACCAAGAAAGAGCGCCCCCTGGGGGAAATCCTGGCCCAGGTGCAGCCCCAGGACCTCCTCAAATTCGGGCTCATTCCCGAATTTGTAGGCCGCCTGCCGGTCATCGCCACCCTCGAGGAGCTGGACGAAGCGGCCCTGGTCAAAATCCTCACCGAACCCAAAAACGCCCTGGTGAAACAGTTCCAAAAGCTCATGGAAATGGACCGGGTGAGCCTCAAGTTCACCGACGACGCCATGGTGGCCGTGGCCCAGGAGGCCCTGAAGCGCAAATCCGGGGCCCGGGGCTTAAGGGCCATCCTCGAGGGGGCCATGCTCGAACTGATGTATGAACTCCCCTCCCTGCCCAATGTGCGGGAATGCCTGATCAACAGCGACTTTATCCTGAAGCACGGCGGGGCCGTCTATACCTATGGTGTTTCCGAGGAAGCCCCCTGGGAAAAACCCAGCATCGTGGTGGAAAAATGATTTTTCGCCTGAACCGCAACAAAGGTGGAGAGGAAAGCATGAAAAGGCATCATACGGTGCCGCTGTTGCCCCTGCGGGACATTGTGGTGTTCCCCACCATGGTGGTGCCCCTGTTCATCGGCCGGGAAAAGTCCATCGCCGCACTGGAGCACGCCATGGGGCAGGAAAAATACATCCTGCTGTGCACCCAGAAAGACGCCCGCCGGGACGAGCCCAAGGAAGGGGAAATCCACCGCCTGGGCACCCTGGCCAGCATCCTGCAGATGCTGCGCCTGCCCGACGGCACTGTCAAGGTGCTGGTGGAAGGGAAATTCCGGGCCAAGATCCTGCAATATATCGCCAATCCCTATTTTTTCCAGGTGGAGGCCGAGGAACTCCTGGAACCCTGGGAGTCCACCGCCGAGCTCGAGGCCCTGCGCCGCTCGGTGGTGTCATCCTTCGAAACCTACACCAAGCTGAACAAAAAGGTGTCCCAGGAAGCCTTCCAGACGGTGGCGGCCATTGTCGACCCCTCCCGCCTGGCCGACACCATCGCCGGCCACCTGGCCGTCAAGAGCGAAGACAAACAGGGGTTGCTGGAAATCCTCGACCCCCTGCGGCGCCTGGAATCGGTGCTGTCCCTGGTCAACCAGGAAAATGAGGTCCTGTCCCTGGAAAACCGCATCAAAAACCGGGTCAAAAAGCAGATGGAAAAGACCCAGCGGGAGTACTACCTCAACGAACAGATGCGGGCCATCCAAAAAGAAATGGGCGACAAGGAGGACCTCAAAGGGGAAATCCAGGAACTGGAGCGGCGCCTCCGCAAAAAGCGCCTGAGCGCCGAGGCCGCCGGCAAGGTGAAGCATGAGCTCAAAAAGCTCAAGCTCATGAGCCCCATGAGCGCCGAAGCCACCGTCTCCCGGAACTACATCGACTGGCTCCTGTCCTTGCCCTGGGGCGAAAAAACCAAGGACAACCACGACATCACCGAGGCCGAGCGCATCCTCAACGAAGACCACTACGGCTTAGAGAAGCCCAAGGAGCGCATCCTCGAATACCTGGCGGTCCAGAGCCTGGTGAAAAAGATGAAAGGCCCCATCCTCTGTCTGGTGGGCCCCCCCGGCGTGGGCAAAACCTCTTTAGCCAAATCCGTGGCCCGGGCCCTGGGGCGCAACTTTGTGCGCCTCTCCCTGGGCGGCGTGCGCGACGAAGCCGAAATCCGCGGCCACCGGCGCACCTATATCGGGGCCCTGCCGGGCAAAATCATCCAGTCCCTGCGCAAGGCCAAGAGCAACAACCCGGTCTTCTGCCTGGACGAAGTGGACAAGATGAGCACCGATTTTCGGGGCGACCCCTCCGCGGCGCTCCTCGAGGTCCTGGACCCCGAGCAGAACGTGGCCTTCAACGACCACTATCTGGACTGCGACTACGATCTCTCCGAAGTCTTGTTCATCACCACGGCCAACAACCTCTACTCCATCCCCCTGCCCCTGCAGGACCGCATGGAGATCATCCGGCTGCCGGGCTATACCGAGGTGGAAAAGCTCCAGATCGCCGAGCACTTCCTTACTCCCAAACAGTCCCAGGCCAACGGCCTGACCCTGGAGAACATCCAGTTTTCGGAAAACGCCATTCTCACCATCATCCGCCTCTACACCCGGGAGGCGGGGGTCAGGAACCTGGAGCGGGAAATCGCCTCGGTGTGCCGCAAGGTGGCCCGGGAAGTGGCCGAAAAAGGCCGGGAGCACAAGGTCAGCGTCAGCAGCCAGTCCGTGGCCAAGTACCTCGGGGTGCCCAAGTACCGCTACGGCCGCACCGAAGAAAAGGACGAGGTGGGGCTCACCAACGGCCTGGCCTGGACCGAATTCGGCGGCGAACTCCTCCAGACCGAAGTGGTGGAGGTCCCCGGCAAGGGCAAGCTCCTCATCACCGGCAAGCTGGGCGAAGTCATGCAGGAATCCGCCCAGGCGGCCCTGTCCTACGTGCGCTCCAAGGCCCGGACCCTGGGGCTGGATGTGGACTTCTACCGCAAAGTGGACATCCACGTGCACGTGCCTGAGGGGGCCATCCCCAAGGACGGGCCCTCCGCCGGCATCACCATCGCCACCAGCATCATTTCGGCCCTGATCAAGGTGCCGGTGAAAAGGGACGTGGCCATGACCGGGGAGATCACCCTGCGCGGGCGGGTGCTGCCCATCGGCGGCCTGAAGGAAAAGATCATCGCCGCCCACCGCCATCAGATCAAGTTGGTGATCATTCCCCGGGACAACGAAAAGGACATCAAGGAAATCCCGGCCCGCATCCTCAAGGTGGTGGAACTGGTGCCCGTGGACCACATGGACGAGGTCTTGAAACTGGCCCTGGCGGTGGACGACCCCGAAAGCCTGTTCAAGGAGCCGCCCCCGGTGGAGACCCAGCCGGCCTATGTGGCCGAAGGGGAGCAGCCGCCCCCCCTCCAGGCGCATTGAAGGGGCGGTGGGCGGTGAGCTTTGGGCTGTGGGCGGTGAGAAAATGGCTTTAGGCTTTAAGCTATAAGCTTTAAGCCTTAAGCCTTAAGATCAAAAAAGCGATGTAACCGCAGCCGCAGGCTTTACCGAGAAAAGCCAACTGTAGGGGCGGGTTTGAAACCCGCCCCCACAAAGAGCAGAACCTGAAATGTAGGGCGGGAAAGCGTTGCGCCTCCCGCCTTTGAGGGAGAAAAGCAAAAAACTTAGGCAAACCTGACCGCAGAACATCAATCCGGGGGCGTAGTTCAGATTGGTTAGAACGCCGGCCTGTCACGCCGGAGGTCGCGAGTTCGAGTCTCGTCGTCCCCGCCAGCTTTGATGGAAACTCAAGGGGCCAGCCGCCCGGCTGGCCCCTGGTCTTTTCCGCCTGTTATGAGAAGTTCCTCCTTATCCCCCCTTCTCCCCCGCTGGCGGGGGAGAGGGCTGGGGTGAGGGGGCTTCTCAGGCTTTGCGGGTGGGCCACTGGACCATGAGGAGCTGTCCTGATACCAAGGAGCGTTCAAAAGACGGTTTTCTGTAGCCGCAGGCTTCAGCCTGCGCTTACCTGGGCTGGAAAACATTTGTCGTCGTTTGACTGCAACCTGGTATGAAAAGTCCAAAGTCCAAAGTCCAGGGTCCAGAGTTAATTCTGATCTGCCACCCCCGAGGATGAAAAATGTAGAACAGCCGCCCCCGGCTGTTCCTTAAAAAAGCAGGCGAGGGCGCCTGCTCCACCTATATTCTGGTTCCCAGGCTCCCGCTGGGGAACCCGCTTGCCCTCCAAGCTCTGCTTGGCCCCGCCTCC
Organism: Desulfobaccales bacterium; assembly: GCA_041740935.1. Taxonomy (GTDB): domain Bacteria; phylum Desulfobacterota; class Desulfobaccia; order Desulfobaccales; family 0-14-0-80-60-11; genus JBGSLA01. The sequence goes on along the minus strand of JBGSLA010000237.1, from coordinate 369 downwards.
GGCGCCATGAAAACGGCGGGCGGGACGCCCCCCGCGCTACGTTTCTTTTCAGGCTTTGCGGGTGGGCCCACGGCTCCTGAGCAACTGACCTGAAAATTGCCTGTCTTATCGCCATCGAAGTGAATCAATTGCAGGGGCTCGATTCATCGAGCCCTTGAAGGGCGCAATGAGTTGCGCGCCTGCGAAAAGTTCTTTTTTGATGGAATATGGGCAATACGGGTGAGCCAACGTCCCCTGAGCGACTGTTCTGGAAAATCGCTTTGGGAAAGGGGGGGGTTCAGGGGCTGGAACCCCTTGCTGCCGGGGTCGGAAGGCCGCTCCCCCTGCCCCCTCCCCCCAGCCTCCCGGCCGGGGCGGCGTTGGCAAGGC
>JBGSLA010000236.1:0-4763 GCA_041740935.1 Desulfobaccales bacterium | reverse complement strand
CGACCGCTACGTGCCTTTTTTGTTGGTTTTTGTGGGGGGTGGGCGGGGGGAGCTGCGGCTCCCCCGCCCTCCCCCCAGAAAAACCTACAAAATCGGCAGGTAGCGGTCGATTTCGTAGGCGCTGACGTGGACCCGGTAGTTGTCCCACTCGATCTTTTTATTTTCAATGAACTTAAAGAAGATGTGATCCCCTAAAGCCTCCCGCATCAACTCGCTGTTTTCCATTTCCCGGATGGCTTCAAAAAGGCTCCCCGGCAGGTCCTCGATCCCCTGGCGCTGCCTTTCCGCGGTGGACATGTGGTAGATGTCCTCCTCCACCGGGTCGGGCAGGGGGTAGTTCTGCTCCGCGCCCTGAAGGCCCGCGGCCAGCATCACCGCAAAGGCCAGGTAGGGGTTGCAGGCCGGGTCCGGGGCCCGGTACTCGATGCGGGTGGCCTCCTCCTTGCCCGGCTTGTACATGGGCACCCGGATCATGGTGGAGCGGTTGCGCCGGGCCCAGGAAATATAGACCGGGGCCTCATAGCCCGGCACCAGGCGCTTGTAGGAATTCACCCACTGGTTGCACACCGCGGTGATCTCCCGGGCGTGGCGCAACAGGCCCGCTATATAGCCCTTGGCCAGGGGCGACAGATTGTGGGGGTCGCCGGCGTCGTGGAAGGCGTTTCTGCCCCCCTTGAACAGGGACTGGTGGGTGTGCATGCCGCTGCCGTTCATGCCCAGGACCGGTTTGGGCATGAAGGTGGCGTAGACCCCGTTCAGGCGGGCGATTTCCTTGACGGCCATTTTATAGGTCATGACCTTGTCGGCCATCCGCAGGCCTTCATCGTAGCGCAGGTCGATTTCGTGCTGGGAGTGGGCCACCTCGTGGTGGCTGTACTCCACCCGGATGCCCATCTGCTCCAGGGCCAGGATGGTGTCCCGGCGGTAGGCGTTGCCCCGGTCGAGCGGGGTGGTGTCGAAGTAGCCCCCCCGGTCCAGGATGGCGGGCTCGCCGTTGTTGGTAAAATAGAAATATTCCAGCTCCGGACCCGCATAAAAGGTGAAGCCCTTGTCTTTGGCCCGGGTCAGGATGCGCTTCAGGACGTGGCGGGGATCGCCCTCGTAGGGGGAGCCGTCCGGCTGCAGAATGTCGCAGAACATGCGGCCCACCGGCTGCTCCTGGGGGCGCCAGGGCAGCAGTTGAAAGGTGGCGGGATCGGGCCGGGCGATCATGTCGCTTTCTTCGATGCGGGCAAACCCTTCGATGGAGGAGCCGTCAAAGCCCATGCCCTCGGTCATGGCCTCCTCCAGTTCCGAGGGGCGGATGGCAAAGCTCTTGAGCATCCCCAAGACATCGGTGAACCAAAGCTGGATAAAGCTGATATCTTTGTCCTTGACCATGCGGAAGACGTCATCCACCGTGCGGAACTCCATGGTTGCCTCCTTCGAGGATAAATTGGCTTACAGGTGCGGCTGCTCCGGGCCGCCGCGGTCTTATGCCGGATTCTGGTTAAAATGAAACCAACTTAAGGCTTGCCCCCGTGTTTTCTGGTTATTTTGCCTGAAAACCAGAAACCCGCAAACCGTAACCCGTCGCAGGCGGCAGTCTGCGGCGCCATGCTATGGTCATACCTGTAAATAAAGGATTTATCCAGGAAATAAATCGGGGCCGCCTTCGAGGATATCGCCTTTTTCCGGGGAAGCGGATAGGGTTAGGGAGGTATGGCTCAGGAACTCAGCCCGGCAGCCTTCTCCTTTGCCGCTCCTGCCAGAAGCTCAGCCAGATGAAGTAGACGATCAGGAAAATGGCGCTCACGGTGGCGGGGACCGCGGTTTCTTTGTCAAACAGGCTCAGGGCCAGGCCCCCGGCCAGGGCGGCGTTTTTCAGGGTCCCCAGCAGGACCAGGCTGACGGTGCGTTCCCGGCTCAGGCCCACCAGCCCGGCTATCCCCGAGATAGCCCAGCCCAACCCGAAGGTGCTCACCAGGGCAATGAATACGGCCGGCAGGAGGCTCAAGGGGTTGTGCCAGAACAGGTCCTGATTCAGGCCGACGATGGTGTAGGTGATCAGCGCGAAAGACCAGTTGGTGAGCGCGCCCCGCAGGGGTTCAAGGCGCGGGGCCAGACGGGTCCAGCGCAGCCCCCGGGAAATGACCAGGGGGAGCACGATGAGCAGCAGCAGAATTTTCAGGATTTTCAGGGGGTGGATGAAGGCCGCGCCCAAAAGCCCCATGGACATGAGGGGGGTGAGGGCCAGGGCCCCCAGATAGCAGCCGATGGTGCCGAAAAAGGCGACATGGCGATCCCCCCGGAGAAGCACGGTGAAGGGTACCACCGCCACCGCGGGCGGGGCCGCGGCCAGCAGCACGAAGCCGGTGAAGAAAGCCTCGTTGGGGGACAACAGCCAGCTTAAGGCCAGGATCAGCCCGCCATGCAGGCCGAAGTTCAGGCCCAGGCCCGCCAGGACCGGCAGCGCCAGCCCCTGGCCGGTGCGGAAGGAGTCCCCGGAGACCTCGAGGAGGGCCAGGGTCATCACCAGGCCCAGGGCAGGCAGGACCAGGGGTTCGAGCCAGGCCGCAGCCTGCCCGGCGGCCAGGCCCAGAATTATGGACAGGATCAGGAGAACATTGCGATTGCGCCAGAACATGCAGGGAGTTTATCCTTAACTCGGTTTGGTTTCACGAAAATCTTAGGCTTGCGCCGTGGAGATTTCCATACTATTTATGAGAATGGTAATTTCCGATAATATAAAATAATCATTTCATGAGGTTCTGAATCGGGGACAGAGGCATTCATGACGCGGTGCTAAAGATCGCCTTAAAGATCAATCAGAGGCGTCCCGGTTGCAGCCGGGGTCTGCCGGGAGGATCATGCCCGTTTTATCCGCCAGGAGGCGCACCAAGATCGTCTGCACCATAGGGCCGGCCAGCACCGGCAAGGTTCTGCCGGAGTTGATCGCCGCCGGTCTGGATGTGGCCCGGCTGAATTTTTCCCACGCCGATCAGTCCGAGCATAAGGCCCGTATCGATCAGATCCGGGCCGCCTCCCTGGCGCTGGGGCGGCCGGTGGCCATTCTCCAGGACCTGGCCGGGCCCAAGCTGCGGCTCGGGGAGTTCAATCCGGAGCCGGTGTATCTGGTCCCGGATCAGACCTTCACCCTGACCACCGAGCCGGTGATCGGCAACCAGGAAAGGTGTTCGGTGAATACCCCGGCGGTGATCGAAGCCACGCCGGTGGGGGCCATGGTGCTTCTGGCCGACGGGGCCCTGGAACTCCAGGTGACGGCCAAATCGCCCAACTCCCTCACCTGCCGGGTGGTGGTGGGAGGGGCCTTGAGTTCCCGCAAAGGCCTGAACCTGCCCGGGGTTTTTCTCCCCATTTCGGCCCTCACCGACAAGGACCGGGCCGACCTGGACTTCGGGCTGGAGCAGGGGGTGGACTTTGTGGCCCTGTCCTTTGTGCGCTCCGCGGCGGACGTGCTGGAGATCAAGGACATCATCGCCCGCCGGGGTCTGGACACCCCGGTGATCGCCAAAATTGAGAAACCGGAGGCGGTGGAGCATATTAAGGAAATTTTGGCCGCGGCCGACGGCATCATGGTGGCCCGGGGGGATTTGGGGGTGGAAACGCCCCTGAAGGAGGTGCCCCTGGTGCAGAAATTCCTCATCGCCGAAGCCACCCGGGTGGGGAAACCGGTGATCACCGCCACCCAGATGCTGGCTTCCATGGTCAACCAGGCCCGGCCCACTCGGGCCGAGGTTACGGATGTGGCCAACGCCATTCTGGACGGCACCGACGCGGTGATGCTCTCGGAGGAAACCGCGGTGGGGAATTTTCCGGTGGAAGCGGTGCGCTTTCTGGATGACATCGCCCGCACCATCGAGGCCAAGTTTCCCTATGAAGAATGGCTCCATCAGCGCGGCAAGTTCATGACCCACACCATCCCGGATGCCATCAGCCTGGCGGCCTGCGAAATGGCCAGCGACCTTCAGGCCAGAGTAATCATGGCCTCCACGGCCAGCGGCGCCACCGCCCGGCTCATCAGCCGCTTCCGTCCGGCCGCGCCGGTGATTGCGGTCACCATCCGGGGGGAGGTCCAACGGCGTCTGTGCCTGGTCTGGGGAGTTTATTCGGTCCTGATGGAAGACTTAAACAGCGTGGACGAAATGCTGGAACGGGTGAAAGCCCTGGCCGTCAGCGAGGGCTATCTGGATAAAGGCGACCGCCTGGTGATCACCGCCGGCACCCCCCTGGGAACCATGGGGGCCACCAATCTCATCAAGGCGGATTATGTGCATTGAGGCCGGAGCGGCGGGTGGGGATCGGTTGCAGGGGAGGGGAGGGGAGGCCTGAGTTGATTCATGAAAGTTTCGCTACGTATAGAATACGAAATGCCCCTGTGTTCCGTAATAAATAGAGAGTTAAGGGCAAGGCACCTGTCACTGGAAGGATTAACTGTAGAACAGCCGCCCCCGGCTGTTCTTCGAGAGAGCAGGAGAGGGCGCCTGCTTTAGATTATGCCATTGGGACGCCAAGGACTACAGAGAATTTAAGGATAAATTTAGGCAATTGCTCATGGGCCTTCGGCTCACCCCTAAGGCACGAAAAATTATCGCTGGGGCACAGCCCGCCGCTCTCATCTGCCGAATTCGGAGCCAAGCAGAGCTTGCGCCCATGTGGGTTCCCAAGCGGGAGCTTGGGAACCAGAATATTGGCAACGCCGGGCTTGCGCCCCGACTTGCCAGCCCATGAAAGAACGTTAAGGGGTTGGGGGAGGGGGTGTG
>JBGSLA010000235.1:0-5212 GCA_041740935.1 Desulfobaccales bacterium | reverse complement strand
TGAGAATGTGCTCCGCAATTCTCACAATCGCCTATTACATATATAAAAAAAAGGGTTAACCGTGAAACGGTGATGCGAGGCGCTATACTCTCATGTCCATCCGGGCTATCCTGGATCAATTCCGGGTTTCCCTGCCCCTGGCCGTGGCCGCTTTCAATGCCGGGCGACCGCCGAGTGGTGGCGGCCCGGTTAGGCCATCCCCGTAAATAGTCTCTTTTCTAGGTCGGAGCACCGCCTCTCCCCCCTGATCCCGGTAACTCTCCTAAGGCCATCCCGGCGCTCTGGACGGGATACCGCCTCAACAGTCCGCGGCTCTGGCCATAAGGGTCTTGTTCCCCTCACAAGCTTTAATTCTTGCCAAATATATGCTAAACTGTACCAAATGTTTTTTTGTAAAATATATCGATACGAATTCCTTGCAGGTTCTGAGCTTTCCTCTCCCCGGTTCCCATGCCAGCTTTCAGCCTATTTCTCCCTGTCTTGGTCTTCCAACTTCCTCCAGACCCGAGGCCGCTTTGTTGGTGAGCTTTATGGAGCTAACATGCCATACGGAAACGGGTGCTAACCAAGCCCAAAGGATTAAAGGGGTTGGCTACCCCTCCGGCCCAAAACTAACGGGCAGCTTCCTGCCCTGAATCTGCCGCCAATTGGATGGATACCCCTAAGAGTTTAAGAGAGCTGGCCGTTCTTGAATCCTTTCCGGGTTTGTCGGTTCGGTACCTGCGAGAGAACCTGGTTTTGCCCCTGAAACAGGAAGAGGGCTACGTTCTTCTGGCCATGGCCCACCCGGATAATCAGGAATTGCGGGCCGCCATGGAGGTGGCCCTTAATAGTCCGGTGCGTCCTGTGCCGGCCGCCGAGGAGGAGATTCTGGAGATTATCCAGGCCACCTATGAGCCGGGCAGCCCCATGTCCCGCCTGGTGGGGGACCTGGAGGCCGAAGAGTTGGACCTGGAAATGGAGGAGACTTCGGAGATCGGGCATCTCCGGGATATGGCCCGGGAGGCGCCCATCATCCAGCTGGTCAATCTCCTGATCATCCGGGCCAGCGACATGGGGGCCAGCGACATCCACCTGGAGCCCTTCGAGGACCGGTTTCGGGTACGGTATCGCAAAGACGGCATCCTCTACGAGGCGGAATCGCCCCCCAAGGGGCTGCAGGCCGCGGTCCTGTCCCGCCTGAAAATTATGGCCCGCCTGGATATTGCCGAACGGCGTCTGCCCCAGGACGGCCGCTTCCGTCTGAAGGTCAAGGGCCGCGACATCGACTTTCGGGTGTCGACTCTCCCCACCCTCATGGGCGAGAGCATGGTCATCCGCATCCTGGACCGGGAGAAGGTGATCCTCGACCTGCACGGCCTGGGCTTCCCGCCGGGCGAGCTGCAGCAGTTCGACCGGCTGATTCACAAACCCTATGGCATGATCCTGGTCACCGGCCCCACCGGCAGCGGCAAAACCACCACGCTGTATGCGGCGCTGGAAGCCATCAATTCGGCGGAAAAAAAGATCATCACCATCGAGGACCCCGTGGAATACCGTTTGGCCGGGGTGACCCAGATCCAGGTCAAGCCCGGTATCGGCCTCACCTTTGCCCGGGGGCTGCGCCACATCGTGCGCCAGGACCCGGACGTGGTGCTGGTCGGTGAAATCCGGGACCGGGAGACCGCGGAGATTGCGGTGCACGCCGCCCTGACGGGGCACCTGGTCTTCAGCACCCTGCACACCAATGATGCCACCGGAGCCATTACCCGGCTTCTGGAAATGGGCATCGAAGATTTTCTGCTGGCCTCGGCCATCCTGGGGATTTTGGCCCAGCGCCTGGTGCGCCTGATCTGCCCGGAGTGCCGCACCGCGCTGCCGGCTCAACTGGCGGCGGAGGAATGGCGCCAGGTGCGTAATGGCCAGGACATATCTTTCCGGGCCCCGGAACGCCTCTTTGTCGGCCGGGGCTGCCCGGCCTGCGCTCACACCGGCTACCAGGGCCGCACCGGCATTTATGAGTTGCTGCTGGTGGACGAGGCCATCCGGGAGTTGATTCTCCAGCGGGCCGACGCCGGCACCCTGCGTCACCAGGCTGTGCGTTTAGGGATGCAAACCCTGGCGGGGGACGGCTGGCACAAGGTGGCCGGGGGCCTTACCACCGTTGCCGAAGTGTTGCGGGTCACCCAGGAGTAAACCATGGGCATGTTCCACTACCGGGCCGCGGATGGCGGCGGCAACGTCGTGACGGGGACCCTCGAGGCCCGGGATGAGCGCCAGGTAGTGGTGCACCTGCAGCAGGGCGGCTTGATTCCGCTGCGCATCAGGCCGGAAGAGACCGGCGCCCGCTGGCGTGATCAGCTGCCCTTTGCCCGGCGCCGGATTTCCTCCCGGGACATGGTGCATTTCACCGAGGAACTGGCGGTCCTCCTGAAGGCCGGCCTGCCCCTGGACCGCAGCCTCATGGCCCTGGAGGCGGTCACCACCCGGCCAGCCATGAAGACCGTCCTGGCCCAGCTGCTCCGGGATCTGCAGGAAGGCAAAAGCCTGGGCGAGGCCCTGGCGCGGGCCCAGGTTTTTCCGCCCCTTTATATCAGCCTGGTGGAAGCCGGGGAAACCGGCGGCTTCCTGGAAGAGGCCCTGGAACGCCTGGGGGACTATTTAAAAACGGTGGATGAGTTTAAGAGCTATCTCATCACCACCCTGATTTACCCCATTATTTTGGCCGGGGTGGGGTCGCTCTCCCTGATCCTCATGCTCCTGTATGTGGTGCCCCGCTTTGAGTCTTTCTTCACGGAGATGGGCCAGAGCCTGTTCTGGAGCACCCGCATGCTCATCGGCCTGAGCCAGGCCCTGCGGTTTTATTGGTGGGTAGGGGCGCTGGGGCTGGTGGCCGGGGTTGTCGTGCTGCGCCGCCTGATCAAGAGCGCCGAAGGCCAGCTCATCCTGGACCGCTTCAAAATGAGCGCTCCCTTCCTGGGGGATCTGAGCCGCCGGGTGGCCGCGGTCTTTTTTGCCAAAACGTTGGGGACCCTGCTGGCCAACGGCGTTCCCATGGTGACGTCCCTCAGGGTGGTGATTAATTCGGTCAACAACCGCTATCTGGCCAAGTCCCTCACCGGCGTTTTGGCCAACGTGGAAAAAGGCCAGCCCCTGTCGGGTCTCCTTAAGAAGGTAGGCATGTTTCCGGAGCTTTTTTTGCAGATGACGGCCATCGGCGAAGAGACCGGTCATTTGGCCGACATGCTTCTGGCCGCGGCCGCGTCGCTGGAAAATGACGCCCGGGCCGCGGTGCGCCGGCTCCTGGCCTTGCTGGAGCCCGTCTTGATCCTGGCAACCTCGCTGGTGGTGGCCTTTATCATCGTGTCGCTGTTGCTGCCCATTTTGAATCTTTATGAGGTGCAATTTTAGAAAATCATGCGTCAAATCGCTCAAAGTTTTCTCTATCAATGTAGGGGCTCTATCAATGTAGGGGCCGACCCGTGTGTCGGCCCGTGAGGAGGGCGCACACACGGGTGCGCCCCTACAACATGCGATCCGATAATTTTGCGAGGCGACACTGAAAAAAGGAGTGCCTTTTTTGACCAGGAAACAACACCGGGAAGCGGGATTCACCCTTATTGAATTGATGATCGTGCTCTTCATCCTGGGCCTGCTGGCGGCGCTGGTGGCGCCGCGGCTCATGGGCCGGGTGGGCAAAGCCAAGCAAAAAACGGCCCAGGCCCAGATGCAGCTCCTGGGAACGGCTCTCGACCTTTACCATCTGGACGTCGGCGGCTATCCCACCACCGAGGCAGGGCTGAAGGTCCTGAAGGAAAAACCCCAGAACGAAACCGGCTGGGCCGGGCCCTACCTGGACAAGACCATTCCCAACGACCCCTGGGGCCGGCCCTATATGTATAAGAGTCCGGGAGAACACGGCCCCTATGATCTGTCTTCCCTGGGTGCGGACGGCGCCCCCGGCGGGGATGGCGAGAACCAGGATATCCACAATTGGCAATCTTCTCCTTAGTGTAGGCAGAAGTGAATTCTCATAAGCAAAAACCATCCCTTACTGAGTCTCAAGCCGGGTTTACCCTGCTTGAGCTCATGGCCGTGCTGGCCCTGATGACCCTCCTCATGGGCCTGGTGCTGCCCAGCCTGTTCCATAGCTGGCAGCGGGAGAAAACCCGGGCCGCGCTGCGGGGTCTGGCCGTGGCCCTGCGCACTGCCAGGAGTGAGGCGGTCGCCGGCAGCAGCCGCATCAGGTTGTTCTTTGACCTCAGGACCGGCCGCTATTGGCTGGAAGGATCAGAAAGGCTCGGCAGCCTCACCGGACTGAGCCTGGCCGACGCCCGGCTGGTCTGGCAAAACCCCGATAAAAGCCAGGGATACATCGCTTTTTATGGAGACGGCAGCTCCAGTGGCGGCAAACTGGTGCTCCAGGAGACGAGCGGCCGCAAAAACCTCCTGGAGATTAAGCCCATAACCGGCAAGGTGACGTTGAGCACCATAGGGAATTAATGTCATGGCAGCCGCGTCGGGCCAAAGGAAAGCTGACGGCTTCAGCCTCCTGGAAGTTCTGGTGGCCACGGCCCTCATGGGGTTGGTGCTGGTGGTGCTGCTCCAGGTGTTGACGACGGCGCTGCGCTCCCAGGAAACTGCCTGGCGCCGCACCCAGGCAGTGTTGGTGGCGGGAAAAATCCTGGAGGAAAATTGCCAGATCAACACGCTGAAAGCCGGCACCTACCAGGGCCGGGAGGGCCAGTATGACTATGTGGTGCGGATTTCGCCCCAGCAAGAGTGGTCCGACAGCCTGTCCCGCCGGCGTCTTCTTTGTTCGTTGGTCCAGGTGACGTTAACCTGGCAAGAGCGGGGCGCTAAAAAGAGCCTGGAACTCCAGACGCTGAGAACCGGGTCCGAGAAGGGCGCGTGAGGCATGGCGGGAGCCCATAAATCCGCGGCGAGCGCCGGCTTTACCCTGCTGGAGCTGCTGCTCGCCCTGACGCTGACGGGTCTTCTGTGCCTGGTGGCCTACAGTTCGCTGTCCATCAGCTTCAAGGCCATGCGTCACGGTGAAGCGGCCGCGGAGCAGGTGCAGGAACTGCGTGTCGGCCAGACCATCCTGAGACGTTCCTTGAGTTCGGCGGTGCGGGGCAGCCTGAAAAATCCCCTGTATTTTGTGGGGGATGCCAGGGAAATGCAGTTTTTCACGCCGGTGCCCCTGGAGGCGTACAACCTGGGAGGATTCTGC
>JBGSLA010000234.1:0-9285 GCA_041740935.1 Desulfobaccales bacterium | reverse complement strand
CCCCGTAGGGGCGGACCCAGGTGTCTCCGCCCCGGATTTAGGGCGCACACGCGGGTGCGCTCCTACGAAATGGCGGTAAGGGGTTGGGGCAGGGGATGTGGGGAAGGGGGCAGGGGTCCACCGACCCCGGTAGCACGGGCTTCCAGCCCGTGGGAATCCCTTCTCCCACAAAAAACTTTTCAAGACAGGTGCTCCTGAGCCTTCAGCTCTCTCAAAACCAGGAAAATTTCGGTGGCGCGGGCCTCTGTGCCCGCCGGAACTCCGGGCGGCCGGAGACGGCCACCCTACCGGCATAACGGCCTTTTCTGGTGTAGGGACAGCCGCCCCCGGCTGTCCACGGAGGGCAGGCGAGGGCGCCTGCCCCTACACGCTCCAAAACATTTCAGGAGCCTGGAAATGAGGCGAGAAATGTTCCCTCCCGTTATCTTTATTTTGAACTTTGGACTTTAGGCTTTGGACTTTAGGCTTTGGACTTTGGACTTTTCAGAATATGGGACGCACGGTTTTACCTTACAGTCAGGTGTGGGAAGAAGAGCGGGAGCGCTGGCGCAAGTTCCGCCGGGCCCTGCGCCGGGAGGACCAGGCTTACTTCGACCGCCTCTTCGAACTGGCCCGCCTGCACCTCCAGGCGGGGGTCTATGCCGCCAACCCCTGGCCGCTCGAGTCCATGCTCATGGCCATGCTCCTGGAGCACGAAAAGGCCCTGAGCCGCCTGGCGGAGCGTCTGGAGAAGGTGGAAAAAGGGGAGGAATGAGGTGGAAGAGGCCGGTTCCCCTGACGTTCCCTCAAGTAAGCTCCTTTCTGATCAGTAATCAGTGACCAGTAGCCAGTGATCAGTCTGTATCGGGCGTCCCGCCCGCCTCGACACATCGCCTGATTCGGGTCAAAGCTCTGTAGGGTGCGTCTCACGCACCAATTTTTGGCGCGTAAAACGCGCCCTACGGGAAACTATTCATAATGGGATTCATGGTGCGCGGAGCGCACCCTACAAAAACTTTTCCAAGCAGTCTCTGCTTTTCTTTGACCGTATGCACAGTATTGCCTGGCTCTTCGACCTCTATCCCCTCGGGGACCGGATGGTCCTGTGGTTTCTCACCCCGGAGGGCGAAGCCCTGCGCCTCACGGATGCCTTCCCCTACACGGTGTATGTGGGGGGGAAACAGGATCAGGTCCGCCGGGCGGTAAAGATTCTGGAGGGCCGGCGCTGGCTCACCCGGGCCTATCCCGCTTCGGGGCGCGACCTGGGCTCGGGGGAGGAGATGCCGGTGTGGGCCCTGGAGCTGAAAGCCTATGGCCACCTGCCGCGACTCCGGGCCTGGCTGGGGAAGCAAGAAGGGGTCGTGGACGCTTACAACTGCGACCTGGAGGTGGCCGCTTATTATCTGTACTGCAAAGGTCTTTGGCCCAGCGCCTGGTATGATCTGGAAACCCGGGAAGGAACACTCGCGGCCCTGGCCCCCCGGGAAGAGCAGTTCGCCCGGGATGTGTCCCTGCCGCCCCTGGCGACCCTGGGGCTTAGCCTCACCCGGGACCCCCTCATTCCCCTGGAGGCCGGCAACGGCTTGGCCCTGATCTGGGAGGACCGCACCCTGGAGTTGGAGGCCGCGGACCGGGCCGAACTGGTGCGGGAAACGGCCCGGTGGCTGCGCCGGGTCAACCCCGACCTGATCCTGAGCGACTGGGGGGACGAGCACATCATCCCGCTTTTGTGGCGCTGGAGCCTAGCCGAGCGGACGCCCCTCCCCCTGGACCGGGAGCCCGGCGCCGTGCCCCGGAAATTCTCCGGCGGGCGCACCTATTTTTCCTATGGCCGGGTGGTGTACCAGGGCAGCGCCGCTCCCCTGTACGGCCGCTGGCACGTGGACCGGCGCAATTCCTTTTTCTTCCGGGAAGCGGATCTCATGGGCCTGGTGCAGATCTCCCGGCTGGGGCAGATCCCCCTGCAGCAGGCGGCCCGGGCCAGCCCCGGCACCCTGATCACCTCCATGCAGCTGGCCCGGGCCGTGCAGGACGGCATCCTCATCCCCTGGCGCAAGGCCGACCCGGAACGATTCAAAAGCGCCGGCGAACTCCTCACCGTGGACAAGGGCGGCCTGGTCTTCATGCCCCCCATCGGCCGGTTCGCCGACGTGGCGGAACTGGACTTCGCCTCCATGTACCCCAGCATCATGGCCATCCACAACATCTCGCCGGAGACGGTGAATTGCCGGTGCTGTAGGGATGTTGTGGGGGAGGGGGCCAGGGGTCAAAATGGGTTCCGGGTTCTGGGTTCTGGGTTCTGGAAAAGATCAGACCCAAAACCTAAAACCCAAAACCTAAAACCTGCTTTTGAACTCCGGCCCTCCCCCCACCATAACCTCGTGCCCGAGGCCCAATACCGCCTATGCCGAAAGCGGGAAGGCCTGGTTCCCCGGACGCTGAGGCCCATTCTGGATTTGCGGGAGCGCCTGAAGGCCGCCGCCCGGGAAGCCCCGCCGGAGCAGGCCGCCCTCTATCAGCAGCGGCAAATCGCGCTCAAGTGGATGCTGGTCACCTGCTTCGGTTATCTGGGCTACAAAAACGCCCGCTTCGGGCGCATCGAGGCCCACGAAGCGGTGACCGCCTTCGGCCGGGACAAGCTCCTCACCGCCAAGGAAATCTGCGAGGCCGCGGGCTACCGGGTCCTCCACGGTTTGACGGATTGCGTGTGGATTCAGAAAGACGGCCTAACGGCAGACGAACTCCAGGAGCTGTGCCGGAAAATCTCCGCGGCCACCGGCGTCAGGCTGGCCCTGGAGGGAGTTTACCGCTGGATCGCGTTTTTGCCCTCCCGGCAGAACCGGGCGCGGCCGGTGGCCACCCGCTACTTCGGGGTCTTTGCCGACGGTAAGGTCAAGGCCCGGGGGCTGATCTGCCGGCGCCGGGACACGCCGCCCTTTGTCCGCCTGGCCCAGGAGGCGCTCCTGGCGGGGCTGGCCGCGGCCGCCACTGCAGCCGAATTGCCCGGCCTGCGCCCTGAGCTGGAGGATATGGCCGAAGGCTTCCGCCGGCGTCTGCAGGAAGGGGGCATCGATCCCCGGGAACTGGTGGTCACCCGGGTGCTGTCCAAATCCCTGGAGGAGTACAAAGTGGACACGCCCACCGCCCTGGCCCTGCGCCAGCTGCACCAGGCCGGGGTCCAGGTCCGGCCCGGCCAAAAGGTGCGCTACGTGCACCGGGAAGGCCGGGGAGGTCCCAAAGAGTTGCGGGTCCAGGCCGCGCCTTTTCTGGACGGCCTTTCGACCTATGACGCCAAGATATATCTGGAACTGCTGGACCGGGCCATCGAGGAGGTGATGCAGGGAGTATTTCAGGAGGTTCTGCCAAATCCCCCCTTACCCCCCTTGAGAAAAGGGGGGAAAAAGCAGCTCTAATACCGACTTCGGATTGAGATGGAACAAACCAACCGCCTAACCAATTAGTTTTCCATAATTATTTTTTACAGAAAACAGAAAACAGCATTATGCCCTACCGCCGCAAAAACCGGGCCAGTTGGCGGCCGTAGTAGTCCTTGGTGTCCTCGTCGGAGGGGGGGCTGAAGGTGGTGGCGCCCTTGCCGTTGGGCAGCTTTTTGGTGACGATGCCCTTTTCCCCGAAGAGCTTCAGGGCGTTCTGAAAGTTGGATTCCGACAGGGCCTCGGTGCGCTCCACTTCCCCGAGCTTATAGGATTTGTGGCCGATGGAACTTATGCGCTTCAGGAACTCCTTTTCGCTCCGGGGTTTTTTCTGCAGATATTTGATGGAGCGAAAGACGATATAGTAGGATTCCAGGTAGTTGTAGAGCAGGTTGGCGAAGTAGGCCACTTCCTTGAGGCCGTACGCCGACAGGGTGTAGTGGTTGTCCCCGCCGTCCAGGCTGACCGCCACTTCCCGGGCGCTGAAATACGCCAGGGTCTCGTCCACCATGGTCTCCGGGGGCACCCCGTTGAAAAAGAATTCATATTTAAAAAAATCCTCGAGGAAGCGGACGTCATCCATGACCTGGCGGCGGTCGAAGTCAAAGCCCGGCCCCGACAGGGTGGCCAAAGAAACCATGGCCGCGGGCAGGAAAAAGTGGATGATGTTGTTTTTATAATATTCCAGCAGGGGGCGCTTGGTTTCGTCGATGCTGTAGCCCCCCAGGCCCAGTTCGTCCGACAGACCCTCTTCCTTTTCGATGGGGGTGATGAGTTTGCGCACTTCGCACAAGGCCAGGATCTCTTCCACGGCCTCGTTGAGGTTTCCCAGGGAGTCGGCCAGGGGAACCTTTCTGGCTTTCAGGTAATCGTAGAGGACCTGGATGATCTTGAGAAGCTCCCGGCGGTAGACCCCTTTTCTGGGATAGGTGAGGAGCGCGGCGCACACCAGGGAGAAGGGGGTGACCACGGAAATCCGGTTAATGGCCTGGACCACCTCGGAAGCCAGGTCGTTGCTGACGGTGCGGATTTTTTCGGTTACATCTGAATTGTCTGCCGGATGCTGGGCCAGATGCTCGTTCAGGGACAGGGGTTCACTGAATTGGACGTAAGCCCGGCCGTAGCGCCTTTTCAAAAATTTGCGGGCCCGGACCAACTGCCCCACATTTTCGGTTTCCTTTTTCTTGCCTTCGAGTTCGGAAAGATAGGCCTTTTCCTCCAGGACCTGGTCATAGCCGATATAGGTGGGCACAAAGATGAGGTCCTGGGCGGCGCCCTCAAAATAGGCCCGCAGGATCATGTTCAACAGGCCGATCTTGGGTAGGACCAGCTTGCCGGTGCGGGAGCGGCCGCCTTCGATGAAAAACTCCAGGCTGTAGCCGGTCTTGATCAGGGTCTTGACGTAGTGATAGAGGACCTCGGCATAGAGCTTGCCTCCCAAAAACCGGCGCCGGATAAAGAAGGCCCCGGACCCCCGGAACAGAGGGCCCAGCGGCCAGAAGGCCAGATTTTTCCCGGCGGCGATGCGGGGGGGGTGGAGATAATGCTGATACATCAGGTTATTGAGCAGCAGGTAGTCGATATGACTCTTGTGGCAGGGAATAAAAATCAGGTTGCCCCGCTGCCCCGCTGCCCGGACCTTCTCAAAGCCCTCCAGGTCGAAAAAGACTTCCTCAAATAAGGTGCGGGAGAGCATCCGCACCATCCGGTGCATGAGGGGCACGATGATCAGGTTGAAGTCCGCGGCGATTTCCCAGAAATAATCCTGCGCGGTTTTTTTGATTTTGGAGATTTTCTTTTTCTCCGTTTCCGCCAGGCGCTCCATGAAGCTCGTGAGGCCGGGGTCGGTGAGGGTGATCTCCATGAGTTCTTCCCGGCTCTTGATTACCGGGCCGGTGACGATGCGCCGCTGCTGGTCGAGGCGTTGGATGAGTTCCCGCCTGAGTTTCTGGGCCCTGAGGCCGGGGTCGGTCTGGACCGCGGAATCGGCCAGATACTCTTTGAGATTCACCGGTTCGGCCACTTCCACCACGGCTTTTTTGGACTTGCGGAAACAGAGGCCCAACTTGCGCCAGCGCCCGGGGTTTTCCCGATCCCCGAAGAACAGGTCCAACAGCCCCTTGTCTTCCCGGGTGGGGTCCTGGCTGTACATCACCAGTTGGGGCACCAGAAAAATGGGGAAATCCAGTTGCTCCTGAATTTCCAACAGGTGGTGCAGCGGGTCCTCCCGGGGCTTGAGAAAGCGGTGCCGGAACCCCACCTGGTCCACCAAAAACAGCAGAGCGCTGCGTTTTTCCTTGAGGATGCGCAGGAAATAGCCGTCCAGGAAGGGATTGTGCCAGGCCCGTTTGCGGGTGAAAAAATTTAAGGCCGCGGAGATGATCTGCACCAGGTGAGAAAAAGGTTGGAACATCCATAGGTTGAGATCAAAAGCGACCTCGGGGGTGGGGGCCCCCAGTTTTTGGTAGCGGCGGTTGAAAAATAAAAAATCCAGGGTGCTGCGATATTTCAGGGCATAGACCACCACGCCTTGCTGGGAGAGTTCCTGCAGGCGTTCCACCAGCCGCGGTTTTACCGTCACCTTGGCAAAAAACGGATCCAGGGTGTAGCGCAGCAGGAAATTGGGGCGGCTGGGAAGATAACCGGAATAGTGGAATTCCTGCCCTCCCAGCCAGTCGGTGAACCAACGCAGCACCCGGCTGAGCCAGCCCCGGGGCTTGTCGGTTTCAGGCTTGGGATCAGGCTGGGTCTGAGGAGTTTGGCCTTGAGGAGTCATGCGCTAACCAATTTTTACCATTTAAAGGCACATCTTACCATACAAAGACGCTTCCGGCACTGTCAACTTTTTGCCGGTTCGGATAATCAGGGTTGCACAGGGGGATCCAGCCCCGGATCGGGGGCCGGGGCCGGGGTGGCGGCCGCCGCAACTTCCTCTTGGGGCCGGCGCCCGAACAGGCGGATGGTCAGGATGGACAGTTCGTACATGCCGTAGATGGGGATGGCTACCGCGGTCATGGTCACCACATCGGCGTGGAACGCGGCCACCACCGCGCTCAAGAGCAACGCCAGGCGGCGCTGGCTTCGCAGGAACTCGAGTTTCACCACCCCGGCCCAATTCAAGATCAACAGCACCAGGGGGAGCTCAAAAATCAGGCCGAACAACAACAGCAGCCGCAGGCAAAAATTGACGAACTGGCTGAGGTTGAGCATGGAAAACAGAATGTCGCTCTCATAGGCCAGGGAAAAGGAGATGATCAGCGGCCACACCAGATAGAGGAAAAACAGTCCGCCCAGCACAAAGGCCACCGTGCCCAGGGGCAGGAAGAAATGCACATATTTTCTTTCCTGGGGATACAGGGCCGGCGCGAAAAACAGCCAGAGCTGGTAGAGAATCACCGGAAAGGCCAGGGCCAGGCCGGTGATGACGGAGATCTTCATCTGCACGAAGAAGGGCTCCAGGGGGGCCATGTAGTTCAGCTTGTGAGGATGGACCTGGGGGGGCTGGGGGTCAAGACCCAGGCGGCGGGAGAGATCAGGAAAGCGCTCCTTGGTCCAGGTGGCCGCGGAGTACTGCATTTTCTGGATGAGGGAGGGCTCCAGCAAGGGCCGCTGAATGAAGCGCTGCACCGTGGGCGTGAGGGGCCAGGCCAGGGCCGCGCCGATGAACAGGGCGACAAAGCAGACGATGAGGCGGGTGCGCAACTCCTGCAAATGTTCGAGAAAAGACATCTCGCTCATGGCTGGCTTTATTGTACCTTATACGCTTTTAAGGGGCAATTTTACCGGTCCCGGGGGCCTGGCTGCCGGCCCGGCGAGCGCGGGGCCAGAAGTTCGGAGACCGTGACACATTCATAGCCCCGGGCCGAAAGGGCCGGCAGGATGAGGCTTAGGGCCTCGATGGTGGGCCCGCGGTCAGCCCGGCCGGTTTCGTCTGAGTCATGAAAGATGATGATGGCCCCGGGCCTCACCTTCGACAGGACGTTGGCCGCGATGTCCAGGGGGTCGGGCTCCCGCCAGTCCGCGGAGTCCACGCTCCAGAGGACCAGTCGTTGGCCCAGGTGTTCCAGGCACTGAAGCAGCCCCTGGTTATAGGCGCTGTAGGGGGGACGGAACAGCCCGCAGTCCGGGCAGCCCAGGAGATCAAGCTCCAGGTCGGTGCGCTCCAGTTCTCTAAGCCAGGCCTGCCGGTTGGCCGCGGGAAAGCGCAGATGGCTGAAGCTGTGATTGGCCACTTCCTGTCCGGACTTCACCATCTCTTTAATCATTAAGGGATAACGCACCGCATGCCGACCCAGGACAAAAAAGGTGGCATGGGCCTCATAGGCCTCGAGCAGGCGCAAAATTGCGGCGGTGAAGCGGGGATGGGGGCCGTCGTCAAAGGTCAGGGCCACCTGCCGGCGGGCGGTCGACCCCCGGCAGATGGGGGCTTCGCCGGCGGACGCGGCCAGGCCTTCCCCTGACAGGGCCAGAGACAGGGCCAGGCCGAGGATGATAAAACTGAATCCGGCGCGTTTCGGGATATTCAAGGGCATTAAACCTTAATCACTTCCCGGGTGACCCGGGTGAGCCATTCCACCCCCTGTGGGGTGATGCGGCCGGTGTCTTCCAGGCCCACCAGGCCCACCTCCGGCACGAAGAATTTGGGCTCAAAGGCCACCACCATGTCCGCTTCCAGGGGGTAGGGGAAACGGGCCGAAATCAGGGGGAACTCATCCAGCTCCAGGCCCACCCCGTGGCCGATGAAGCCCACGCGCTCTTCGCCCCGGCCCATGAAGACCTGGCCCAAGCCCGCCCGCGCCGCCCGGGAGCACAGTTCCTGATACAGGTCGCCGGGGGGCACGCCGGGGCGGGCCGCGGTTTCGAAGTAATGAAACAGCTCCAGGGTCAGGTCATAGGCCCGCCAGGCCTCCGGGGGCAGGTCTTTTAATACAAATAGACGTGTCATATCAGCTATATATCCGTTGACGCAGGAACCCATGTCCACGATAACGGGCTCCCCGGGCGCCAGGGGTTTGAGGCTGGGGCCCTGGGGGAAAGCGGGGCCCAGCCCCAGACCGCCGCTGGGGGTGTCGGTGTAGGCCAGCTCCAGCCCGGCATGGCCGGACAGCACATGCCCGAAAAACATCTCCAGATTGAAGTTGCGCAGGCGGATCAGCCCCTGGTGGCAGCGGAGGCGCAGCCGGTACTCGATGGCGGCCGACAGTTCCAGTTCCGTGAGGCCCGGGCGCAACAGCTCCGGCACTTCCGCGAAGGTTTCATCCAGGATGGCCGCGGCCCGGCGGATCTGCGCCAGTTCATAGGCGCTTTTTACCATGCGCTGGCGGCGGATCAGGGGGGATATGTCTTTCAGGGCCAGGCCCGGAAAAATCTTGTTCTGGAAACGCAGATACAGGGCCGCCGGCAGGACGTCCAACTCCAGACCCACAGCCCGCGGCCGGGGGCCGGACAGGTCATGCAGCAAGGCCGGCAGCTCCCCAAAATCCCGGTAAAAAACCAGGTCCCAGGGCGTGTCGGCCGAGGCCAGGCGTTCCTGGGGCCGGCGCACCAGGAATTTCGGAGCGCCCGCGGCCGGCACCCCCAGGAAGCCGTCCGCCAGGGCGCCGGCGTAATAATACAGGTCAGCGGGCTGCCGGATGAGGGCCAGGTCAAGGCCCTGGGCGGCCAGCGCTTCCTGCAGCCGGGCGATTCTGACCCGAAGTTCCCCCGGCGGCACAGTTTGAGGCATATTTATCACTCCCCTGATGGCTGCGGCTGATAGAAGATTATGGTCAACTCCGCCGGTCCCTGGGCGCCCAGCACCAGGATTTTTTCGATGTCCGCGGTGCGGGTGGGTCCGGTGAGCCAGGTCACCAGGCTGCCCTGATTTTTTTTT
>JBGSLA010000233.1:0-4716 GCA_041740935.1 Desulfobaccales bacterium | reverse complement strand
CCGGCGCCGCCCCCTGCTCCAGGCCCTGAGCATCATCGACCAGGATGAGAGGCCCCGGTTCCCCGAAGCCGAGGAACTCCTGGGCAAGGCCCTGATCGCCGGGCTGCGCCGGCGGGACATCGCCGAAACCCGGTTCGCTCTGGCCTATGTGCGGGCCCGGCTCGGCCGCTTCGCCGAGGCCGGCGCCGTCCTCTCGGACCTCCTGGCCTCGGGCCACCGGGACCGGGAAACCATGTATCTGCATCTGTGGCTGGAGGCCCGGCAAAAAAACCATGAGCAGGTAGAGCGCATCTTTGACGAACATGAAGCCCTGCTGGGCGACCTGCTCGACACCCGGCACCTGGTGGGCATTGCCTTTCTGGTCAAGGCCCAGCTTTTATGGTCCCGCCATCAGGCAAGCGGCGCCCTGGAATATTATGAACGGCTCCGGGGTCTGGACGTGCTCCATGAGCACATCCCGGCCCATCTCGCCGAGCAGCAGGTGATGTTCGGCATGGTGGCCCTGTTTGAAAAAAAGGAGGAGGAAGCCCACAAGCACTTCGAAGGGGCCATCAAGGCGGCCCGGGAAGAGGGCCGCTCCACAGTGCCGGGGGAATTGGGCCTGTTGCTCTGCCATTGGCGGCAAGATGAACACCCGGACCTGGACGCGCCCCTGGGCCGGGTCCTGGAGGCCCTGGAAAACCGGGAGCGGGTCGGTCTGGCCTGTCCCCACTGCGAAGCCGCGCTGTCGGTGGAGCGGGAATACCTGGGGCTGACCATCACCTGCACCGGCTGTCGCAAGCCCCTGGAGGTGGAGGCGGAAAAAATCCAACCCCTGCCCCCCGCCCCCTCTCCCGCCGCCCAGGCCCCGGAAGGGGACGAGGACGCCGCGCCGATCGCCAAACTCAGCGACGAGGCCCTCCTGAGGCGCAACACGGCTCTGTGGCACGCCCTGGCCCTGCTGGTCACCTGGTTCAGTCTGCCCAGCCGCTCGCCTTTGCCGGCCGCGGGCAAGGCCGAACTTTTTCAGCGCCTCGACAAGGTCTCGGCGGTGGACCCCGGCATGGGCGACCCCCATCTGGTGAAGGGCCTCATCGGCTATTATTTTCCTGAGGATGAGCGGGAACGGGAAGAAGCGGTAAAGAACCTGGAGGAGGCCATCAGGCTCGAAGTCAGCGTCCCGGAGGTCCTGAACCTGCTGGCCCGGGAGCAGCGCCTGGCCCAGATGCAGCAGGACGCCCTGCGCATCTATCTGGGCATGGTGCGCAATTATCTTGCCGACCAGGGGGTGCCGGAGCATTACCGGGCCCGATTGAAGGCCCGCCTGGAGCAGTTCTCCCGCTTCCGGGAGTTGGGGGAGATCGACCTGATCCAGGGAGAGTTTCTCGACAAGCCCTCGGTGGATGACGTCATGGCCCGGGCCGGCATGATGAAGCGGCGCATCCAGACCATCGTCCGGCCCCGGCTGGCCAAAACCGCCGAGGAGGAGGCGGTGGAGCAGCTCGACACCCTGCTCACCGACCTGGACCAGGCCACCCAGAACCTGAGGAGCGACTACGAACAACTGGAAGGATACGAATTGGACCTCATCGGCTCCACCGGAGAATTTCTCTTCAGGGAGGAAGGGGAGGCCGAGGTTCCTCCTGAAACCCTGGGCCCGGCCCCGGGGGAAGAGGGCGGCCCCGCCACCCCGGCTTAAAGGCGCATAAACGAGGCCGGCAGGCCCGGTACCTCACTCAAGGGGAATGCATGGCTCATTATGACAAAATCAAGTGGCTGGAGAGACTGGAGCGCGTCCGCTACGAACCACGGGAACTGGGGACCGGCGAGCTGGAACAGATGAGCCTGGCCTCCGCGCTCCTGACCCTGGCGGCCATCGACCACGAGCGGGAGTATAGGGAGTGCCACGCTCTGGCCCAACATCTCCTGGAGAAGGTGCCCGAACCGGACGACGCCGACCTGGCCGAAGAGTGAGGAGAAGTTTAAAACGACCTTGGCCGGAATCTGGGAGAAAATTCGCCATACAGGCAATGAAACACGACAATCGCAAGCCTTGGCAGTCAGTTGGGAGAGCTCATAAAGGAAGGATGTAAATGGCTAACTTTGAAGGTGGCGACCCGGGCGGCCTCAAGCACTTCGAGTCGGAATTAAAGGTTCCGGAAGGCATTGACCCTGGTAAATTCGACCCCAAGGCCAAGGCCCAGGAAGAGGACTTCGCCAGCCAGCTCGACAAGATGGCCAAGGAAGCCCAGGCCCGGCAGCAGGCCCGCCAGGTTGACCTGAAACTGGCGGATTTCGACCTGGACACCGGCCTGGCCTCCACCGAGGTGGCCGAATCTCCCCCGGAACAGTGGCTCCGGGAGGCCAAGCGCTTGATTGCCGAGGAGCACTACCTTGAGGCCCTGCCCCTCCTCCGCCAGGTGCTGGCCGCAGTCCCCGGCCACCACGAGGCCGCCTACCTGCTGGCCTTCTGTCAGGTGCGGCAGGGCGAGGACCGTGAGGCCCTTAAAACCCTGTTCCCCCTGCGCCAGGTGCGCCTCGAGCGCCACCTGGACGTGCGCGTCGCCGACCTCCGGGATGAGATTCGGCATCGCCTTTTCCTGCTGCTCATCCTGGATACCCTGCTCCACCTGAGCCAGGACCAGCCCCTGGAAGCTGCCCGCCAGGTGCAGGAGGTGCTGGAGCTGGACCCGGACTGGGAATCCTGCCACTTTCTGGTGGCCGGCCTCCTGATGCAGGCCGAACGTTTTCCCGAGGCCCTGGCCGCGGTGGACCGCGGTCTGGCGATGTGCCCCCAGGAAAGCGGCTTCCTGCAAAATCTGCGGCGCCAGATCCTCCGGCGCCTCTGTGCCAATTTCATGGAACCGGCCCGGGCCCTGTTTAAAGAAAAGAAATACAGCCAGGCCCGGACGCAGCTCAAACGCCTGGACCGGCTTTACCGACAGGTGCCCCTCTATGCCGCCTTTGACGGCTATCTGGCCCGCTTGAGCGGGGGCTTTCTGGGGTTCATTCTGCGGAAAACCTCCGGCGAGGCGACTCCTCCCGGGTCCGCCGCAGAAGTGGAAGATCTCTATTTCTTTCTGGTGGAGGACGAATTGCGGCAGGCCAAGGAGTTGCTGGGGGAATCTCAGCCGGCCCAGGCGGAGCCGGCCTTGCGCCGGGCCCTGGAGTTCTGCCCCCGCTTCCCCTATGCCAATTATCTGTATGCCGGCTGCCTGTTTCAATATACCGCCGAACTCTTAAACAGAAAGCCACCCCCGGGAATCGACGAAGTGGTGGAAAATTTAGGCCGCGCCCTGGCCGCCAGCCAGGTGGGCGCCGGCGACCCGGAGATCAGGGAGCCCTGCCTCAGCCTGGGGAAAGAGATTAAAAACGCCCTCGACCTGATGGAAAGCGCCCGTCAGGAGATCAAACGCCAGGAGCAGGAGGCCGGGCGCATCAATCAGGCCTTCGAGGAGTTCAACCGCATCATCGGGAGCATCAAGGGCGGCATCACCTCCTCCCAGCAATACTACCGGGTGCGGGAGCAGATGAAGGGCCTGCACGGCAAGCTCCAGGGCCTGAAAAAGCAGGTCGCCAGCCCTGCCGGGAAAGAGGTCCTGGCCAATCTCACCGACGCGGTGGACCATCACCTGGCGCAGCTCAACCGGCTGGAAGCGGAGGTTGAGGAAGGGCAGACCGTGGAGCGGCACTTCCAGACCTTCCAGGCCCTGATCAACTCCCTGGAGAGGGGTAATGTCCGCTCTCTGCCGGATCTGCGGCGGGTGGTGGACACCCTTACCGACCTGAGGACCACCCTGACCCAGGAAATCCGCCGGAGTCGCGGTGCGGAGACGCGCCAGGCTCTGGAATTATTGCTCTCCCGAGTGGATGACGCCTTGTCCCAGCTGGAACAGGTGCGCCACCTGCTCCGCTGAGGGCCACAGGACCGCTCAGCCCCTCCGGGCACACTTCAAGGCCCAAAGACCATGCCGAGCCTCAGTTCCGACACTTACGACGTGTTCATCAGCTATGCCCGCAAGGACCTGGACTGGGTCAAAGGGAATCTGCACGAACCCTTGCTGCGCTGCCGCCGCCTCCGGGATGGCAATGCCTCCCACATCTTTTTTGATCTGTCTGAAGAGGGGGTGACCGTCGGCAAGAATTACTACGACGCGTTGGTGGAGGCCATCAGCAGCAGCCGGTATTTCCTGCCGGTCTATTCCTGCGCCTACTTCGACAGGCCGATGTGCCGCTGGGAGCTGGACGTCGCCCTGGGTCTGCACCACCGGGGTCAGCTGCAATTCGTGCCCATCCTCATCGAACCTGCCGCTGAAGCCCTGGTGCCCTACAAAGTCTCCATGTTCAGCCACAATGCCGCGGCCGCACCAAGATGGTTCGCCCGGATCCTCGACGCCATGGACCTGGTGCAATTGTCCGAACAGGCCCACCTGGAATTTCTGGACCAGCCCCGGGACACCATGGTGAATTTCACCCTGCCCCCGGTGCGGGTGCGCCTCAACTGGCGCGCCGGCCCTCTAAAACCCCAGGAAGAAGAAGTTTGTCTGAGCGCCGACGCCGGGACCCTCCAGGGGACCCTGGTGGTGCCGACCGAAGGGGGCATGGCCGAGTTCAGGGACCTGTCCTTCTCGGAGGAGACGCCCGCGGTGCGCCTCACCGCCTCGGCCCGGGGTTGTGCGGCCGCGGTCAGCGAAACGTTTGGGGTGCGGGCCGTGCCGGTGGCGATAGAGGCGCCCC
>JBGSLA010000232.1:0-11070 GCA_041740935.1 Desulfobaccales bacterium | reverse complement strand
CCGGCGGCGGCGCCCGCCCCACCCTGTGCGCCGGTTGCGGCCACCGGGCGGCGTTTTACGCCATCCGGGAGACCTTTCCGGGGGGGATCTTCCCCAGCGACATCGGCTGCTACACCCTGGGAATGAATCTCCAGGCGGTGGACAGCTGCCATTGCATGGGGGCCGGGATCAGCCAGGCCGCGGGCTTCTATCGGGCCTATGCTGCGGAGGGGGGCGAGTTTCCCACCATTGTGGCCACCATCGGGGATTCCACCTTTTTCCATGCCGGCATTCCGGCCCTGCTGAACGCGGTGTTTCACCGGGCCCGTTTTATCCTGGTGATCCTGGACAACGCCACCACGGCCATGACCGGCCACCAGCCCACTCCGGCCCTGGGGGTCACCGCCCTGGGCGATGAAGGGCAATCGGTGTACATCCCCGACCTGGTGCGGGCCTGCGGGGTGAAATTTCTGAAGCAGTGCGACTCATACGATATTCCGGCCCTGTGCGGCCTCCTCCAGGAAGGGGACCGCTTCTGCCGCAGCCCGGAAGGGAGCGTGGCGGTGATCATCGCCCGGCACCCCTGCCTGCTGGACGGCGAGGCCCGCAAAGCCCAGGCGGTCTTTGAAATGGAGGTGACGGAGCACTGCACCGCCTGCCGGCACTGCCTGGACAACTTCGAGTGCCCGGCCCTGGTGTTCGACGAGGCCGGCGGCCGGGTGGACATCGACCAGGTCCGCTGCGTGGGCTGCGGCGTCTGCCTTCACGTCTGCCCGGAGGGGGCCATCGTGGGGAGGGTGAGGGACGGGGGAAAGTGACCAGCTTTAAGCTGTAAGCTGTAGGCTTTAAGCTTACAGCTTATAGCCTACAGCTTACAGCTTACAACTCGATGAAATTGCGTCAGCCTTCGTCTTCAACAAAGGTCAAAGAATATGAAACAACAAATCATCGTCAGCGGCTTGGGCGGGCAGGGCGCCGTAACCCTGACCCGTCTCCTGGCGGAGGCGGCCCTGTCTTTGGGCCTGCCGGTCATCACCTCCGAGACCCACGGCATGGCCCAGCGGGGCGGCGCGGTCATCTCCATGGTCAAGGTGGGGCCGTACCGCGGCCCTCTGGTGCCGGCCGGGGCCGCGGACCTGGGCTTGTTCCTGCATGACCAAAATCTGGCGGTGCACCGGCATTTTGTAAAACCCCGGGGGACCCTGTTGGTCAACGCCGCCGCGGGCGGAGACTATCTCCGGGTGGACGCCCTGTCCCTGGCGGCCGGCCTGGGGCTGCCCCCGGTGTCCGCCAATCTCATCGTCCTGGGCTTTGCCTCAGGCCTTGGGGCGCTTTTCTGCGACCAGGACCTCCTGGAAAGGATTATCCGGGAAAAATCTCCGGAGCGCTTCCGGGACGGGAATCTCCAGGCCTTCAGCGCCGGCGCCCGGGCGGGCGTCTCAGAATAACCCGGAGGGTGGGCAGACCTTGGCCAAGGGAGCCTGGCATCGGAGTCTATCTTTTTTCTTGAGGCATCACACCGGCCTGACGGTCATCGGCCTCGCGGTGGTGCTGCTGGTGGCCCCCCTGCAGGTTCGCAATCCCTTTATCCTGAGCCTGCTGAATCTCATCGGCCTTTTCGTCATCGTGGTTTTGGGGCTGAATTTATTCACCGGCTATGCCGGCCAGATCTCCCTGGGGCACGCGGCGTTTTTCGGTTTGGGGGCCTACGGCTCCGCGGTGCTCACCGCCACGTATAATTTCCCGCCCTGGCCCACCATGGTGTTGGTGGCCGGGGTGGTGGCCGGGGTGGCGCTGATCATTGGTATCCCCACCCTGAGACTGTACGGCCACTACCTGGCCATGGCCACCCTCGGGTTCAACTACGCGGTGCACATCATCTTCGTCCAGTGGGACGCGGTCACCGGGGGCCCGAGCGGCCTGTCGGGCATTCCCCCCCTGGCCCTGGGGGGAATCAGGTTCAACACCGACCTGAAATTTTATTATCTGGTGTGGACCTTCGCCCTGATAGCCCTGACCCTGTGCCTCAACCTGGTGCGCACCGGGGTGGGCCGGGGCCTGGCCGCCCTGGCCCAGGACGAGGTGGACGCCGCCTGCCTGGGGGTGGACGTGCGCCGGGACAAGGTGCGGGTGTTCGTGCTCTCCGCGGTGCTGGCCTCCGTGGCCGGCAGCCTCTACGCCCACTATTTCGGCCATGTCACCCCGGATTCTTTCAGCATTTTCAAATCCCTGGACCTGGTCATCATGGTGGTCGTGGGGGGGATGGGCTCCATCTGGGGGACCCTGTTCGGGGTGAGTTTTGTGGTGATTTTGCCTTACTTCCTGGAACCCCTGGAGAATTATTTTGATATTATCCACGGCCTGATTCTGGTCTTGATTTTGATGTTTCTGCCCCAGGGCTTTGTCACCGGCATCTGGGATCAGGTGCGCATCGGCCTGGCCCGCCGGCGTCTGGCCCGGGACGCGGTTCGGCGCGCCTGAGGGGGAATTTTCTGCTTGAAACCTTCATGGCCGCAAGGGGCCACCCCTTGAGATGAAAAATGTAGAACAACCGCGCCCGGCTGTTCTTTTAGAAGAGCAGGCGAGGGCGCCTGCTCCACATTTCCCAGGGGATTTTCACGGTAAAAAGTTTTCCTAGGTTGTGCCCTGCGCACCAACCAGCCGGTGGCACAGGTTTTCAACCTGTGCCTGCACAGGCGGGACGCCTGTGCTACCAAGCTTTTCCAGATTTTGAGAGGCCCCTGGGCCGATGAGCGCTTGATAAAAAAAAACCCATGACCACTCACTCTGATAGGAAATTACCCGCCCCCGGCGCCGGGGAAACCCGGCCCCAGGAACAGGCCCTCCTCCACCTCCGGGGCTTGAGCAGGCATTTCGGGGGGCTGCCGGCCCTGATGGAGGTGACCTTCAGCGCCGCGGGGGGACAGGTGACCGCGCTCATCGGGCCCAACGGCGCCGGCAAAACCACCCTGCTGAACTGCCTTTCCGGGGTCATGCCGCCGGATCGGGGGGATATTTTGTTCAACGGCCACAATCTGGCGGGGCTGCCGGCCCACCGGGTGGCGCGCCTGGGCGTGGCCCGGACCTTCCAGAACCTGCGCCTCTTTCCCCGTCTGAGCGTTCTGGACAACGTGCTCTGCGGTCTGACGGTCCAGTCCCGGGATTCCCTGCTGGGAGCGCTGCTGCGGCCGCCGGGGCGGCGCCACCAGGAAAGGAGGCTCAGGCTTCAGGCCCTGGAGGCCCTGGACACCTTCGGCCTGAGCGACCGGGCCAGCCTCCCCGCCGGGGTCCTGCCCTACGGCGACAAAAAACGGCTGGAGCTGGCCCGGGCCTTTGTGGGCCAGCCGCGGCTGGCCCTGTTGGATGAACCGGTGGCGGGCCTCAATCCCGAGGAAACCGCACAGATCGCCGGGTTGCTGCGGCTGCTGCGCCAGCAGGGGAACACCATGCTCCTGGTGGAGCACGACATGGAACTGGTCATGGGCGTGGCCGACCTGGTGGTGGTCCTGGACGGCGGCCGCCTGATCGCCGCCGGCCCCCCCGAGGAGGTCCGCACCAACCCCCTGGTGCTGGAGGCCTATCTGGGCCGCATGAGCCTTACCGCCTGATTGTTTGCGGCTGATTTTAGCAATCTTTTCTTACCGGAAACCATAAACCGGAAACCATAAACGGCATAAAAAGCTGGAGGCGCCCTGTTCCCGGCGGCGTGCCCCGACATCCTGCCCATGCCTGACACATTCTCATGATTTCCCCTTCATCGGCGCGCTATGTCTGTCCCCGCTGCCGGGGCGCTTTGCTGGAAGAGGATGACCGCGGCCTGGCCTGCGGTCCCTGCCGCCGAGTGTATCCCATCAGCGGCGGGATTCCCGATTTTGTGGTGGACAACCTGGCCGCCAGCCCCCATGTGGTCCTGCGCCGGGTGGGGTGGTTTGACCGGCTGGCCCGCATCTACGACCTGAAGCCCGCCTATCCTCTGGTTCTCAGGGTGTACGCCGGGCGGCGGGTGTCCTACGCCGGCATGATCCGGTCGGTTGCCGCCAGGCTGGCGGGAGTTTCCGGGCTGATTCTGGACGCGGCCTGCGGCCCCGGCACCCTGGGGCGGCGCCTGGCGCAACCTGACCGGGAATTTTACGGGGTGGACATGTCCTGGGGCATGCTGCGCCAGGGAAGGGCTTTGGCCGCCCGTGAAGGGATTGCTTCGGTCCATTTTGCCCGGGCCCTGGCCGAGGCCCTGCCCTTCCCGGATGCCGGCTTTGACGCCGGCCTGTGCGGCGCCGCGCTGCATCTGTTGGCCGACCCCCTGGCAGGCCTGCGGGAAATCGCCCGGACCCTGAAGCCCGGCGCGCCCCTGGTTGCCACCACCATCGTTGCCGGAAAAACAGGCCTCTTCCGGTTCCGGGCCTTCCGGGAGCACGCCCGGGCGGTGCACGGCATCCGCTCCTTTTCCGTTCCGGAACTGCAGCGCCTCACGGCCCAGGCGGGCTTCACGAACTTTGAGCCCCAGGTCTCCGGTTCCCTGATTGTCTTTCGGGTGCGCAAGGCAGCGGGCCGGGGTGAGGGGGGCGTCTTTTGCTGAATTACGGGCGAGTCAAAAACTCATGAGCATATGCTTCGGAAAATTTTTGGTGGCACCGGCAGGATGCCGGTGCAGCGCACAGGTGAGGACACCTGTGCCACCCGGCTTTTCCTGAATTTGAGACAAGCAACGGCTCATCAGCGACTGTCCTGAAAAAATTTGCTTTGTGTAGGGGCAGGCGCCCTCGCCTGCCCGGTTTGGACAGCCGGGGGCGGCTGTCCCTGCACCATAAAGGCTTTTCATACGTTGCGGGTGGGCCGCAGGCCCATGAGGAGCTGATCTGAACAATGTGTGGGAACTCACTTCGAAACCGACATTTTCTTTAAGGTAAGGCATGACAATCCCAAAAAAAAATGGTATGGGTAGCCGTGTTGCCAGGGATTGTTTTTCCCTGGATTGACTGAGGAGGACCGGGTATGACACATCCCCTGGAGGGCGACCCCGCCGCCTGGAACCCCGCCATCACCATCGTCCCCTACCATCTGGACAACGGCCTCACCATTCTGGTGCTCCCCGAGCACTCGGTGCCGGTGGTCTCCGTGCAGGTGCATTACCGGGTGGGCTCCCGCCACGAGCTTCCCGGCATCACCGGCATCAGTCATCTGTTTGAGCATCTCATGTTCCGGGGCACGGAGGAATTGGGGCCGGAGGAATTCTCCCGCCTGCTGCAATCCAAGGGGGGCGAAATCAACGCCTTCACCACCAAGGACCACACCTCCTATTTTGAAAATCTGCCGGCCGAGCATCTGGACCTGGCCCTGCGCCTGGAGGCCGACCGCCTGGTCCACCTGAAGCTCGACGAAGAAAATTTTCAGACCGAGCGGGAGGTGGTGATCAGCGAGAGGAAGCTCAGGAGCGTGGACAGCCCCTTCGGCCTGGCCGAAGAGCAGCTGTTCGCCGCGGCCTACACCCAGCATCCTTACTCCTGGCCGGTCATCGGCTGGGACCAGGACTTGCGCCGGATGACCCTGGGGGATTGCCTGGCCTATTACCGCACCTATTACCATGCCGGCAACACCACCATCGTGGTGGCCGGGGACGTGGACCCCGAGGCAGCAAAGGATACGGTGGCGCGGCACTTCGGCCGGCTTCCCAGTCCGGGTCCGCCCACCTTCCCCAAGGTGGTGGAGCCACCCCAACGGGGGGAGCGCCGGGCGGTCTTCAAGAAGGTTTCCCAGGTGGAGGCCTTTTGGGCCGGTTTTCACATAGTGGGCCTGGACCACCCGGACATTTACCCCCTGACCCTCTTGTCCGTGGTGCTCTCCGTGGGCAAGGCCAGCCGCCTGTATCAGGAATTCGTGCGTTCCGGCCGGGTGGCGGACCTGGACGCCTATGTGGCCCCGCCGCCGTGGTCGGCCCAGGACCCCGACCTGTTCCTGTTCCGGGCCGTGGCCGCGCCCGGCACTGACCTGGGTCGGCTGGAAAAAGATCTCTGGGGCTCTGTGGAGCGGGTTAAGGAGGACGG
Organism: Desulfobaccales bacterium; assembly: GCA_041740935.1. GTDB lineage: Bacteria > Desulfobacterota > Desulfobaccia > Desulfobaccales > 0-14-0-80-60-11 > JBGSLA01. Next base: position 5,050 of record JBGSLA010000232.1, on the reverse strand, counting down.
CGTCCAGGCCGGGGAACTGGCCCGGGCCAAGAAAATCTTCAAGGCCCAGACGGTCCAGGGTCTGGCCAATAACTTTTTCCGGGGTCTGCTGGTGGGACTTTATCATCTGAAAACCGGCGATGCCCAACGCATCAACGACATGCTGGGCTTCTACGAGCAGGTGAACCGGGAAGATCTGACCCGGGTGGCCCGGGACTATCTGCGGGAGGACAACCGCACCGTGGTCATCGTGAAGCCGGTGTCGCCCGAAGAGAGCCAGGCCCTGGGAGATTTGGCCTGATTAGGCGCTAGGTGAAGCCATGGCAGGATATATTCCGGAAATCTATCAGGTAAATGTGCCCACCGACCTGAAGCTGTTGGGGGTGGAATACACGCGGGTGCCCTGGGTGAGCATCACCTGCATGGTGAAGCGGGGCGCGGAGACCGACCCGCCGGGCAAAGCCGGGGTGGCGGACTGGACCGCGGAGTTTTTAAATCTGGGCACCCAGCGGCGCTCCCAGCGGGAGCTGGCCGAGGACATCGAGTCTCTGGGGGCGCAGCTCCAGACCCGGGCCAACTATGACGCCACCTACATCTCCCTGGACGGCCTGGCCGAGGATTTTTCCGTGCTCATGGAAACCCTGGCGGAGGTGGTGCAGACCCCCAGCTTCCCGGAGGAGGAATTCCCCCTGCTCAAAGAACGCCGGCGGGCCGATCTGGCCCAGATCCTGGACGATCCCCGGGAGGTGGCCACCCGGCGCTTTCACCGTCTGTTTTTCGGGCAGGCTCCCTATGGTCAGGCGGTGCGGGGGGAGCCGGAGAGCCTGGAGGCCCTGAGCCTCGCCGACCTCACCAGCCATTTTGCCCGGGAATTCGCCCCCGGGGTGTGCACCCTGGTGGTGGTGGGCATGGTGCCCCGGGCCCGGGTGGAACAGGAGGTGCGCCGCCATTGGGAGGACTGGCTGGGGGGGGGCCCGGCCAGCCCGGCTTACCTCACCTCTCCAGCGAAGGTGGCGGCCCCGGGGATCTACCTGGTGGACCGGCCGGAGTTGACCCAGAGCGAGATCCGCATGGGGCACCTGGGCCTCCCCCGTCATCACCCCGACTTTTTCCCGGTGCGCCTGGTCAATTATATTCTGGGGGGAGGGGGCTTTTCCTCCCGCCTGATGAGCCGCATCCGCTCGGACCTGGGTCTGACCTATGGCATCCGCAGCCGTTTTCACTGCCGGCGGGCCCCGGGACCCTTTACGGTGGCCACCTTCACCCCCGCGGCCAACACCGCCCAGGTGGTGCGGGAAATCGTGGAGGTGGTGCGGGAGATGCAGCACAACGGCGTCGCGGCCCAGGAGTTGGCCGAAGCCCAGAGTTACTATGTGGGCCACTTCCCCCTGGGGCTGGAGACCGCCCGCCATCTCGCCCACCAAGTGCTCAACCTGGACCTGCATGACCTGGGCCTGGATTACCTGTCGCGCTATTGTGAAGGGATACAGGGCGTCACCCTGGACGCGGCCCGGCGGGCGGCTGCCAGCCATCTTCAGCCGGATGGCCTGGTGATCCTGGCGGTGGGACCGGCTGACAAGTGCCGGGACGGTTTGGCCGAGCTGGGCGCGGTCACGATTCTCAAAGAGGATTAGGAGTTATTTTTTTATTGACAAATTTTTCACGATGGTATGAGATAACACAGATATTTGTGAAAAAAAGGATAAGCCCCTTGGGGACCATCTAAGTCAGGAGGAGAATTACATGCACAAAACCCCGTTGTTGGATCAACTGGAATCCGGTCCATACCCCAGCTTTGTGACTGACCTGAAGCGCCTGGCCGTCACAAAACCTGTGGTCAACGACTTGTTGGGCCAGTTGGAAAGGTCTTATAAAGAGAAGATCACCCATTGGAAGCATGGCGGCATCGTGGGCGTTCTGGGTTATGGGTCCGGCATCATCGGCCGTTACTCCGATCTGCCGGATGAGTTCCCCGGCCTGGAGCACTTCCACACCATGCGGATCAACCAGCCCTCCGGCTGGTATTACACCTCCCAGGCTCTGCGCGAGCTCTGCGACATCTGGGACAAGCACGGCAGCGGCGTCCTGAACCTGCACGGCGCCACCGGGGACTGCGTTTTCCTGGGCTGCCGCACCGAAGCTTTGGAACCATGTTTTGCCGACCTCACCGCCAAAGGTTGGGACATCGGCGGTTCCGGTTCCGCCATGCGGAGCCCCTCCTGCTGCCTGGGGCCGTCCCGCTGTGAATGGTCCTGCTATGACACCATGGAGGCCTGTTATCAGCTCACCCAGGAGTTTCAGTTCGACCTGCACCGGCCCTCTTTCCCGTACAAATACAAGCTGAAGTTCTCCGGCTGCCCCAATGACTGCGTGGCCGCGGGCGCCCGGTCGGATATGTCCATGATCGGCGTCTGGAAAGACGACATCCGCATCGACCAGGCTGCGGTCAAGGCCTATGCCGGCGGCGAGCTCAAGCCCAAAAACGGCGGCGCCCATGTGGATAAGCTGGACATCAAGGCCGATGTCACGGACCTGTGCCCCACCGGCTGCATGTCCTGGGACGGCAAGACCTTGAAGATCGACAACAAGAATTGCAACCACTGCATGCACTGCATCAACCTGATGCCGAGCGCCTTGTGGCCCGGCACCGATGTGGGCTGCACCATTCTGCTGGGCTCCCACGCCCCCATCCTCGAAGGCGCCCAGATGAGCTGGGTCATTGTGCCCTTCATGAGAATGGAAGAACCTTTTGATGAGTTGAAAGAGCTGACCTCCAATATCACCGAGTGGTGGGCTGAGCACGGCAAGAACCGGGAGCGCGTCGGGGAGCTCATCATGCGCATGGGCATGCGGGCCTTCCTGGAAGCCGTAGGACTGCCGCCGGTGCCCCAGAGTGTACGGGTGCCCCGGGCCAATCCCTTCTTCTTCTGGCAACAGTCCGACTTCGACGCTGAAGCTGCGGGCAAGAAATATTACACCACCAAGTAATAAACCGCCTGTACACTTAGGCACACGACCTACAGCGCATTGACTACATGAGGAGGAATTACGAATATGTCTGAACGGATTACTGATATTGGCCCGCCACATTACAGCAAGTTCTTGCCCCCGGTCATCAAAGAAAATTACGGCAAATGGAAGACCCACGATTTCCCGGAACCCGGCATTTTGAGACACGTGTCTGAGTCCGGGGCCGAGATCTGGTCTGTCCGCATCGCCTCCCCCCGGATTATGACCACCCTGCAAGCCCGGGATATGTGCGATGTCGCCGATAAATATTGCGACGGCTACCTGCGCTTCACCAGCCGCCACAACGCTGAATTCCTGGTATCCGACAAGTCCAAGTTGGAGCCCCTGAAGGCCGAGTTGGTCAAAAGGGGCATGCCCAAGGGCGGCACCGGCCATTCGGTCACCAACATCGTCCACACCCAGGGCTGGATCCATTGTCACACCCCGGCCATCGACGCCTCCGGCGTGGTCAAGGCCGTCATGGATGATGTCTTCGAATACTTCGGCAGCCACAAGCTGCCGGCCCAGGTGCGCATCTCTTTGGCCTGCTGCCTGAATATGTGCGGCGCGGTGCATTGCTCCGACATCGCCATCTGCGGCGTCCACCGGACCCCGCCCAAGGTCATGCACGACAAGCTGAAAAACCTGTGCGAAATTCCCACCACCATCGCTTCCTGTCCCACCGGCGCCATCCGGCCCCATCCGGACAAGACCATCAAGAGCGTCGTGGTGAATGAGCCCAAGTGCATGTACTGCGGCAACTGCTACACCATGTGCCCGGCCATGCCCTGCTTTGACGAGGAAAAGGGCGGCGTGGCCCTGCTGGTGGGCGGCAAGGTCTCCAATGCCAAGAGCCCGCCCATGTTCTCCCGGTTGGCGGTGCCTTACATCCCCAACACTCCGCCCCGCTGGCCCGAAACCGTGGCCACCATCCGCAAGATCCTCCTGAAGTACGCCGAAGGCGCCAACAAGTGGGAACGGGTGGGCGAATGGGTCGAGCGCATCGGTTGGGAGAAGTTCTTCGAGATCTGCGACATTCCGTTCACTTACCAGCATATTGACGACTATAAGTTTCAGGCGTATGATACTTATAGAACATCCATGCATTTCAAATTCTAAGCAGGTGGCTGAAAAATGGCACTATCAAAGGCAGATCTTGTAGAATTCATCTTCAAGATGGTGGAAGCGGCCCAGGGCAAGAAACAGCTCAAAGCCATGGACCTGCACAAGGCCGTGCTCAAAGTACATCCTGATCAAAATAAGAATGATGTCAAGATGGCCATCAAGGAGCTTATTGATGGCGGCCGTTGCGTTTACACGTATTTCGGGGGCAGTTTCGTCGAAATTCCCCACGTGGAAGGCGCCGCCAAACACTGATGGAAAGGCCCTGTCCCCGTTTGCTCCTGGCAGCTCTTCGGGGCGGGGCCGGTAAGACCACCCTGACATTGGGTCTCCTGGCCGCCTGGCAAGCCGCGGGGCGAAGGGTGGTCCCTTTTAAAAAGGGGCCGGACTACATCGACCCTGCCTGGCACGCCCTGGCGGCCGGGATCCCAAGTCACAATCTGGATCCCTTCCTCATGGAGGGGAGCCAGATTACTGCGCTGGTATCACGTCACGCCCAGGCCGCGGATGCCCTGTTGATCGAGGGCAACCGCGGCCTTTTTGACGGCCTCGACGCCCAGGGGACATACAGCACCGCAGAGTTGGCCAAGCTCCTGAGGACCCCCGTGATCCTGGTGGTGGACTGCACCATGACCACCCGCACCGCGGCCGCCCTGGTCCTGGGCTGTCAACACTTTGATCCCCAGGTGCAGCTGGCCGGGGTGATCCTCAATCAGGTGGCCCGTCCCCGACACCAGGAAATTCTCCGGAGTTCCATCGAGCAGTACTGCGGCATCCCGGTGCTGGGCGCGGTGCCCCGCCTCAAATGCGCGGTGTTTCCCGAGCGCCACATGGGGCTGGTGCCCCCGCCGGAACATCGGGCCGCCATGCGGGCCGTGCAGGCCGCGCAGGAGTTGGCGGAGCGCTACCTCGATCTCCCCGGCCTCTGGCAGGCGGCCTG
>JBGSLA010000231.1:0-2074 GCA_041740935.1 Desulfobaccales bacterium | reverse complement strand
TCCTCACCAGGGGGCGGGGCTCAAACCCCGCCCCTTTTCTTGCTGCCAATCTCCCTTGACCTGAGTTTGTCCTGGTTTCATTTTCTTGATAGAAGTTATGTCAAAACCCGATAACTTGCAAAAGTGTCATTCTGAGCGGAGCGAAGAATCTCATTTCTTTAACTACTTGAGACCCTTCCCTTCGCTCCGGGTGACAGAAAAAGCGTTTTTAAGCATAGATTTTTCTATCGGTTCCTTGAAAAATCTTTACCATCCAGTGTCATGTCCCAGGTATTCCTTACAAAAATTTCTGTCGTTCTTGTAGGGGCGGACCCATATGTCCGCCCGGCTTTAGGGGCGCACACGCGGGTGCGCCCCTACATAAAAAAATGAAAGCTAATCCTGGGACACAATACTGGCCTTAATGCCACTTTCCTTAAATAATCCCTGGGCGGATTTTCGAGGTGCGACATGAAAACCGGAGCGGTCATATTCCTGGCGGCGCTCCTGCTGGCGGCCACTGTGTCTCTGGGCCAGGGCGGGGCGGATCTATTAATAAAAGGGCAGGAAGTCTATGAGGCCAACTGCGCCGACTGTCATCGCAGCAGCGGCGAGGGCCTGACGGTGAAATTTCCGGCTTTGAAAAGCAATACTTTCGTCACCGGCGACCCCCAGCCGGTGATCGACCTCCTGCTCAACGGCCGGACCGGCAAGCTGGGTCAGATGCCCGCCTGGAAGGAGCATCTGGACGACGCCCGGATCGCCGCGGCGATAAGCTACATCAGGAACGCCTGGGGCAACCGGGCGCCTGCCGTCCAACCCCAGGACGTGGCCGCGGCGCGGAAGAAGTGAAGAGGTGGGTAGAAATGAATGTGAGGGCGGGGGCCAGGGGTCGCGGCCCCCTGTCCCCTCCCTCAAATCCCTCCCCCAACCCCTTGGCACGGTAGGACGGGCTTCCGCCCGTCCAGGCACGGGCAGGATGCCCGTGCTACCGGCCAAATTTGGGGATCGCAGGCATCTTGCCTGTGGTGGCCCAGGTTGGAAGCCTGTGCTCCCGAATCTTGGAGAAACCGGTCAAAAAATGGTCACAGGAAAGAAAAAGGGGCCGCGGCATAAAACCGCAACCCCTGGAAATTTCATGGTAGGCGGTACTGGATTTGAACCAGTGACTTCCACCGTGTGAGGATGGCACTCTACCGCTGAGTTAACCGCCCGTACTTTTCCTGAATATATTTATAAGAAATATCCTTTCCCTTGACAAGTCTTTTGTTGCGGCTGACTGAGGTCGGCCCCTCCCATGCCCTACCCTGCCCCTGCGAGGCTAAACCTTCTTGGACAACTTAGGCCACCCCCGAGGATGATAAAATGTAGAACAACCGCCCCCGGCTGTTCTTTCAAAGAGCAGGCGAGGGCGCCTGCTCTACATTTCCCAGAGGTTGTTCACAGTAAGAAGCCGTGCGGCCAACTCCCCCCGGATGATCTCCCCGGCCAGGTCCACGATCACCTCTTTGGCATCGATGAGGTGGGTGTCGCTGGTGGCCACCGCTCCCGGAAATTCCAGCAGTTCCCGCTCCGGCACCGGCACCGCTTGGGCATCTGCGGTCAGGCCCCGGGCCGCACAGATTTCCCGGGTCAGGTGGGCCAACTCGCCGCTGCGCTTCATGGGCGCGTCATAGAGGATGGTCAAGGGGCCGGGGTGGTGGCGGCTGATATAGGCCGAAAGCACGTTTAGGGCCTGCCGGGTGGCCGGGGAATCCCGGTAGGCCCGGGAGAGCTGGGCCACGTCCCTTATGAAGCCGTCGTCCGCGGCCACCAGAACGCGGCCCTTGAGGGCGCTCTCCAGGGTGATGAGGACATTGTGGCCGTCGATGGCCAGGGGCAGGCCTTCTAAGTCACTGAGCCGCCGCAGCTTGGCCTGCCGGGCCCGGGCCACCTCCCCGGCGAACACCCCCCGGTGCAGGAGTTGGCGCGCCGTGCGGGGGAGATTATAGCGGTTGCCCACCAAGGCGAGGCTGGCCTGCCGGGGATAGCCCCGGTCAAGGAGATAGCGAAAGTCGGCCGCGGCTTGCTGCACTGAAGTCAATCCGTTTTGATT
>JBGSLA010000230.1:0-5528 GCA_041740935.1 Desulfobaccales bacterium | reverse complement strand
GCCTGGTGGCACATCCCGGCCTAAAGGCCGGAACCAGACTGATAAAATTGAATGATTTCTTAATAAGATTAACATGTTGCAAGCAAAATCTTTGTCAAAAAACCACAAACTCGAGATTAGTAGCACAGGTGTCCTCACCGGTGCATCTTCAGACATTGCGGATCGAGTATTGATGGTGGGCGGTGCCCACCCTACAAAACTTTTCAGACCAGAAATTTGGGACTGACCACCCTTGATTGATCATCTAATTCATAACGCCCTGGTCCTCCCTTTAGAGACCTCCTCCCCGCCCATTTTTCCCGGTTTCGTGGCGGTAAAGGGCAGCGCCATTGCCGCGGTCGGCCGGGGTGCCCAGCCCGATGATCTCCCCCCCGCCCGGGAAGCCCTTGATGCCAACGGCGGCCTGGTGCTGCCGGGGTTGGTGAACACCCACTGCCACGCCCCCATGGTGTGGTTTAGGGGGCTGGCCGACGACCTTCCCTTAGAGGCGTGGCTCACCAAAAAGATTTTCCCGGCCGAGGCTGGCTGGCTTAACGAAGACAAGGTCTATGAGGGGACGCTCCTGGCCGCGGCCGAGATGATCCGGGGGGGCATCACCACCGTGGCGGACGGCTATTTTTATGAACATCAGGTGCGCCGGGCCCTGGACCGGGCCGGTTTGCGGGCGGTGGCGGCCCAGGGCCTGGTGGACTTCCCCTTTCCAGGCGTCCCGGATCCGAAAGACAACCTCAAGGCCGCGGCCCGCTTTCTCGACACCGCCGGCGAGGTGTCGGACCTCATCACCTCGGCGATTTTTTGCCACTCCCCCTACACCTGCGGCCCCGACACCCTCAAAGGCGCCAAGGCCTTGACCCGAAAGGCCCGCGTCCCCTTTTTTATCCATCTGGCGGAAACCCGCCGGGAGGTGGAGGATCTCAAAGCCCAAACCGGCCTTAGCCCCGCGGCCTATCTGGACAGCCTGGGGATTTTGGACGAGCAGACCGTAGCGGTGCACGCCGTCTGGCTTAATCCCGACGACCTGGACATTTTGGCCCGCCGGGGCGTCCGGGTGAGCCATTGCCCCGAATCCAACCTGAAGCTGGCCTCAGGCTGCGCCCCCATTCCGGAGCTTCTGGCCCGGGGGGTGGCCGTGGGCCTGGGCACCGACGGCGCCGCGTCCAACAACAACCTGGACCTCTTCGGGGAAATGAGTCTGGCGGCCCGGCTCCACAAGGTCTGGCAGGGCGACCCCACGGTGCTGCCGGCCCAGGAGGTCGTGGCCCTGGCCACTCGGCAAGGCGCCCGGGTGTTGGGACTGGAGGACCGGGTGGGCACCCTCGCTCCGGGGAAACAGGCGGACCTCATCGTCGTGGACCTTGACCAGGCCCACCTCACGCCCCTCTACGACCCCTGTTCCCATCTGGTCTATGCCGCGGGGAGCGCGGATGTGCGCCATGTCATGGTGGCCGGACGCTGGCTTATGAGGGACAGGCGCCTGCTTACCCTGGATTGGCGGGAAATCGCGGCCCGGGCTCGGAGCTATGCCGGGGAATTGGCCGCCTTGGCCGCGGCCACCTGATAACCCGGTTTCCGATTTTCGGAGAAAAAATGTAAAGTAAATTTGTTCGGCAATTCGTTGGTTTTTTGTGAATAAGAACTTGAGACCCGGGGAAAAATATGTAGAACAGCCGCCCCCGGCTGTTCTTTTACAAGAGCAGGCGAGGGCGCCTGCTCTAAACCTATTTGAAATATCAAGAAGACTTTTGGTCCGAACACGCAAAGATTAATAAAAGAAGTATTTCATGAAAAAACCCACCTCCGTCTCCATCCCCAACCTGGGCGAACGTCTCCGTTCCCTGGTGGATTCCGCCGAAGTGGCGCGTCTCATCCAGGACATCACCACCTGCACCGTGGCCTGGGAGGGAGAATGCCGTTTGCCTGCCGACCCCCAGGCCCCCCGCGGCCTGGAGTTGTTTCCCTGCTTCAACCTGCATTTTCGGGAACAGGCCCTCCAGGTCAGGGGCGCCATGGTGCCCAATCTCCCCAACAACGGCGAGGGCCTGAGCCATCAGATCACCCTGGAGTTGGCGGGCCGGGTTTTCCGGTTCCGCCTCAATACCCCCCAGACCTACGTCCTTTCTCCCTTCCACCTCCGCTTCCTTAGCATGCTCATCGGCCGCCTGGTGCTGCACCACCTGGTTTTTCCCCTGGGCGACCAGGGGGGCTACCCAGCCTTCTCGCCCTATTCCCTGGAGGAGCAGGTGGTGGCCGGCTATCTCCAGAGCCTCATGTGGGCCCCCTGCGCCACCATCAAGCTGGATGCCCAGGACAACCCCTACATCGGCTCCCTGCTTCATTCGGAGCAGAACCTGCGCCGCTGCGAGATGCCGGGGAGCCCCCAGGAGGAAGCCCTGGTCCGGGCCTGGCGGCTTTTCAAGAGGCTCTTGTATTATTCCATCGAGGGGGGGCGCCTGTTTACCGGCTTTGCCTTTGTGCCCTCGGCCATGCCCCGGGAGATCATCCAGCGGCGCTGGCCCTCCCTGCTTTTTTATCGGGAGGACGCCAGGCCCTCCCTCGATGAAGGGCTGGAAGCCCTGAAACAATACCTGCTGCACGCCAACGGCCGCACCACCTTTCTGGCCCTGCAGGCCGGCCGCCTGGTGGGCCTCCTGAACCTCAGCCGGGGAACCCACCGCCAACTGGCCAGCCTGCGCTCCTGGAACTCGGTGCTGCCCCTGACCACCATCTCCTCCCGGGGCCGGATCACCTTCTGGGTCCCGCTCAGGGGACGCCACAGCCCGCAGATCCCCCTGGCGGTCCTGGAATACCGCCATGGCCACCTGCGCATCCCATTGTTTCAGGACATTTTCTGGCTGGAACTGGAGCGCCAGTTGAGCGACGTCTGCCCCGACTGTGATCGGCAGTACTCTCTGGCCCGCCTCAAGCAACTCCTGGCCCTGGTGCGGCGCTGGGGACACGGGGCCATCCTGCTGTTCGGCCTGACGCCGGGGCAGCTGACGGCCCCGGACACGCCCCTGGAGAACCAGGTTTATGTGGAGAATCCCATCCCCCTGAAGGAGCGCTGGCTCCCCCATCTGTTCGGCCTGGCCAAATCCGACGGGGCGCTGCTCTTCAACGACCATATGGAGGCGGTGGCCTTCCGGGCCCGCCTCCGGGCCACCCCGGTGCAGCTGCCCCCGGAGCGGGACGACCTGGGCAGCGGCATGCGCCACCGGGCCACCCGGGAGATCACCGCCTGCGCCCCCAACCTGGTGGGCCTGGCCGTGTCCCAGGACGGCTACCTCTCCCTCTACCGCCACGGCAAATTATTGAGCCGGTTGTATTAACGATTTTTGAGATTGGATGAGACCGGCTGGTTATTGAATCGGACTGTCGCTTCGGGCGCGGGCATCAAGACCAGAGTATAAATTGAAGAGAAAAACATCTATCTTTTTATAAAGCTGCTGGATGGATTGCTCTGCGGTTTTGTGGGCCTTTTTCCATTTCTCGGAATTAGGTTCGAATGGCACATCCTTCAATTCTTTCACAGCATAGTGAGCTCGCTGAAAATAATTATAGACAGTTTCAGCACGCTCTTCTTTGGTTGAGCCCTCCTCGCTGATATAAAATGATCTGGACATTTCCGGACCGGCAAGAATAGTAATTTTAGTTATGTAAACTCTCAGATGCTCATTCCATTCAATGACCGATTTTCCATATTCTTCCCATCGTTGCGCTATAATCTGTTTTCTTTCCTCCGGTGTTTTTAAGCCACTCGGAGGGGTTTCTATGGCCCAGAAAACTCTCATGAGCCTGATGGCGCGTGTGCTCATCGTGACCGAAATATCTTCGAGTAATTTGTCGTTTCTGTCCAAAGACCGCTTCAGTAATTCAAACTTTTTCTCCCTTTCCCACGTAGCCCTATTATAAAAATTGTTTATAATCGTACCACATACCGTGGTTAATAAAAATCCTACGAAAAGCAACCCAAGGCCTGAATTAAAAAAATTCTTCATCACATTGCCCCAATATTTGCATACGGGATTCAAATGAGCTTATTGCAAAATTCAATGGGGTGAGAAGTTGTCATTCTGAACGAAGCGAAGAATCTCGTATTTTCAAAAGGTTGAGATCCTTCACATCGTTTGGGATGACAAAATAAAACAATTTTGCAAGAGTCTCAAATAATATTGGAAATTCTTTCCTCCGACCAGAAGAATTTTTCCCCACCTAACCCAAATTTTCCCCAGTCATCCAGGCCTCCAACTCCTGCAAAGCCCGCTCGGCGTAGGCTGCGGGCCGGTCTTTTTTGGCAAGGCGGCCGGGGAGGGGCGGGAACAGGCCGAAGTTGACGTTCATGGGCTGGAAATTCTTCGTGGCGGTGTTGGTCAGGTGCGCGATGAGGGACCCGTGGGCCGTGGCCCGGGGCGGGGTGATAAGCGGCAGGCCCAGGGCTTGGCGGGCGGCGTTGATCCCGGCCAAAAGCCCCATGGCGCTGGACTCCACGTAGCCCTCCACCCCGGAGATTTGGCCGGCCAGAAAGATGTGGGGATGCACCAAAAAGTTGAGGTGAGGGCTGACGAGGCCCGGGGAGCGAATGAAGGTGTTGCGGTGGATGCTCCCCAGGCGCGCGAACTCGGCCCGTTCCAGGCCCGGAATGAGCCGGAAGACCCGTTGCTGCTCCGGGTAGGTCAGCTTGGTCTGGAAGCCCACCAGGTTATAGAGGGTGCCCTCCCGGTTTTCGGCCCGGAGTTGGGCCACCGCGAAGGGCTGGCGGCCGGTCCTGGGGTCGACGAGACCCACGGGTTTTAAGGGGCCGAAGGTGAGGGTGCGATAGCCCCGGGCCGCCATGATCTCGAGCGGCAGGCAGCCCTCGAAATAGCGGGGCTCCTCAAAGGCCTTCAGGGGGACCTGCTCGGCCGCGGTCAGGGCCTCATAAAAAGCCGCATACTCTTCCTCGCTGAACGGACAATTCAGGTAATCGTCGCCGGCCCCGTAGCGGGAGGCCCGGAAAATTTTGGTCATATCCAGGGAGTCGGCCGCCACGATGGGGGCGATGGCGTCGTAAAAATGCAGGTGCGCGCTCCCGGTGAGGTTGACCAGGGCCTCAGCCAGGGGCTCGGAGGTCAGGGGGCCGGTGGCCGCGATGGTGATCTGCTCGGGAGGAAAATCGGCCACCTCCTCCCGGATGATCTCCACCAGAGGCTCCTGCTCCAGGGCCTGGGTGAGATAGGCGGCGAAACGCTCCCGGTCCACCGCCAGGCTCTTGCCGGCCGGCACCCGGGTGGCCAGAGCCGCGGCCATGATCAGCGAGCCCAGGCGCCGCATTTCCTCTTTTAAAAGGCCCACCGCGCTGGCGAGGGCCTCGGAGCGCAGGGAATTGCTGCAGACCAACTCACCCAGGAGCGGCGAGGCGTGGGCCGGGGAGAATTTCTGCGGCTTCATCTCGTACAGCCGCACCCGCACCCCGAGCCTGGCCGCCTGCCAGGCCGCCTCGCACCCCGCCAAGCCCCCGCCGATGATGGTGATTGGGGGAGTTGTTTTTTGTG
>JBGSLA010000229.1:0-4485 GCA_041740935.1 Desulfobaccales bacterium | reverse complement strand
GAGCAGCACCAGGCGCCCCCGAAACCGGCCCCGGCGACCCCTCCTCCCAAGACGCCCAAACCGGCAGCCAAGGCGGCCCCGGCCCCGGCCCCTCTCTCGCCGGCCGCGGACAAGGTTTACCAGGAAGGCCTGCGCCTCTATCAAGGCAAGAAATATCCCGCGGCCCGGGAAAAGTTTCATACCTATTTGACCAGTCAACCCAAGGGTCCCAAGGCCCCTGAAGCCCGCTATTACCTCGGCGACAGTTTTTATCAGGAAAAGAAATTTACCGAGGCCCAGGTGGAATTCAACAAAATGGCGCAGCAGCACCCCAAAAGCATTCTGGCTCCCACGGCCCTCCTGCGTCAGGCTTACGCCTATCAACAGACCAATCAGAAAACCAATTACCTGGTGGCCCTGAAGAAGCTTATCCAGCAATATCCCCAGAGCCCCGAGGCCCAGGAGGCCCGGAAGCTGCTCAAACAGCCGGACACCCCCCGATAGGAAGCTGATATGCTCAAAATCCTGCGCAAGCACTCCAAACATTGGCTCATCGCCGCCATCATCGGCGCCATCGTGGTGGTCTTTATTTTCTGGGGCATCGGCAGCATGGAACCGCCCCAATCCCGGGAACTGGCCCGGGTATACGGCAGTCCCATCCCCCTGACCGCCTATTATCAATACGCCACCCTGCTGGAGAAAAAGGCCCGTTTCCGGCGCAATCTGTCTGAAGAAGACGTCAAAGCCCTGCGTGACCAGGCCCCGGACAATCTGATCCGGCTCATCCTGCTCACCGAGAAGGCCAGCCGCCTGGGCCTGACCGTCAGCGACGCCGAAGTGCAGACTGCCATCCTGCGGGACCCGGATTTTCAGGAGCAAGGGGCCTTCGATCCCCGCCTCTACGAGCTTTTCATCGGCCGGGGGCGCAACCGCCAGGCCGAGAAGGTGGCCTACGAAAAATGGCTGCGCCAACAGATCATGGCGGCCAAGGCCCTGGAGAACATCGCGGCCTTCGCCAAGGTTTCGGAGCTGGAACTCCAGGAGTATTTCCGCCTGGGCCGGGAGGCGGTGCAGGTGGATTATGTGGAAATCAATCCCGAGGCCTTTGCGGCCCGGGTGAAGCCCTCGGACGCGGAACTCCGGGAATATTACGACAAAAATCAGGCCCAACTGCGGGTTCCCGAAAAAGTCAAAGTGCGGTATGTCGTGCTGCGCCTCGAGGATTTCCGCAAATCGGCCGAGGTTTCCCCCAAAGAGATTGAGGACAATATCAGGGAAAACCGGGCGGAGCTGGAGCGCCCCAAGGTCATCCGGGTGCGGGAGATTTTCCTGGCCCTGGACCCCAAGGCCAAAGCCGCCGACCGGGGGCAGGTGCAGCAAAAAGCTGAGGGGCTCCTGAACGCGGCCCGGGGGGGCGCGGACTTTGCCCAGTTGGCCGGCAGTGCTTCCCAGGATGAGGCCGGCCGCCAACGGGGAGGAGATTTGGGCCCGATGACCCGGGGCAAGAAGGGCGAAGCCTGGGACAAGGTGGCTTTTGGCCTGGCCCGGGGACAGGTGGGCCTGGCCCAGACCGCCAGGGGTTTTTACCTCATAAAAGTGGAAGACATTCAGGAAACCGAGCCTCTGCCGGACCCGGAAGCCAGGGCCCGGGCCCGGGAAAAAATCATCGAGCGCAAAAACCGGGAACTGGCCAAGGCTGAGGCCAAGCGCCTGCAGGCGGAGACCGCCCGGGTGGCCTTTCCGGAAGTGGTCCAAAAAAGCAAGCTGACTCTGCAGGAGACGCCCCTGTTCACCCAGACCGACCCCATTCCGGGGCTGGGCCTGGTCAAGGCCTTCAACCAGGAGGCCTTCACCCTCAAACCCCAGGAGGTGGGGCTGGCGGAGGTCCCCCAGGGGTACGCGGTCATGCAGGCCATAGAGCGGCAACCCGCCCAGGTGCCATCCTTCGAGCAGGCCAGGGAGAGAGTGCGCCAGGAAGTAACGAGGCGGGCGGCCCGGAACCTGGCGGAGCAGGAGGCCGAAAAATTATTGAGCCGCTTGCGCCAGGGCGAACCGCTGACCAAGGTCGCGGCCCAGGGGGCCCTGCCCCTCAAGGACAGCGGCTTTTTCACCCGGGGTCAGGGCTTCAGGCAGCAGCCTCTGGCCGAACCCCTGACCAGCGCGGCGTTTTTGCTCGCGCCAAAACAGCCTTATCCGGCCAAGCCCATATTCTGGCAGGGGAAATATTACCTTTTGGCTCTGAAAAACCGGCGCCTGCCCTCCCCGGAGGAGTTCCAGAAGGAGCGGGAAGCCTTAGAGTTTAGGGTCTTGGAAGAAAAACGGCAGGTGCTCCTCGAGGCCTGGTTCAAGGAAGAGTGGCAACGGGCCCAGGTCAGCAAGACGGCGCAGGGGGCTGGATAATCATATCTGCAGGAAAGAGTTCCTCAGACGGCCGTATGCCGGTGGGGCGGCCGTCTGTGGCCCCCCCTTGTTCCGGCGGGCACTTAAGGCCCGCGCCACCGATTTTTTCTAGTTTTATGAGGTTGTGTAGGATGCGCTTTTAATCTGGTTCCCCATCTCCCGCTTGGGAACCCTGTTGGAGGCAAAGCTCGGCTTTGCTCCGAATCAGGCGACATATGGAGGCGGGCGAGACCTTAGCCCTACCCCAACAGACCGGTAGAACGGGCTTCCAGCCCGTTCAGGCACAGGTTAAAAACCTGTGCCACCAGGTTTAACACGGTTTTTAGAGAACCGAAGGCTTGGATTGAACTGCCTGAGCCCCTGAAGACGAAGACCCCATACCCCGATGGGACCTCCCTTGCCATGACTACAGCCCCTGCCGCCTATGGTTCAGCCGTGCGCACGGCCACCCACCGGGCCCTTATGGCCCGGGAGCGCCTGCTGGCCGGCTATCCCCAATGGGAAGATTGGCGGCGAGAGATTCGGGCCGCCAAAACCGCCATGGTGGAGCGCTGGCGGGATCATCTGGCCGTGCTTCAGGAACAGGTGGAATCCTGGGGCGGCGAGGTTTGCTTCGCCCAGGACGCGGCCCAGGCCAAAGATTTTATTTTACAGGTGGCCAGGCGCCATCGGGTCGCCAGGGTGGTCCAATCGAAGTCCATGACCGCCCACGAAATCGGTTTGGCCCCTTTCTTGGCCCAACAGGGGATTCACCTCACCGAAACCGACCTGGGGGAATTTATTATTCAATTGGCCGGCCACCCCCCGGCTCACCTCACCGCGCCGGCCCTGCATCTCAACCGCTCCCAGATCGCCGCCATTTTGTCCGATCATCTTGGCGTCGAGGCCCCCAGCGACCCCATTGCCTTGACCCGCCTGGCCTCGGACCATTTGGCCGGGCGCTACGCCGAGGCGGATATGGGCGTCACCGGGGTCAACTTTGCCGCGGCCCGGGAGGGTGTGCTGGTGTGCTTCGAAAACGAAGGCAACCTCCGCCTCAGCGCCACCCTGCCGCCGGTGCACCTGGCCCTCATGGGCTGGGACAAAATGATTCCGGGGCTCACCGACCTGGAGCCCATGTTGCGGCTGCTCCCGGCCAGCGCCACCGGCCAGCGCCTCACCTCTCTGGTGCATTTTTTCAAGGGCAAAAAAAGCGGTCCCCGGGGGACCCAGGCCTTTTATCTGGTGATCCTGGACAACGGCCGCAGCCGGCTGGCCGCCCACCCCGAGCTGAAAGAAGCCCTGTATTGCCTGCGCTGCGGCGCCTGTCTGAATATCTGCCCGGTGTTTCAGGTGAAAGGGGCGCACCTCTATGGCCGGGTTTATCCGGGGGCCATCGGCGCGCTGTTGGCGCCTTTCCTGCCGCCCACGGGAGACATTTCGGATTTGTGCACCCAATGCGGCAGTTGCGCGGCGATTTGCCCGGCGGCCATAGAGCTTCCCAAGAAGATCCGTTATCTCCGCCAAACGGCCCCGGCCTTCCGGAGGACCCGCGCCCTGACCCTGGCGGCGGGGGCGATCCTCAGGCGGCCTCGCCTCTATCGCGGCCTCGAGTCCCCGGCCCGGGCCTGGTTCCGGGGCTTCGGGCGGGGATGGGTTCGGGAGCATCTGGGAGGCGACCTGCCCCGGGAGAGCTTCTTCGAAACACATAAGCAGTCCGGCGCCAAAGACCTTTTTCAGTATCCAGACTCAGCCATACCGGCAACCCCAGGCATCTCGCCCCAGGTTTTTGCCCCAGAATCGTTCACGGCCAAACCACAAAAGATTTCCATCTTGGATTTACCTCTTCATGTTCATGCCCCGGAACGCTGGGCCGAGGCGGGGACCGACATAATAAGCCTTCAGGGGGCGCGGGCTTTGGCCCGCCACCTGATGGAGACCGCCCAGGGGGGAGTCTGGCTCGAAGACCATGCCTGGCTCCGGCCGGTGGCCCGGGAACTGGCCGAATTGGGGATTGCGGCTCAAGTGGCCCGGCAGTACGGGGCCCTCGGCCTGGACACCGCGGTCACCGTGGGAATCGGGCTTGTTCCGGAGCTGGGCTCCGTAGTGGTGCCCGGCGGTCAGGGG
>JBGSLA010000228.1:0-2822 GCA_041740935.1 Desulfobaccales bacterium | reverse complement strand
GGCCCAGGGCGCGGCCTGGGGCGGCATTTTGGGCGGGGTCCAGGGCCTCATGGTGGGGGCCGCCGGGGGCCGGGAGGAACTGGAGCGCCGGGTGCGCCTGCTCATCGACACCCGCAAGCTGCCGGCCGCGGATCTGGCCCCGGGCATGACCCGGGAGGGCCTGGTTTTCTTTCCGTCAGCGCCCATCCGGGCCGTGCGCCTGGTGTTGGCTACTGCCGACCGGCAGGCCTCCTGGACCATGGAGATTCCGGTGTCTCTGCCCCCGGCCCCGGCGGAGGCTTCCCGGGCGACGAGCACTCCTTAATTTTTTTTCGAAGAGCCAATTCACGGAAATATTTGGCAAAAAGCTAAAAAAAGTAAAGTTTCCTTGACAAGGGAGGACTACTTTGCCATTCTATTGATAATATTAGTTAGTACAGACAGTTTAAGCAACCATCCCCGGAGGGGATTCCATGGTTTTTGCAGAAAGCCAGCAACCGGCGATTCGGTAAGCTGGCTTTTTTTATCTTTTTTCCCAATATTCCCAAGGACCTGACTATTCAGCCGATTCTCTCTCATCCACCAGCAGATTCCTCCCCGAACGGGGTCGAGGAAAATCTACCAGAGAAAAGGAGGGTTATTCATTATGAAGACATCAAGCCAACTTTTAAGTGCAAACCCTAACGAAACGCTGTTGAGCCTTAAGAAAAATGTTTTTTATGTCATGTTAAAGGAGGGTGATGATCCAATAATTGGCAGATTAATTTTTGTTAATGCAAGAAAAACATACAGACCAATTAATAAAACGACGGCACTGCTTCTTTATCTTTTGCCTTGTGATGGTGAGGACCCTATTCTTTTAGGAGAATATCTGGACCTCGTAAAGGCAAAATTTCCGGAAGCCCCAGAAAATGAAATAATGACATTTCTTTATGAGCTTGAAACAACCTATAAAACTCTAACCGTAACCCCCGGAACTTCAGACTCTGATGATCCTGATCCCATGGGATTGTTTGGGGGTGAGGTTCGGGAAGAGTGGCAAACACCGGGACTCGACCTCTACCCTGCTCCCATCGTCAAGTCAAGCACCATGTTCAGTGTTCAAGGCGTGGTAAAAAAACCACGGTAAACTCAGCCTTTGGCGGATTGGCCGTAGCTGGAAGAGGCCATCAGGCGCTCCGAGGTGAGGGAGAGGATACTTTCCATGGACGGACTTTCCATCGAGCTCACCAATCTCTGCAATCGCCGCTGCTTTCACTGCAACCGCAACCTGGCGGACGCCCCGGCGCACCTGTCCCTGGATGTGGTCCGGGAGGTTTTGCCGCAAGCCCGGGCCTTGAACTTTCGGACCATCTGTCTGACGGGGGGGGAGGTAGCCCTTTATCCGTTCCTGGAAGAGTTTCTGGTCCTCGTGGTGGAACATGGCTTTACCTTCAATTTGGTGACCAACGGCCACCGCTTCCGGGAAAATCTCCTCCCCCTGTTGTCCGCCCCGAAATTCAGGGAAAGGCTTGCCGAGGTGTGCTTCAGCCTGGACGGGGCCACCGTTGATAGCCACGACGCCCTGCGGGGGACGGGATCTTTCCGGGAGGTGGTGGAAGCCGCCACCCTCTGTCAGCTTAAGGGCATCCCTCTCAGTTTCAAAAGCGTGGTCACCACCTTCAATCAGGAAGAACTCAGCGAAGTTGCACTCTTAGGGGCCACTTTAGGAGCTCAGGATCACAGTTTTCTGCACCTCCTGCCTTCACCCCGGGCAATCCGGCAGGGGGTCATCCCTTCGCCGCCGGAACTCAGAGAAAAACTTGCCTGGATCGCCGGCAGTATGGCGAAGATCTTCCGCCACAAGATCACCACTGAAGGCTTTGATGCACAAAACTTAATCTTCATCTGCGGCAACCTCCTGCGATACGCTAACCTGGATTACCAGGGAAATCTGGTCCTTTGCTGCAACCTGTCCCACGTCACCCGGGAAGAAGGCCAGCCCAGCGTCTTCGGCCAGGAATTTCTGGGGGATCTTAAGGAGATGTCCCTCCGGGAAGGCCTCAGCCGCCATTTCCGTGCCATGGCCCGGCTCATGGAGGCGAGGCTGAGGGACGCGGAAAAACTTTCAGGCCTGACGTTTATTCCTTGCTACTGGTGTTTCCGGCACTTCGGCAAGCTGGAATGGCTCAGGGATTTTCCTGAGTCCCCCTGGGCGGCTGGGGTGTTGGAGGAGGAATGGTGCCATGAAGGTGCCGAAGGGCAACAGTTGCTTCTGTAAGATGATGCTGCTCGGTTTGGTCCTAACCTGGACCACCCTGGTTGGCGCCGCCGAATTGGCCGGCCGCCTCATCTTCATCCAAGGCCAGGTGGCCGTCCGCCAGGCCGGGACTGATGTTTGGCAGAAGGCGAGGCTCAACCAGGACCTGGCCGGGGGGGACATGGTGCGCACCGGCCCCAACTCCCGGGCGGCCATCCTCTCCATGGATGAAAGCCAGATCAAGCTGAATGAAAATACGGTGATGGTCTTAAGAAGGGTGGCGCCATCGCCCCGGCTGCGCCTGGGGGAGCTCGCCCCCGCGGCCCAGGCCGGGGAGCCGGCCAGCCTCTATGGGGTGACCCAGGGGGAAATCTGGCTGCGCAATAAAAAAGAACAGTTTTTCTTTGAGTTGGAGACCCCCACGGTCACCGCCACCATCCGGGGCACGGAGCTGACGGTGCGGGTCCTGCCCGACGGCGCCACCCGGGTGGCGCTGCTGGAAGGCGATGTCAAGCTGGCCAACCGCTACGGCGAGGTGATCCTGGCGGCCGGGGAGGAAGGGCTGGCGCTTCCGGGGCGGGCGCCCTTCAAGCAGGTGCTGGTG
>JBGSLA010000227.1:0-7379 GCA_041740935.1 Desulfobaccales bacterium | reverse complement strand
GGGGAGCCACTGCTCCCCCAGCCCTCCCCCCAGAGTGCCGCCTCTCACACCCGGCAAACCCCCAGGGCCCGGGACGCGGCTTCGTGGAAGCGGGGGCGGAAGGCCTTGATTTTGTCGTTGTCCCGACCCATATGCACCCGGTTGGTGAGGAGCACCGCCATCTGCCCCAGCTCCAGGTCCAGCCACAGGGAAGTGCCGGTGAAGCCGGTGTGGCCCACGCTGCGGGGAGAAAAATACCGCCCCGCGGAGCTTATGCCGGGGGTGGGCAGGTCGAACCCCGGGGTGCGGCAGCCCGGGGCCGCGGGGGTCATAAAAAGGCGCACCACCTCTTGATTTATCCCCAAATCCCCACTGTGTCCCTGATACGCCCGGTAAAGCCAGGCGGCCAGGGTAAAAACCTCCGGCGCGGTCCCGAACAAACCGGCGTGTCCCGCCACCCCGCCCGCGGCCCAGGCGTTTTCGTCGTGGACTTCGCCGAAGACGGCGCGGCCAGGAATCAGGCCCGCCTCGGTGGCCGCGAAAACGCGCCCTTTCGCCTCCGGCCGCGCTTTGGGGACAAAACCCAGGGTGTGCAAACCCAAAGGCCCATAGATTTCCCGGCGGCAAAAATCGTCCAGGTCCCGGCCGCTCACCGCCTCCACCACAGCCGCGAGGAGCATGTAGCCCAGGTCGCTGTACAGGGTGGCAGTGCCCGGTTCGTATTCCAGGGGCGCGGCCGCGGCCAGACGGGCCGGCATGGAGGCGCGCTCGGCCTCCGGGGCCGCCAGTATGTCCTGGTAAAAGGGCCGCCAGGCCGGCAGCCCGGCCCGGTGCGCCAGAAGAGCGGCCAGGGTCAGGGTGGCTTTGTCCCGAGGGAGCCAGGAGGCCGGGAGGATTTCCCCCAAGGTGGCGGTGAAGGATAGTTTTCCCCGGCTGACCAGCAACATCAGGGCCAGGGCCGTGGCCAGGGGTTTGGTGAGGGAGGCCAGGTCAAAAACCGTGTCCAGGGTCGCCGGCGGGCTTGCCATATCCCGGCTGGCCCGCCCCGCCGCGCCCTGCCAGAGAAGTTCCCCCCTGAGGCCCACCAGGGCTGCGGCCGCGGTGTACACCCCTTGATCCAGACCTTCCACAAGAAGGTTTTCCAGGCACTGGAAGGAGTTCCCTACCGGGGAATTCATTTTGTTTGAATAACCATTGGGATAAACTTACAAATCCCCCCTAACCCCCCTTTAGCAAAGGGGGGCATCCAAGGAGAGCCTTCAAGTTACGATATTGTTCCAGGGGTAATACCAAGTTGCGTTCAAACAGCTAATTTTCGCCGTACCCCAACCTTTACCGTGAAAATCCCTGTGAAAATATAGAGCAGACGCCCCCGCCTGCTCTTTTCAGGAACAGCCGGGGGCGGCTGTTCTACATTTTTTCATCCTTTGGGGTGAAAATTCCGGGTTTAATGACAATACGGTTCACTTAAGCTGTCTTAGGAATTGGTGGGCAGAGCCCACCCTGCATTTTCCTGAGGTTCCTTGTCCTGCTGAGCATTGCTGTGCATCTCGCTTTTTGAGATTCTTCGGTCGCCTGCGGCTTCCTCAGAATGACAAAAAATTGACGTCATCCAATCTTTTGAAGCTTACTTAAGTGAACGGCATTGGGTTTAATGAACCCTTAGCCTGTGCCGGCAATTTTATTTCATTGATAGCACCTTGGCATAGGAGGAACCAAAACCGGCCGGGTCAGCCCGCCTCCCCCGGCAGCACCATCTCCTCGCCGGGCAAAATGGGGTTGAGCAAGAGGCCGGTCATGACCTTGGGATAGAAATAAGTAGATTTGCGGGGCATGACCAGGCCGTTCAACGCCACCTGGCGCACCTGCTCGATTTTGGTGGGATTGAGGATAAAGGCCAGACGGGCCTTTTTGGCGGCCAGCAGTTTGACGACCTCCTCCACTTTGCTGGAATACAAAAAAGTCTCCTGATCATCCAGGGCCTTGGCGTCCAGCCCCAGGCCCTTGTCGAACACCAGGTAGTTCAGCACCGCCACGTCCAGGTCGGCCAGGGCCGGGTGCATGTCCCGGGCCAGGACCTTTTGCCGGACGCCCTGCCGGAGGCGCAGGCGCCAAGCCTTGAGGCCGAAGCCCACCATCATGAATTCGGTGTCACCATCCCGGGTAGCCGCCAGTTGGTCCTGAATAAAACGGGCGAAGGGAGCCTGCTCCCGGTCGGGAGAAGCAAGGGGCGTCACCTCGAAATAGCCCTCCAGGCGGGCCAGGACCCGGCCTTCCTCCAACTGCTTGAGCCGCGGCCCTCTGAGCAGGCGGTGGGCCATGAGGATCACCAGCTCCGGGTCGTAAAGGTTGGCCAGATACATGAACATGTAATTAAAGGGGGCCCGGGGCGAGGTGAGGGGATAGCGCTCCTTCATCCACTTCTGGAAGGCCAGCGCGGTCTCGTAGCGGTGATGGCCATCGGCGATGAACAGTTGCAGGGGTTTTAAGGCCTGATAGACCGCGGCCTGGACCTCGGGATCGGTGACGGCGTACAGCCGCTGCTGCCGGCCCTCCACGTCGGTTAAGGAAAACAGGGGCTCGGCCGGCGCGCCCTTGGCCAGATCGTCCAGGATGCGGTTCTCCTGGTCGGGAAACAGGGCGTAGATCGGGGAAAAATGGGCCTGGCAGCTCTTGAACAGCTCCAGCCGGTCGGCCTTGGCCTGGGAAAAAGTCTGCTCGTGGGGCAGAATGATGCCCCGGCTGAAGGGCTCCAGGTGCACCAGGGCCCCCAGCCCCCGGCGGGTGTAGGTTTTGCCGTCGTGCTCGAAGCGGGTCTCCCAGTAATAATAGGCGGGCTTATCGTCACGCCGGAAAACCCCCTGTTGCTGCCACTGCCGGAAAAGGGCCGCAGCCCGGGTGTAGCGGTTTTCCAGGGGATTATCCCCGGGAAGGGCGGAGGGCAGGATGAGGTGGACCATGTTGTGGGGGTGCGTGGCGGCAAAGACCTCCCTGTCCTCCGGACGGATCACGTCATAGGGGGGGGTCACCACCTTGGATAGGTCACCTATCTGGGCAGGGTCAAAATGCAGCCCCCGGAAGGGGACAACTTGGGCCACCTTTTTTCCTCCTCACCGGCACTCAGTATATTCGGCTAAATGTATCAACAATATCGGAGTCGTCAATAGGGAACCCAAGCCAAAGGGCCATTTTCTGGGGGCAAGTCCGGGTGAAAACGAAAAAAAATTATTGACCGGGGGGTGTCCACAGGATATATAAGTTGGACGTTAAGACGTTCCGTTATGATTGGGCCAGCACTGCACACCCCTTTCCCCAAGGGTAAGGGGTATCTTCTGTTTTGGGACAGGGATATCTGACTCCACCCCCGGGCATGAGCCCTTGGGTGGTCGAGGGGCCCAATTTTGACCACCCGGGGAACCGCGACGTTCTTTCGTGCCTGGATCCTGTGGATACAGGCGGTTTAGCGGGCCGGGAAGCTCCCGGCGGCGCCCTAAACCAGGTTGGAGGAGGATGGAGCATTGCACAAACCAGCTCTCGGTTACGGGATGCATCTGACCCTGGACGGGTACGACTGCAATCCGGCGAACCTGGCGAACCTGGATCTCATTTACGAGTTCCTGGATCATTGTCCTGATCTGATCAAGATGACCAAGATCATGCCGCCCTACACCTTTAAATACCACGCGCCGATTCCCGAAGATTGGGGCATATCAGGTTTTGTGCTGATCGCCGAGAGCCATATCAGCATCCACACCTATCCCGACCGGACTTATTTGAGTCTGGACATTTTTTCCTGCAAGGATTTTGACCACCAGAAGGCCGTGGCCTACGTCACCGAGTTGTTCGGCATCGGCCGCCACGAACTCAACCTGTTGAACCGGGGTCTGGAATTCCCCCGGGAAGTCAAGAAGGTGGAGCGTCTTCTCAGACAAGAGCGACAACACCTGAGAATGTGAACATGGACGAGGGCGACAGTCCCCGACCCAGTTTCCTCAAGCGTCTCTGGCAGCGCTTCTTCTCCCGCCGCCAGATCTCCCACCCGGAGGATCTGGAGCGGGAGATCGAGAACATCCTCGAGCTCTGCCAGCAGCAGGGGCTCATCAACCGCCAGGAGCGGGACCTGATCGAGAGTATCATCGAGTTCAAGGATACCCTCGTCCGGGAAATCATGGTGCCCCGCACCGAGATCGTGGCGGTGGAGCGCACCACCCCTCTGGAAGAGATCTTCAGACTGGTCCTGGAGTCGGGCCATTCCCGCTTCCCGGTCTTTGAGGAAACCATCGACAATATCGTGGGCCTGCTTCTGGCCAAGGACCTCATTGCCTTCCAACTGGCCCCGGCGGCCGAGGTGGATCTGGAGCGAGTCCTGCGGCCGGCCTATTTTATCCCGGAGAGCAAAAAGATCAGCGACCTGCTCCGGGACCTGGTGGAGCGCAAAATCCAGATCGCCATCGTCATCGATGAATACGGCGGCACCGCCGGCCTCATCACCCTGGAAGATATCTTAGAAGAGATCGTCGGGGAAATTTACGATGAGTATGACCGCCTGGAGCCCCGCCTCATCTCCCAGGAAGACGGCTCCGTAGTGGTGGACGCCCGCCTGGACGTGGAAGAGCTCATGGAGCACTTCCACCGCCCCCGCCCGGAAGGCAAGTTCGAGTCCGTGGGAGGCCTGCTTATTCATTTTCTGGGACGGGTGCCCCAGGTGAACGACAGGGTGGTCATCGACGATCTCGAACTTACGGTCAAGACCGCGGACCAGCGCCGGGCCAAGGAGGTGCTGGTGCGGGTCCTCACTCAGGAAAGCCCTGACGAGCTTTGCTGAGGCCCGGGACCCGGAGGTCTGCGCCGTCCTTCTGAACTGAACCCCCATCGCCGTCTTGCTCCCCGGAGGCCTTTATGCTCCTGCCGTTTCTGGCCGCCATCTTCTCCGGACTCCTCCTGGTCGTAGCCTTTCCCAGATACGATCAAAGTTTGCTGTTATTTGTCGGCCTCATCCCCCTGCTGTGGGCCTTAAGGGGTCAATCAAGCAAAGCCGGCTTCTGGCTGGGGTTCGCCCAGGGCGTCACCTTTTACCTGGGACTGCTCACCTGGGTTTTCTACGTCACCCATGTCCACGGGAAACTGCCGCTGCCGGTGGCTTTGGGGGTGCTGCTGCTGTTGGCCGTCTATCTGTCCCTGTGGCGGGGCTTGTGGGCCTGGGGGGTGGTCTGGGCGGAGAAACGCGGCGTCAGCCTGTTGTGGTTCGCGCCCACCCTGTGGGTGGTCATGGAGTTTTGCCAGGGCTACCCCATCAGCAGCTTTCCCTGGGAACTCATGGGCCATGGGCTCTACCGCCAACTCCTGCTGGTGCAGGCGGCTGACCTGGTGGGGACCTTCGGTCTGTCTTTCCTGCTGGTCCTGGTGAACTTCTGCCTGTTGTCCCTGCTCTCTCCGGGCTCCCGCAGCGGCCGGGGCCGCATGAAGGCCCTGGCCCTCCTGGTGGTGGTCCTGGCCGTGTGGCTCGGTTACGGCTACTATCGCCAAGGCAGCGTCGCCGCCGACATGGCCCGCAGCCCCAAAATCACCACCGCGGTCATCCAGGGAAACATCCAGCAGAGCGACAAATGGGACCCGAAGGTGGTGCAGTCCACCCTCGAGACCTATGCCCGGCTCACCCGGGAGGCCTTAAAAGAAAAACGGCAAAACCCGGTGGGCGACCAGCCGCCCCTGGTCATCTGGCCGGAAACCGCGGCCCCCTTTTTTTTCAACCGCCATCCCGGCAAGGACACACCTTTTGATCTGCTGGTGCGGGATATAGCCCGGGAAAACCAGGCGTATCTCCTGTTCGGGGCCCCGGCCTCCGAAGAGCGCCCCACCGGCGAGGTTTATTTCAACCGCGCTTATCTGCTCAACCCCAAGGGGGAGGTGGCGGCCTTCTACGACAAGGCCCACCTGGTGCCCTGGGGGGAATACGTCCCCCTCCAGCGGGTGTTCTTTTTCATTCAGAAAATGGTGCCCATGATCGGCGACTTTGCCGAGGGGCCGGTGGGGGCCACCGTGGCTGTGCCCCAGGGCAAGCTGGGCGTGCTGATCTGCTATGAGTCCATCTTCGGCTATCTCAGCCGGGCCCAGGTCCAAAACGGCGCCCAGCTTCTGGTGAATATCACCAATGACGCCTGGTTCGGGGACACCAGCGCCCCCTACCAGCACATGTCCATGGCGGTGCTCCGGGCCGTGGAAAACCGGGTGTGCCTGGCCCGGGCGGCCAACACCGGCATCTCGGCCTTCATCGGCGGGGATGGCCGCATCTACTGGACCTCACCCCTGGAAAAGGAGGCCGGGCACGTCATGGACCTGCCCTGGCTGCCGGGGGGCAGCTTCTATACCCGCTACGGCCGGGTTATTCCCTGGATCTGCATCATCGCCGCCACCCTGGTTTTCCTGTTCCGCCGCCGCCGGGAGATCTCCTGGAAGTGAGGAGGCAGTTCCTCATGGGCCTTCGGCGCCCCCGCAAGACATGAAAAATGTGGCGCCGGCGCCCTCGCCGGCGAACGAACCGCCGAGGGCGGCGGTTCCACATAAAAACCTTTCAGGACAGCTCCTCATGAGCCTGCGGCCCACCCGTAAAGCATGAAAAGCCTTTATGCTTTAGGGACAGCCGCCCCCGGCTGTCCAAACCGGGCAGGCGAGGGCGCCTGCCCCTACACCAAGCAAGCTTTTCCTAACAGGGAAAAGAAAATATCGCCCACCCGTCTCCCTGGCCCTGGGCCCTCACTTGAGGTATTTATTCTCGCGCCCTTTTCGATTATCATGGGGAAAACATCTCCGGGGGCGCATGATGACCAGGTTGTCCAGCGGACTGCAGCGGGGCCTCCCCATGGCAAGACGGGGCGGACGGCGAACCACTCACCTCGGTATCATTACCATTTCCCTTTTTGTGGCGCTGGCGGCCGTCTGGCTCTGTCCCCCGCCCACCGCGGCCGGCGTTTCTCCCCCATCCGCTTTCAATCCCCAAAAGAATTTCACCATCACCAGGATCGAACCTGACGCGGCCCAAGAGTCGGTGCGGCTGTTCTTCAGCCAGCCCGTGCCCCTGGAAGTCCTCCAGTCCTCCCTGCGCTTTCTGCCCCGGGTGAAGCTGGATTGGAGCCGCGCCAAAATGAGCCCTGAGGGCGTCCTGACCCTGAAAGGGGAATTCAAATACGGGGCCGGGCATTTCGTCACCCTGAAAGACGGGACCGCGGTGCAGAACCGCACCTATGTCCCCACGGTCACCACCTTTGTCATGCCCAACCGCCCGGCCACCGTGGAGTTCGTGGGTCCCCAGCGGGTCATCGAGCGGGACAGCCGGCAGTTGCTGCACGTGCGGGTGGCCAACGTGGACGCCGTCCAGTTGGGCACGGTGCGGGTGCCGCCCC